>NZ_AUKR01000025.1:0-69328 GCF_000424845.1 Streptomyces sp. TAA040 | reverse complement strand
GCCGAACGCATTGCTGCCGTGGGAGGCGACCCCATGGCCCGCCTCTTTGCCGGGCCCCGCGGCGGGCGGATATCGACCGCGGTGCTGCGCGATGCCACGCACTGGGACGAGGTCGTCGTCCGGCTGGGGTTCGAGCATCTGCGGCGGCACGACCTGAGGCACACGGGACTGACGTGGATGGCTGACGCCGGCGTGCCGTTGCATGTGCTGCGGAAGATCGCCGGTCACGGCTCGCTCAGCACGACACAACGCTACCTGCGCCCGGATCCTCGTTCGATCGCTCGTGCCGGCGCGGCGCTCAGCGAGCACCTCAAGTCGTCCAAGACCGCCCCTGGTCCCAAACTGGTCCCAGAGCCGCCTCGCCCACGGCCTCTCCGAGTCGTCCGCTAGCAGTGGATCGAGACACGAGAAAGACCCACTGACCAGGAGATTCACCTCCCGGCCGTGAGTCGTTCTGCATCGTCGGGACGACAGGATTTGAACCTGCGACCCCTTGACCCCCAGTCAAGTGCGCTACCAAGCTGCGCCACGTCCCGATGCATTCCCGGCCCGGTGTGCTGCCCGGACCGATCGCGCACCAGAACAATACCGCACTTCCCCGGATGCTCGCTGCCGCCCTCCGTCAGGTTTCAGGCCGCTTCCGGGGGTGACCCGTCGGGGGTTGTCGACCGTGGTCCCGACCCAGGAGGTGAACGGTGAGCCGTCCCCGCATTGTGATCGTCGGAGCCGGGTTCGCCGGCTACCAGGCCGCTCGGCGGCTGTCGCGGAAGCTCCGCGGTGCCGCCGAGGTGGTGCTGATCAGCCCGAACGACTACTTCCTCTACCTCCCGCTCCTGCCCGAAGTCGCGACCGGTGTGCTGGAGCCGCGCCGGGTCACGGTGTCGCTCGCCGGCACGCTGCCAGGCGTGAAACTGGTGCCGGGAGAGGTGCGAGGGGTCGACCTCGACGAGCGGCGGATCTCCTACACCGATCCCGAGGGCCGCAGTGGAGACCTGCGCTACGACCGGCTGCTGCTGACAGTGGGCAGCGTGAACAAGCTGCTGCCGATCCCCGGTGTCGCGGAGCACGCGCACGGTTTCCGCGGTATGCCGGAGGCCCTCTACCTGCGGGACCACATCAACCGGCAGCTGGCGCTGGCCGCGGCGTCGGACGACCCGGAGGAGCAGGCTGCCCGCTGCACCTTCACGGTCGTGGGGGCCGGCTACACCGGTACCGAGGTCGCCGCGCAGGGTGCGCTGCTCACGCGGGCGCTCGCCAAGCGCTATCGGCGGGTGCCGGAGCCGCGCTGGCTCCTGCTCGACCTCGCCCCGCGGGCCCTGCCCGAGCTCGACCGCCGGCTCTCCCGCACCGCGGAGGACGTGCTGCGCAAGCGCGGCGTCGAGGTGCGGACCGAGACGACGGTGAAGGAGGCGACCGCGGACGGGGTCTTCCTCGACGATGGCGGCTTCGTGGGCACCAGGTCGCTCGTGTGGTGTGTCGGGGCGCGACCCGACCCGCTGGTCGAGGCGCTGGGCCTGCCGACCGAGCAGGGGCGGCTCGTCGTGGACGAGTACCTCGCCGTGCCAGGGCACCCCGAGGTGCTGGCCTGCGGGGACGCCGCGGCAGTCCCTGATCTCACCCGCCCGGGCGAGTTCACGCCGATGACCGCGCAGCACGCCTCGCGCCAGGGGAAGACGGCCGCGGTCAACCTGGCAGCTTCCTACGGCAGGGGCGAGCCGCAGCCGTACAAGCACCACGACCTGGGGTTCGCCGTGGACCTCGGCGGGGTGAAGGCCGCAGCGAACCCGTTGCAGGTCCCGCTCTCAGGAGTGCTGGCCAGCGCGGTCACCCGCGGATACCACCTCACCTCGCTGCCCGGGAACCGGGTGCGGGTGCTGGCCGACTGGCTGCTCAACGCCGCCCTGCCGCGCCAGGCCGTCCAGCTGGGGCTCGTCCGCGAGTGGTCGGTCCCGCTGGACACCGAGTCGCCGGAGACGGCCCGGGTACCGCTCGGCCGACCGGAAGGGCGGTAGCCCGCCTCTCCCTCGGCTTCGGACCTCCGCGTTTCGGAGTTCCGGTCTCCGGGGCCCCGGAGACCGCGCAACGCCGGGGGCTACAGGCCACCGGCAGGAACCCGCGCCCGCCGCTGCTCCGCGCACCCCCGACCGGGTGGAGCAGCGGCGGGCGTGTGTCCGGACGGACCCGCGGAGGTGGCAAGGCCGGACCTGCAGAGGCGGGCAGGGCCGGAGTGGAGCGGGCCGCAGAAGTCCCGCGTGGGGAAGTGTCCGGGTCAGGGTCGGCTGTCGT
This sequence comes from Streptomyces sp. TAA040, assembly GCF_000424845.1. Taxonomy (NCBI): domain Bacteria; kingdom Bacillati; phylum Actinomycetota; class Actinomycetes; order Kitasatosporales; family Streptomycetaceae; genus Streptomyces; species Streptomyces sp. TAA040. The sequence goes on along the minus strand of NZ_AUKR01000025.1, from coordinate 67,042 downwards.
CGAACCGGTCGAGGAGCGTGCCCACCCGGCAGTCCCCGGCGGCCAGGAAGCGACCGAAGGCCTCGCCCGGGAGGCAGGCGTCCCGCCACCTGTTCTCCCGCAGGGTGCGCTGCCACGCGCCGGACGCGCGGAGCCGGCCGAGGAGCGAGACCAGAGCACGCCGCTGCTCCGGGGTGATGCCCGGCGGGGCCATGAGACCGCGCCAGTTGAGCACCTCGAGATCGTGTCCGGTCTCCCTCAGCGTGGGGGTTTCGATGCCCTCCAGCCGCTCGGGGCCGGTGACCGCGAGGACCCGGAGACGACCGGCCCGGATGGCGTGGCGGTACTCCGCCGAGCCGGTGACCGCGAAGTCCACCCGGTGGCTGAGCATGGCGGCCAGGAGTTCGCCGCCGCCGTCGTGGCGGTCGAACGGCAGCTCGCCGGGGGTGAGCCCGACCTGCTCGGCGATCAGTATCAGCGCCTGGCGGTCGGGGCCGCCCGGATGCGAGCCCACCCCCGCCCGCAGCCCCTACTCGCTCCGCCACGCGGCGACCAGGTCGCCGAACGAGTGGTGGGCGGAGTCCGCCGGGATCACCACCACCTCCGGTTCCTCGACCGGCCGGGCGAGCGCAGTCGCGTCGGACGGGGCGTGGGGCGAACCGGTCGAGAGTGTGCTGCCGACCAGACCGAGGCCCATCTGCATGAGCAGTTGCGCGTTCCCCTCCTCGTGGACGAGCCGGGCGAGCGCGGTCGTGCCCGCGGAGCCGGAGAGGTTGAAGACCTCCACGCCCTCGGCGAGGCCTGCCTCGTCCATGGTCAGGGCCAGCACGCGGGCTGTGGCGTCGTAGCCACCGCCGCCGGGTGGGGACCATCAGTCGGATCCGGTCCGGCTCCGTGCGGGGGTCGAGTACGCAGCCCGCCAGCAGCAGTGAGAGGACGGCCGTTGCCGCCAGCCACCGGGTCACCGCCCGTTCCTCCTCACTCGTTCGGCCTGCCGCTGCCGCTGCCGCTGCCGCTGCCGCTGCCGCTGCCGCTGCCGCTGCCGCTGCCGCTGCCGCTGCCGCTGCCGGGCTTCGCGGCGTCTGCGCCTTCGGGGCCGGCGCCGCTCCCGCGGCGGCGGACCTGCCCGGCGCGGGAGTCCGCGGGGCCATCCTGCGGCCCGAGCTGCCCACCGGACAACCCGGTGTCGTCGCCCGCTTCCCCCGCGCGGGCCGGGGCTCCGGACTCCGGCCCCGCGCCGGAGTCGGCCCGTGCACCGGAGGCCGGGCCGGTGGTGGTGCGGATCCGGCGCGAGCGTCGCCAGGCGGTCAGCGCCGGCGCCAGCAGGGAGAGCGCCGCGACGGCCAGCAGAGCCGCCGAGATCGGCTTGCTGACGAAGGTGCCGAAGTCGCCCGAGGAGATGAGCAGCGCCTGCCGCATGGACTTCTCCATCAGTCCGCCGAGGATCAGACCCAGGATGAGAGGCGCGGCCGGGAAGCCGTCGGCCCGCATGAGGAAGCCGGTCACGCCGAAGGCGATCAGCAGCCACAGGCCGAAGGTGCTGAACGACTGCCCGTACACCCCGACCACGCAGAAGACCACGACGAGCGGCAGCAGGAGGGTCCGGGGTGTCTTGAGGATCTTGGCGAAGAGGGGGATCAGCGGCAGGTTCAGGACGAGCAGCACGATGTTCCCGATGTACATGCTGGCGACGACGCCCCAGAACATGTCCGGCTGCTCCTCCAGCAGCAGCGGCCCCGGCTGGACGCCGAGCACCAGCAGGGCGCCCAGCAGGACGGCGGTGGTGCCCGACCCCGGCACGCCCAGGGTCAGCAGGGGGACGAAGGAGCCGACCGCGGCGCCGTTGTTGGCCGACTCGGGCGCCGCGACGCCCTTGATGTTGCCCTTGCCGAAGGTGCCGCCGTCCTTGGCGAACCGTTTCTCGAACGAGTACGACAGGAACGGGGCGACGGTGGCGCCCGGCTCCGCGGTGAGCGGTGAGAGGCTGGCCGGCCCGGCCGGCTGCCGAAAGGGGCCACGGAGCAGACCGCCGAACTGGTCAGCCGGACCCTGTACGAGGAGCCGGACGGGCTGTCCGCCTCGGAGTGCGCCGAGCGGAGCGGATTGTCGCGGGTCAGCGCCCGCCGCTATCTGGAGTTCTTCGTCGCCGCCGGTCGGGCCCGGGTCACCCTCCGGTACGGGACGACCGGGCGTCCCGAGCGGCGTTACCACTTCGTGACCGGGTGACGGGGGTGCGTGCCCGACCGGGCCGTTCCGTTCTGTGTCAAACGGGCATTGCGCGGGTGCGCCGTTTCGGACATCCGGGCGATGTGACCGCGGACACAAAGTTCGGTTTCCCTTGTCGCAACAGGGTCTTCATCGCGGTGAAACGGGCACAAGCGGGCCCGATCCAGCGGGTGGTGCACCTGGTGAAGTCGTTCGACCGGCTGTACAACTTCCTCCATGGGCCCGAACGGGCACTCGTCCAGGAGAGGTGCAGGTCGTGAACGCGGATGAACGTCAGCGGGAGATCGTCGCCGCTGCGCGTCGGGCGGGTTCGGTCGATGTCGCCGAGCTCGCAGCGGAACTCGATGTCGCGAAGGAGACGATCCGCCGCGACCTGCGACTACTGGAGGACCACGGCCTGGTGCGCCGTACACACGGTGGTGCCTACCCGGTGGAGAGTGCCGGATTCGAGACGACCCTCGCGTTCCGCACCACCATGCACGTACCGGAGAAGCGCCGGATCGCCGCCGCGGCAGCCGGCCTGCTCGGCGAGGCCGAGACGGTGTTCGTCGACGAGGGCTTCACCCCGCAGCTCATTGCCGAGGCACTGCCCAGGGACCGGCCCCTGACCATCGTCACCACATCCCTGGCCACTGCGGGGGTGCTGGCGGAGGAGGAGAAGTACACCGTTCTGCTGCTCGGCGGCAGGGTGCGTGGCGGGACCCTGGCGACCGTCGACCACTGGACCGTTCGGATGCTCTCGGGGTTCGTCATCGACCTGGCGTACCTGGGAGCCAACGGCATCTCCCGCGATCTGGGCCTCACCACGCCCGACCCCGCGGTGAGCGAGGTGAAGACGCAGGCGGTACGGGCCGCCCGTCGCCGCATCTTCGTCGGAATGCACACCAAGTTCGCCGCAGTCAGTTTCTGCCGCTTCGCCGAGGTCAGCGACTTCGAGGCGATCGTCACCAGCACCGGCCTGCCGTCCGCGGAGGCACACCGATACTCGCTGCTCGGCCCGCAGGTGATCCGGGTGTGATCGGAACCTGCGGCCCTTCAGCCCAACGAGCCCCACGAGGATAACCACCGTCGCGGGTGGCGCGGCTTCGAGCCGCCCGCAGAACCACTGGGAGTCACGATGCGCAGTCAGAGCCGACACCGCGCAGTAATCGCCTGCACCGCCGCCAGCGGACTGCTGCTGACGGCCTGCGCCGGAGCAGGCGGGTCCGGCAGTGAAGAGGGCGACACCGTCAACGTACTGATGGTGAACAACCCGCAGATGGTCGATCTGCAGAAGCTGACCAAGAAGCACTTCACCGAGGAAACCGGTATCAAGGTCAACTTCACCGTCCTGCCGGAGAACGAGGTCCGCGACAAGATAAGCCAGGACTTCGCGAACCAGTCCGGCCAGTACGACCTCGCCACGATCAGCAACTACGAGACGCCGATCTACGCGAGGAACGGCTGGCTGCACGAACTCGACCCGTACCTGTCCGAGGACAAGGAGTACGACGAGGAAGACATCATCAACCCGATGCGGCTCTCCCTCACCGGGGAGGACGGCAAGGTCTACGGTCAGCCGTTCTACGGTGAGTCCTCCTTCCTGATGTACCGCAAGGACATCCTGGAGAAGAACAACCTGGAGATGCCGGACAAGCCCACCTGGAAGGAGGTGGGTGAGATCGCCGCCGACGTGGACGGTGCCGAGAGCGACATGAAGGGCATCTGCCTCCGCGGCCTGCCCGGCTGGGGCGAGCTCACCGCGCCGCTGACCTCGGTCGTGAACACCTTCGGCGGCACCTGGTTCGACAAGGACTGGAACGCCCAGCTGACCTCACCCGAGTTCACCGAGGCCACCCAGTTCTACGTCGATCTGGTGCGCGACCACGGCGAATCCGGCGCCGCGCAGGCCGGCTACGCCGAGTGCCTGAACAACATGACCCAGGGCAACACGGCCATGTGGTACGACGCGACCGCCGGTGCCGGATCGCTCGAGGCCGACGACTCTCCGGTCAAGGGCAAGATCGGCTACGTGCCGGCGCCGGTCGAGGAGACCGGCAGCTCCGGCTGGCTCTACACCTGGGCCTGGGGCATGCAGAAGGCGTCGGACAACACCGACAACGCCTGGGACTTCATGTCCTGGGCGTCCAGCAAGGAGTACGAGGAGCTGGTGGGCAAGGAGGTCGGCTGGTCCAACGTCCCGGCCGGCAAGCGCGCCTCGACGTATGAGAACCCCGAGTACCAGGAGGCCGCCGAGGCCTTCTACGAGGTCACGTACGACGCCATCAGCGAGGCCGACCCCCTCGACCCGGGTGTCCAGGAGCGTCCCGCCCCCGGCATCCAGTTCGTCGGCATCCCCGAGTTCACCGACCTGGGCCTGAAGGTCTCGCAGGAGATCAGCTCGGCCATCGCCGGCCGTCAGACGGTCGAGGAAGCCCTGGAGAAGTCCCAGAGCCTGGCTGAGCAGGTCGGCAAGGAGTACCAGAAGTAATGACCACCCCCGTCAAGGCGGTCTCGCCGCCGCCGACCACCGGAGCGGGGCGGCACCACGCCGCCGCCCCGCCTCCGGGCGGAAACAAGAAGCTGCGCGCCTGGTCGACCCGGGCGCCTTTGCTTCCCGCCCTGATCTTCCTCATCGTGGTGACCCAGCTGCCGTTCGTGGCCACGCTGGTCATCTCGGTGTTCGACTGGAACTCGCTGTACCCGGACGCACGCTCCTTCGCGGGGCTGTCCAACTACGCCACCGTCCTCTCCGACGAGGCGATGCGGGACTCGGTCGTCACCACGGTGGTGCTCACCGCGACGGTCGTCCTGGTGAGTCTGATCCTGGGTATGGGACTCGCCCTGCTGCTGGACCGCAGGTTCCGCGGCCGGGGCATCGTGCGCACCATGCTGATCGCCCCGTTCCTGGTGGTTCCGGTCGCCGCCGCGCTGATGTGGAAGCACCTGCTGTTCAACCCGGAGTACGGGCTGTTCAACGGTCTCCTCAACTGGTTCGGCAACCTGGTCGGCATCGAGCAGGTGATCCAGCCCGACTGGATCTCCGACATGCCGCTGCTGGCGGTGGAGATGTCGCTGATCTGGCAGTGGACCCCGTTCATGATGCTGATCCTGCTGGCAGGCCTGCAGAGCCGGCCGGGGGACGTGATGGAGGCCGCGAAGATCGACGGTGCCGGCGCCTGGCAGACCTTCCGCTACATCACGCTGCCGCACCTGCGCCGCTACCTGGAACTGGGCGGGCTGCTCGGCTCCATCTACATCGTGCAGAACTTCGACGCCGTCTTCACCCTGACCTCCGGCGGCCTCGGCACCGCCAACCTGCCCTACACGATCTACCAGACCTTCTACCAGGCCCACGAGTACGGCCTGGCCTCCGCCGCGGGCGTCCTGGTCGTGATCGGTTCGATCATCCTGGCCACCTTCGCCCTGCGAGTGGTCTCGTCCCTCTTCAGTGAGGAGGTGGCCCGCTGATGAGTGCCACCACCGCCCCAGTGACGGCCCCTGAACTGCGCCGTGCGCGCCGCAGCAGCAGCCTGCTGGGCATGGCGGCCTGGCTGCTGGGCATCTTGTTCTTCCTTCCGATCGCCTGGATGCTGCTGACCTCCTTCCACGCGGAACCGGACGCGGCGTCCAACCCGCCGGCGCTGTTCGCGCCGCTGACGCTGGACAACTACTCCGACTTCTTCGGCGCGGGAGGCGGCGCGAGCCCCTGGCCGCCGCTCATCAACTCGGTGACGGCCTCCGTGGTCTCCACGGGGCTGACCCTGCTGCTGGCCCTGCCGGCGGCGTACGCCCTCTCGATCAAACCGGTCGAGAAATGGCGCGACGTGCTGTTCTTCTTCCTGTCCACGAAGATGCTGCCGATCGTCGCCGCGCTGCTGCCGATCTACCTGATCTCCAGCAACATCGGGATGCTCGACAACATCTGGTTGCTGGTCATCCTCTACACCGCGATGAATCTTCCGATCGCCGTGTGGATGATGCAGTCCTTCCTGGCCGAGGTTCCGGTGGCCGTGATCGAGGCCGCGCAGATCGATGGCGCGCGGCTGCCGACCATCCTGGCCCGCGTCATCGCGCCCATCTCCGGGCCCGGTATCGCGGCCACCGCGCTGATCTGCTTCATCTTCAGTTGGAACGAGATGCTCTTCGCTCGGGTCCTCACCGGCGTCGCGGCACAGACGGCACCCGTGTTCCTGACCGGCTTCATCACCAGCCAGGGCCTGTTCCTGGCCCAGGTGTGCGCCGCGTCGATCGTCATCTCCCTGCCGGTGCTCGCCGCGGGATTCGCCGCCCAGGACAAGCTTGTCCAGGGCCTGTCGCTAGGAGCCGTCAAGTGAAAGCCGCTGTTATCGAGGCGCCCGGCAAGGTCGCGCTCACCACGGTTCCCGACCCCACCCCCGGACCGCGCCAGGTGGTCGTCAAGGTGGCGGCCTGTGGCCTGTGCGGCACCGACCTGCACATCAGGGAGGGCGAGTTCGCTCCCACCCTGCCGGTGGTCCCCGGCCACGAGTTCGCCGGCGAGGTCGCAGCGGTCGGCAGCGAGGTCACCGAACTGGTCGAGGGCGACCGCGTGGCCGTCGACCCCTCGTTGTACTGCTTCGAGTGCCGGTACTGCCGCAGCGGTCACAACAACCTGTGCGACCGCTGGAACGCGATCGGCGTGACCACCGCGGGCGGCGCGGCCGAGTACGCCACCGCCCCGGTCGCCAACTGCGTGAAGCTCCCCGAGCACGTGGGTCTCCAGGACGCGGCGCTCATCGAGCCGCTGTCCTGCGCGGTGCGCGGTTACGATGTGCTCAACGCCCGCATGGGCGCCCGGGTGCTGATCTACGGCTCCGGCACCATGGGACTGATGATGCTGGAGCTCGCCAAGCGCACCGGCGCCGCGTCGGTGGACGTGCTGGATCTCAACCCGGAGCGGCTGGCCACGGCGAAGGCGCTCGGCGTCAGCAACTCGGCGGCCTCGGCCGACCAGCTGGACCGGCCCGAGGGCTGGGACGTCGTCATCGACGCCACCGGGAACGCCAAGGCGATCCAGGACGGCATCGGACGGGTCGCCAAGGCAGGAACCTTCCTGCAGTTCGGTGTCTCCGACTACGCCACCACCGCCGTCATCGAGCCGTACAAGATCTACAATCAGGAGATCACCATCACCGGCTCGATGGCCGTGCTGCACAGCTACGAGCGGGCGGCGGACCTGTTCGCCAACGGGGTCATCGACCCGGCGGTCTTCATCAGTGACCGGCTTCCGCTCGACAGCTACCCGCAGGCGCTCGACCGCTTCGCCTCCGGCCAGGGCCGCAAGATCATCGTCGTTCCCTGACAGCCCTCGCCCCACCGGCCCTCCCGCGGCGCTCCGGCAGCCGTGGGCGGGCGTTTCCTTCCCCTCCCCGACCCGGACGACCGGGCGGGGGGTTCGTGGTGCCGGACCCCGCCTCCCGGAGCGTGCGGGTCCCTGCCCGGGGTGGGGGCCCCTGCTCCCGGCGCGGGCCGCCGCTCTCCGGGGCGGTGCTCCGCTCCCGGTTCAGCGTTCCAGGACCAGCGCCTGCCCCTGGCCTACCCCGATGCACAGGGCGGCCATCCCGGTCCCGGAACCGGCCTCGGCGAGCTGCCGGGCGACGGCACCGGCCAGCCGTGCGCCGGAGGCGCCCAGCGGGTGGCCCAGCGCGATCGCGCCACCGCGCGGATTGACGCGTTCCGGGTCCAGCTCGGGCCACTCGGCGAGGCAGCCGAGGGCCTGGGCCGCGAACGCCTCGTTCAGCTCCACCGTGTGCAGCCCGCAGAGATCGCGGCCCGCTCGGGTCAGGGCCCGGCGCGCGGCCTCCACCGGGCCGAGACCGAAGTACTGCGGCTCGATGCCGGTCACGGCCGAGGAGACGACCCGTGCCAGCGGCTCCCGGCCGCTCGCCGCCAGCCCGGCCTCGTCGGTCAGCAGCAGGGCCGCCGCTCCGTCGTTCAGCGGAGAGGAGTTGCCGGCCGTCACCGTGCCGCCGTCCGGCCGGAACGCCGGCCGCAGCCGGGCGAGGGCCTCCGTCGAGGTGCCCTCCCGCACCGACTCGTCACGATCCGCTTCCGTGCCGGGCACCGGGGCGACCTCCGCGTCGTACAGCCCGTTCTTCCAGGCCAGGGCGGCCCGGCGGTGGCTCTCCAGTGCGAAGCCGTCCTGCTGCTCGCGGCCGATGCCGTACCGGTCCGCGATCAGCTCGGCACCCTCGCCGAGCGAGACCGTCCACTGCGAGGGCATCTCCGGATTGACCATCCGCCAGCCCAGCGTCGTCCCGTGTATCTCGGGGGCGGTCGCCGGGAACGCCCGCTCGGGTTTGGGCATCACCCACGGGGCGCGGCTCATGGACTCCACTCCGCCGGCGATCACGACCGAGGCGTCGCCCACCGCGATCGTCCGGGCCGCCTGCACCACTGCCTCCAGACCGGAGGCGCACAGCCGGTTCACGGTGCTGCCCGGCACAGTCGGCGGCAACCCGGCAAGCAGTACCGCCATCCGCCCCACGTTGCGGTTCTCCTCACCCGCGCCGTTGGCGTTGCCGAGGATCACCTCGTCGATCCTGTCCGGCTCCAGCTCCGGGTTGCGCGCCACCAGGGTGCGCACCACGTGGGCGGCCAAGTCGTCGGGGCGCACCGGTGCCAGCCCGCCGCCGTAGTGGCCCACCGGTGTCCGGACGGTGTCGACGATGTACACATCGCGAAGACGATCGTTGGTCATGCCACCGATCGTGGCACCCGCCGCATTGCCTTGGCCATACCCGGGTGCGGTTCTTACGGACCGGGAACGCCTCGGCCGTGGTGGCGCCTTCGGCGGGTGCCGCGGGCCTACCCTGTGGTCATGCATGTCCTGGTCACCGGAGGAGCCGGATTCATCGGCTCGCACATCGTCCCCGCGCTTCGCGCGGCGGGACACGACACCACCGTCTGCGACCTGGCGGTCCGGAGACCCGACCGGCACCACCTGCGGGTCGACGTCCGAAACGCAGGGGTCGTGGCCGAGGCACTCACGGGAGTGGACGCGGTGTGCCACCAGGCCGCCATGGTCGGGCTCGGCAAGGGATTCGAGGACGCCTCCGGGTACGTCTCGACGAACGACCTCGGTACCGCCGTCCTGCTGGAGGGGATGGCGGAGGCCGGTGTCCGCAGACTGCTGCTGGCCGGGTCCATGGTCGTCTACGGCGAGGGCCGCTACCACTGCCCGGCGCACGGGCAGGTGCGGCCCGGCCCCCGTTCGCCCGCCGCTCTCGAAAGCGGCAGCTTCGAACCGCCGTGCCCGGACTGCGGTGCGCCGCTGGAGCCAGGGCTGGTCGGGGAGGACGCCCCCGCCGACCCGCGCAACGTCTACGCCACCACCAAACTCGCCCAGGAGCATCTGGCCGCCGCCTGGGCGCGTGCCACCGGTGGCCGGGCCGTGAGCCTGCGCTACCACAACGTCTACGGAGACGGCATGCCCCGGGACACCCCGTACGCGGGCGTGGCCTCCTTCTTCCGGTCGGCGCTGGAACGCGGCGAGGCGCCGCGGGTGTTCGAGGACGGCGGCCAGCGGCGGGACTTCGTGCACGTCGAGGACGTCGCCGCCGCCAACGCGGTGGCCCTGGACGCGCTGGACACCCAGCCGGAGGGCGGACTGCGCGTCTACAACACCGGCAGCGGCACCCCGCACACGGTGGGCGAGATGGCGGCGGCCCTGGCCGCGGCCCGCGGCGGCCCCGCACCCCGGGTCACCGGGGAGTACCGGCTCGGGGACGTCCGGCACATCACCGCCTCCTCCGCACTGCTGCAACGGGAGCTGGGCTGGCGGCCCCGGGTGGGCTTCACCGAGGGGATGGCTCGCTTCGCCACGGCACCGCTGGCAGCGTCGCCCGAGTCGGCAGGGTGACCTCGAACCGGCATCCGCCGGGGACGTTGCGCACCGAGGCCCGCCCGGAGTGTGCCTCGACGATTCCCCGGACGATCGCCAGGCCCAGCCCGGCGCCGGATGGCGGGGTACGGGCGTCGTCCCCGCTCCAGCCGGTGTCGAAGACCCGCGGCAGCGCCGCGGCGGGAATCCCTCCGCAGCCGTCGGTCACCGACAGCACCACCGAGTCCTCGCGGCGGTCGGCGGCCACCGCCACCGTGCCGTCCGCGGGGGTCCGGTGGATCGCGTTGACGAGCAGATTGGCCAGCACCCTGGTCATCTCCTTGCCGTCCACCTCGACCGGCACCGGTTCCACCCCCTCGTCGGCCAGGCGCACCCCGAGTTCGGCGGCGAGCGGGCCCGCCCCCGCGATGGCGTCGCTGATCAGGTCGTACACCGACATCCGGGTCGGGGCCAGCGCCAGCGAGCCGGCCTGGATTCGGGACAGCTCGAAGAGGTCGCCGACCATGGCGCTCAGCCGCTCCACCTCGACCCGGATCTGCCGGTGGTACCGGTCCGGGTCGGGGGCGATGCCGTCCTCCAGCGCCTCCGCCATGGCCCGCAGGCCGGACAGCGGGGAGCGCAGGTCGTGTGAGATCCAGGCGACGAGTTCCCTCCGGGACGCCTCCAGCGCCTGTTCACGCTGCCTGGCCTGCGCCAGACGCTCACCCGCGTCCGTCAACTGACCGGCCAGGGAGGCCAGTTCCGATGGCATGGCGCGGTCGGGCGGAGTGAAGCCCGCCCCGTCACCGAGTGTGCGGGCGGACTGCTCCAGCGCCCGGTGGCCGGCGCTCACCCAGCGGCCCAGCAGCAGGGCGGTGAGCGTCGCGGCCACGGCGGCCACCGCGCACACCGTCGTCACCACTGCCAGGTCGTGCCGGTTGAGGAACATGGCCCAGGCGACCGAGAGGGTGCCGGCGAGCATCGCTCCCACAGTCACGGCGATGAGCAGCGCCAGCGAGACCGCGACCGACCGCCGGCGCAGCACCCGTAGCGCCACCGCGCCCAGCAGACCGGTCCCGGCCGCCCCGAGCGCCGCGTAGAGCGCGATGAGCGCGAAGTCCTTCACCGGGTGCCACTCTCCGTCCCGCCCTCCGTGCCGCCCTCCGTGCCGTGCCCCGTCCCGTGGCCCGGGGCGGCGGCGGGCCGTGGCGCGCTGCCCGGTCCGTCGCCGGGCGCCGTGTGCGCGGTGACGCCGCTGTCGAAGCGGTAGCCGACGCCCCAGACCGTGCGGATCAGCTGCGGGGCGGCGGGATCGGCCTCGATCTTGTGCCGCAGCCGGCGGACGTGGACGGTGACGGTCGACAGGTCCCCGAAGTCCCAGCCCCACACCGTCGACATCAGTTCCTCCCGGGTGAACGCCCGCCCCGGGTGGCGCAGCAGGTGAGTAAGAAGATCGAACTCCCGCAGTGTGAGGGCGAGGTCGCCGCCGGCGTTCCGCGCCGTCCTCGCGCCCGGGTCGAGGGTGATGCCGCCGCCCCGCAGCAGCGGCCCGGCGGCCGGGCGGGCACCGGCACGGCGGAGCACCGACTCGATCCGCAGCACGAGTTCGCGCGGGCTGAACGGTTTGGTGACGTAGTCGTCGGCGCCCAGTTCGAGCCCGGTGATCCGGTCCTCCTCGGCGCCGCGCGCGGTGAGCATCACCACCGGGACCGATCCTGCCTCCCGGAGCTGCCGGCAGACCTGGAGACCGTCCGTCCCGGGCAGCATCAGATCGAGCACCACGAGGTCGGGCGGATGGCTGCGGGCACGGTGCAGGGCGGAGGTGCCGTCCGCGGCGCTCTCGACCGCGAAACCGGCCCGGTGCAGGTAACCGGCGACGACCTCGGTCACCGTCGGGTCGTCGTCCACGACCAGGACGCGGCGCGGCGTCGGGCTGTCCGTCATGCCGTCGAGTCTGGCACTGCGGGGGGCCGTGCAGCGGTCCGGGAGACGTTCGTCGGTGGGACGTCCGCGTTTCGTAAGGTCAGCAGCCCCTTGAGCGCGGTTTGTCCTCGTAGGGTGAAAGAGATGAACAGAAAGCCAACGCCACGAGGGAACCTGGTGCTGCCCTGCCTGGACGAGGCCGGGGCGCTGCCCTGGGTGCTCGGCCGGGTCCCGGCCGGCTGGCACCCCATCGTGGTCGACAACGGGTCCACCGACGGATCGGCCGAGATCGCCGCTGAGCTGGGGGCGACGGTGGTGCACGAGCCTCGTAAGGGTTTCGGCTCCGCCTGCCACGCCGGGCTGCTCGCCGCCGAGGCCGAACTGGTCGCCTTCTGCGACTGCGACGGCTCGCTCGACCCGTCCGCGGTGGACGGCGTCGCGGCGCCGGTCGAGGACGGTGGTGCCGACCTGGTCCTCGCCCGGCGCCGCCCGACCGCCCGCGGTGCCTGGCCGCTCCACGCCAGAGCCGGGAACATGGCGCTGGCCCGGATGGTGCACCGCAGGACGGGTGTGCGGCTCCACGACCTCGGGCCGCTGCGCGCCGCCCGCCGCCGGCCGCTGCTCGACCTCGGTTTGACCGACCGCCGCAGCGGCTACCCGCTGGAAATGGTCGTCCGGGCGGCCGACGCGGGCTGGCGGATCCTGGAGACGTCCGTCGGCTACGCGCCCCGGACGGGCCGGTCGAAGGTGACCGGCACCTGGCTCGGAACGGCCCAGGCAGTGAAGGACATGCGGGGAGTGCTGCGGTGAAGGCTCAGTCGCGGACCACGATCCTGGTGATCGCCAAGGAACCGGTGCCCGGCCGGGTGAAGACCCGGCTGACACCCCCTTTCGCACCCGACGAGGCGGCGCGTCTCGCCGAGGCGGCCCTCACCGACACCCTGGAGACGGTAGCCGCCCTCCCGGCGCAGCGGCGCGTACTGGTGCTCGACGGACAGCCGGGCGCGTGGCTGCCCGCAGGCTTCGAGGTGGTGCCGCAGTGCGCGGGAGGGCTCGACGCCCGCCTCGCCGGCGCCTTCGGCCACTGCCGCGGTCCGGCGCTGCTGGTGGGCATGGACACCCCGCAGCTCACTGCCGGGCTCCTGGCCCCGGTGCTCGCTCCCGAGGGCTGGCGCGACTGCGACGCCTGGTTCGGCCCGGCCGCCGATGGCGGCTTCTGGGCACTGGGACTCCGCAGCCCCGACCCGGACCTGCTGCGCGGTGTGCCGATGTCGCGTCCCACCACGGGGGAGGTGCAGCGCCGCCGCCTGCTGGACGCCGGTCTGGCCGTCTGCGACCTCCCCGTGCTGCGGGACGTCGACACCGCGGAGGACGCGGCCGCGGTCGCGGCAGCCACCGACGGACGCTTCGCCGCCGCGCACCGCGCGGCGACCGGCCCGGTGGAGGTACGGTGACCACGACCTCGCCCCCGCCGGGAGACCGTATCCCCTGGCACGCCGACCCGTACGCCGACGCCCTGCGCACCGGCCGTGGGCCGCTGTTCCTGCGCCGCCCGGACGGCTGGCTGCTGCCGCTGGAGGTGGAGCGCTGGTGCGCCGGCGCGGACGAGGCGGACGGCACCGTCCTCGGCCGCTGCTCCGGAGCGGTGGTGGACATCGGCTGCGGCCCCGGCCGGATGGTCGCGGCGCTGCGGCGGCGCGGCCACCCGGCGCTGGGCATCGACACCACCCCGGACGCCGTCCACCGCACCCGCGCTCTGGGCGCCGCGGCCCTGTGCCGCTCGGTGTTCGAGCCGCTGCCGGGAGAGGGCCGCTGGGACAGCGCGCTCCTGCTGGACGGCAACGTCGGCATCGGCGGTGATCCGGGGGCCCTGCTCGCCCGGGTGGGCGAGCTGCTGGCCCCGGGCGGCGTGCTGCTCGTCGAAGCGGCGCCGACCGAGGTGGAGGAGTGCGTCGAGGTACGGCTGGACGACGGCAGCGGCGGCCGCGGGCCGGCGTTCCCCTGGGCCCGGATCGGCGCGGCCGCGCTGCGGGTCCGGGCCGAGTCGTCCGGCTGGGAGGTCGCCGAGCAATGGTCCGCCTACGACCGGCGGTTCCTCAGCCTGCGGGCGAGCGCCCACCCGGCGGCCGCGCATGCGACGGCCGCCAGCAGCAGGGCCCAGTTCCGGGGGTAGTCCAACGGCAGCAGCGAGGGGTTCGCGGGTTCCGGACGCAGCAGCACCGGCAGGGCGGTCAGCGTGAGGACGCCGGCGACCAGCAGAGCCCCTCGCCACAGTCGCCGCTCCGGAAGCCGACGCAGTCCCAGACCTGCCAGCAGCACCAGGGGGACGGCGACGAAGTCGTGCAGGGCCACCGATCCGGCCAGCCACACGGCCACCTGGGCCGGAGTGCCTGACCGGGTCTCGAACAGCAGGTTCAGGCCGCCCACCGCGATGAGCGCGCAGCCGGCCGTGCCGAGCAGCACCCGCAGTACGCCCGTCGTGCTCATCCGAGTACCTCCAGTCGTGTCACCCATTTGGTCTGCAGCACGCCGGGCCGGTTCGGCGCGATGATCCGGGTGGGGTACCCGTGATCGGCGTCGAGCACCTCACCGTTGAGCCGCAGCGCCAGCAGGGTCAGCGGGTCGGTCGCGTACGCGGGCGTCAGCACGGCGGAGGCGAAGGCGCCGCGCTCCTGCAGTGAGACGGCCCGCACCAGGGCTCCGGGCGGGGCGCCCGCCCGCTCCAGCAGGTCCCGGACCCGTACCCCGCCCCAGTGCGCCGAGGCGCTCCAGCCCTCCACGCAGGTGATCGGCAGTTCGGCCTCGTGCTGCGGCAGGCCGCGCAGTTCCGCCAGGGTCAGCGAGAACGGGCGCGGCCCGCGCACCTCCAGCCGCCAGTCGTCCGGTAGGTCGGCGTCGATCCCGGCTGCGGCGGCGGTCCGGTTGACGGGCAGCCCCTGCGAACCGTAGTCGGGATGGCGCGGCGCCAGCAGCGTCAGCGGGCGCAGCGGAGGGAAGGTCTGCCCGGCCGTCACGAGCGTGACGGCCCCGGTGGCCGCTGCCGTGCCGAGCAGCAGCGCCCGCCGGTCGCCGTCGTCCGGATCCGACCGGTCGCGCCGCCAGTGGGCGGCGATCTGCGGGGTCTTGACTGCGATGTGCAGCAGCAGCGAGCCGATGATCACCCAGGCGAGGGCCCAGTGGACCTGCCGGAAGGAGAACGGCCAGACGTACCACTGCGCGATGTTGAGCAGGCCGAGGAACAGCTCCAGTACCGAGGCCGCCACCAGGACGGCGATCGACAGCCGCTCCAGCGCGTGCCGTACCGAGCGCACCGGTGGGGAGACGAACAGCCGGGGATAGACCGTCCAGAGCTTTACGAGCAGCAGCGGCACGGCCGCGATGCCGGTGGTCACGTGCAGGCCCTGGGTGAGGCGGTATCCCTGGACAGGCCGGGAGGGCAGCGCCGTGGCCGGCCAGTCGGCCGGCTCCTGGAGCACGTGGCTGAGCAGGCCGGTGAGGAAGCACACCGCGAAGGCGGCTCCCAGCCACCGTCCGACGGCGGTCGCGGTCCTCGGGTCGTGCAGCCTCCCGCGGAACTCGATCAGCACGGCGCTCACCACCCGGTGACGAAGAGATGGTTGACGGTGAGTGCGAGAACAGCCTGTGCGCCCAACCACCAGCGGTGGTCGCGGGACGGCAGGAGCGCGGCGGCCGGAATCAGCCACATGGCGAACGGCAGCCAGATCCGCTCGGTCTCCGCCTTGCTCATGCCTGACAGGTCCGCTGCCAGCACCATCAGCAGCCCGGCGGCCAGCAGCACCACCAGCGGGCCGCGCCGGGCCTCGCGTCCGGTCGCCCGGCGCAGCCCGGCGACGGTCGCCAGGCCCAGCACGGCGACCTGGGCGGCCAGGTTGGCCCAGACGTAGTAGACGTAGGGCCGCACCCCGGCCGCGCCCTGGTAGTAGCGCTCGACGAGCGTCGAGTAGCCCTCGTACCACCAGAACCCGGCTGCGGTGAACACGGCCACCCAGGGCAGGGCGCCCAGCAGCACCCAGGGGATCGGCCGCCACTCCCGGGCCGCGAACAGGACGGCGAGTGCGAGGACCACCAGCAGGCCGAGTCCGTAGGAGAGGTACATCGTCCAGCCGAAGAGCACGCCGGAGCCCACGGCTGCGAGCTGCCACCGAGCGCATCGGCGGGTCGCGGCGAGTGCGAGCAGTGCCGTGGCCCAGGCGCCCACCCCGGCGAAGTAGCCGTCCGCGGAGACCCCGATCCACACCGCGGCCGGGGCCAGAACGAGGAACGGCGCGGCACGCCGGGCGTTCTCCTCGTCGCCCAGGGCCCGGACGGTGACCAGGACGGCGGTGGCCGCCGAGGCGCCCACCAGGATGCACAGCACCGCCGCCCACGCTCCGCCGCCCAGCCCGACGCGGTCCAGGCCCACGAAGGTCAGCAGCGCTCCGGGCGGGTGCCCGGCGACGTGCGCCGGCCAGTTGTCCGGGGAGTCCATCAGGATGCGGCCGGTGAAGCCGCGCAGCATCGCCCCGATGTCGTCGACCTCGCCGACCGACTGGAGGTACTCGTACTTGGTGGTCAGCCGCCGGGCGACCCCGCGGTCCCAGCCGTCGACGAGCGCCAGTGACCAGACCCAGGCAAGTGAGGCGACCCAGGAGCCCCAGAGCAACTGCCGCCAGCGCAGCCGTCGGGCGGCGGACGGGCCGTACACCACGATGAGTGCGGCCACCACCAGGGCGGCCGGGGTGCCCGGACCGAGGTGCGGCTCCCAGTAGGCGTAGAGCGGGGGCCAGCGCAGGCGCAGCGTTCCGTCGCGGTTCTCCACCGCGTGGCCGACGAGTGCGGCCACGGTGAACAGGGCGACGGCCGCGGCGGCGACGAGGAGGTCGAGGCGACGGCGGTACCGCCGGGGGTTTTCGGTAGAACTCACCCGGTCACGGTAGGCCTCCGCAGGTCGCCGGGTGGTGACGACGCGGCAGCCGTCACCGAGCTGTCAGATCTTCGTGGGCCGGTTCCGGCCCGGACCGGGTCAGCGGCCCGCGGCGAGCAGCTCGGTGATCGCGTCCGAGGCGCGGCGGGCGGCCGCAGCCTCGGTATCCGCGCCGTTGATCACCTCGGTCTGGTAGTCCTTGATCGGGTTCGCCGCTTCGAGTGCCGCCCAGGAGGGCGAGTTCGGGGTGGCGTGGCCGTTCTCGGCGCCCGCGGCCATCGCGGCGGCGCCCGGATCGCCGTCCAGCACGTCGACCAGGGTGGTCTTGTCGGGCACGTAGCTCATGGCGACCGCGATCTCTTGCTGCCACTCGTCGCCGGCGAGCAGCTTGACGAACTCGTAGGCCTCCTGGGGATGCGCGGACCGCTCCGGCTGGATCAGCACCGAGCCACCGGTGAACGCCGCGCCCGGTTCGCCCGGCGCGTCGCCCGGGATCGGGAAGTACCCGAGCTCGTCGGCGAGTTCCGGGTTGGCCTCGACGGTCAGCCGCGCATGCCCCGGAACTGCGATGAGCTGGGCGATGTCCCCCCTCGGCGAATAGCGTCGTCGGCGGCGAGTGCCGCGGTGACCTTCTCGCCGATGCCGTCCCACTCCTGCACCGTGACCCTCGCCTCGACACCGGGATTGCGGCTCTCGAAGTCCCGCACGAAGTCCTCGACCAACTTCTCGCCAAGGCTGTACTGCGTCAGCCAGACGTCGAGTTCCACCCCGTCCGCGCCGTCGTCCGCCGTGCCGCAGGCTCCGGTGGCCAGCAGAGCCCCGAGCGCCAGGGCCACCGGTCCGAGTCGTCCGCGGTTGCGCATCCTGCTCCCCTGCTCGCATGCCTGATCGACTGCTGCGCACAGGCGAGTGGGGGAGCTGTCAATTGGCATAGACCAATGAGGATCAAGAGGTTCACCCGCTTTGGCACGGACCGGGATGCGGTGTGAGGTGCCCGACCGGGCACCCGTGAGCGGTCGAGGATGCCCGAAACCGCGCCCCACATGCCCGGAGCGCGCCCGAGGTGACGTCCCAGACGCGTCCCGGGGTGTCCCCGGGGCCCGGCCCCGCGGCGGGAATCCCCGGGCGCGAGCGGTGTTGCACACGGTGTGGACGAACGCCGCGCGACCCGCTTCTCGATACTCGACCGCTCGCTGACCGCTGCCGGGCGGAGCCCCGGCGAGGCGTTGCGGGACACCGTCGCGCTGGCCGCCGAGGCGGACCGGCTCGGATACCACCGCTTCTGGGTGTCCGAGCACCACGCCCTCCCCGGTGTGGCCGGTGCGGCCCCCACGGTGCTGGCGGCGGCGGTGGCCGCCACCACCGGTCGGATCCGAGTCGGCACCGGGGGAGTGATGCTCCCCAACCATCCGCCGCTGGTGGTGGCGGAGCAGTTCGGGGTGCTCGCCTCGCTGCACCCCGGACGGGTGGACATGGGACTCGGACGCTCGATCGGCTTCACCCCCGCCGTGCGCCGGGCACTCGGTGCCGGGCAGGAGGACGCCGAGGACTTCGAGGCGCGGCTGGTGGAGCTGCTGGGCCACTTCGAGGGCCACTCGCCGGTGCGGGCGGTGCCCGCCGAAGGGCTGCCCGTCCCCGCGTTCGTCCTGGCCACCGGCGGCGGCGCCGAGATCGCCGCCCACCAGGGGCTGCCGGTCGTCCTGGGCGGGCCCGAAGAGCGCGTGAGCGCGCTCGCCGACCGGTACCGCGCGGCCTTCCGCCCCTCCCGGTGGCTCGCCGCCCGGGAAACGTCGGCACCGTACGTGGTCGTGGCGGCCAACGCGGCCGCGGCCGTCACGCCGGAGCGGGCCGCCCTGCTCCAGGCTCCCGAGGCCTGGTCGGTGGCGCGCAGCCGCACCCGGGGCACCTTTCCCGGGCTGAGCCGGCCGGACGAGGTCCCGGTGGGTGCCATGACCGCTTCCGAGCGCAGGCACTACGACGCCGTCCGCAGCTCCCAGGTGCACGGAACCGGGGAACAGGTCGCGGCGGCGCTCGCGGGACGCGCGGAGCGCGTCGGCGCGGACGAGGTGCTGCTCACCCTGCACACCCATGACCCGCTCGACCGCCTCGCCTCCTACCGTGGGCTGGCGCCCTTCCTCGTCCCGGGCGCCGTGGATCCGCCGCCCCTTCCATGACCGGCCACGAGCGCCGCCCCCGGCCGCGCGCCCCGCACGCGGCCATGCCGCACGTCGCCGGGGCCGGTCCCGCGTGCACTCAGCGCAGTTCGCGCTTGAGGACCTTGCCCATGTCGTTCCGCGGGAGGGTGTCCAGGAAGCGGACCGCCCGGGGGCGCTTGTGCTCGGAAAGCTGTCGGGCGACGTGCTCGACGATCTGCTCCTCGGCGGGCTCGGCGCCGCCGGGGGTGCGGACGACCCAGGCGACGATCCGCTCGCCCAGGTCGGGGTCGGGCTCCCCGGTCACCGCGGCGTCGGCGACGCCGGGTAGTTCCCGCAGCGCGTTCTCGATCTCGCCGGCCCCGATCCGGTGGCCACCGGACTTGATCAGATCGGTCGAGCGCCTGCCGACGATGCGGTAGGCCCCCTCGGAGTCCCGGACAGCCATGTCCCCGGTGCGGAACCAGCCGCCCGCGAAGGCCTCGGTGGTGGCGTCCGGCCGACCGAGGTACTCGGTGAACAGGTTCCGGCCGCGGACCTGGATCTCGCCCACCGTTTCCCCGTCGCTCGCCTCGATCCGCTGCTCGTCGTCGTCGACCAGCCGGACGTCCACCCCGGGCAGCGGCGTGCCGACGGTTCCCGGACGGTGCGGGCCGTCCGGGCGCACCGCGGTGTTCATCAGGGTCTCCGTCATGCCGTAGCGCTCGATCACACGGGCGCCGGTGGCCCTGGTGAGCCGCTCGTGGTCGTGCAGCGACATCGGCGCGGACCCGGAGACGAGCAGGCGGGCGCCGCTGAGCGCGTCGTTCAGCGGCTGGTCGCCCGCCTCGACGGCGTCCGCGAGGCGGTGGTACATCGTCGGCACGCCGAAGAGGACGGTGCCGCCGGGGAGCGCCCGGGCGACCGCCTCCGCACTGAAGTGCCTCAGGTGGTGGAGGGTGCCGCCCAGTCGCAGGGGGCCGAGCAGACCGAGCACCAGGCCGTGCACGTGGAACAGCGGCAGGGCGTGGACGACCGTGTCGTCCTCCGTCCAGTGCCACGCTTCGGCGAGGGCGTCGAGGTTGGCGGCCAGGGCCCGCCGGGAGAGCACCACGCCCTTCGGGGAGCCGGTGGTGCCGGAGGTGTAGACGATCAGGCCCGGGGCGGAGTCCGGTACCGGCTCCGGATAACCTGCGCCCGATCGCGGCTCGACGTGCGCGGCGACGTCCGCGCGGGGGACGCCGGACACCGTGTCCGGCAGCTCGTCCCCGGGGCCTGCGAGGAGCAGCCCCGGCTGGCTGTCGGCGACGATGTGCGCGAGTTCGCGCTCGCCCGACCGCGGG
This sequence comes from Streptomyces sp. TAA040, assembly GCF_000424845.1. Lineage (NCBI taxonomy): Bacteria > Bacillati > Actinomycetota > Actinomycetes > Kitasatosporales > Streptomycetaceae > Streptomyces > Streptomyces sp. TAA040. The sequence continues at coordinate 46,693 of NZ_AUKR01000025.1, read as the reverse complement.
TTCAGCGGCACGACGGGCACGCCGGAGAGCACCGCGGCCGCCACAGCCACCGCGGTCTCCGTCGTCGGTGTCGCCCACACCGCCACCCGCCCCTGGGGGGCGAGTGTCTCGGTCAGTTGCCTGGCGGCCGAGGCTAGTTCTGCGTAGCTCAGCTCGTCGTCGCCGAAGCGGACGGCGATTCTCGACGACTCGGTCTCCAGGGCGGGGATGAGTGGTGACACCCGAACTCCTTCTGCGTGGTCCTCGGATCACGATCTCATCAGCAGGGGCGCCCGAGGTGCAAGGGGACGGCCCGCCGAGGGGGAGGCGACCTCCGGTCGGGGACGGGTTCCGCCACCGTACGGAAGTAGGGGAAGGCTCCTGCCCGCCGAGCGGGCGCCGTGGCCGGGCGTCGGCGACACGTCCCCGTCCCCATGCAGATTCCCCACCTCATCCCTTCCCCAGAGAGCGACGCGCTGTGAACCAACACACCCTCGGGCGCCGCAGAATCCTGCTGTTCGCGGTGCTCGTGACCCTCGCCTCGCCCTGCTGCTGGGCATGCAGGCGGCCCCGTGCGCCGGTCCCGCCTCCGACACACCGAGCGGGCCCGAGGGCGCTGCGGCCGTCCACGGGCAGCTGCGGGTGTGCGGCACCAAGCTGTGCAACGCGTCTGGTCCGCCGTCGCAACGGCGCGGGATGAGCACCCACGGGACGCAGTGGTACGTCCAGCGCCTCACCGGCGGGTCGCTGGACGTGCTGACCGGCGAGTGGGGCGCCGACGTCCTGCGGGTGTGTCCACCCATGTGCAGGAGGGCGGGCGGCTACGCGACCGTTCCCGGGGCTTCTCGGATCTGGCCAGCCGGATCATCGACCAGGGCGAGAGTGCTGACACGCAGCAGGCGGGGCAGCACCTGCGAACCGGCTTCACCTGATCGAGTGAGTGATCAGCGTTCCGGGTAGGTCCCCGGCTTCTCTGCGTGATGCTCCAAGAGCGTTGGGAGCCATCCGTAGGACGTCTTCCCCGGCCTTCGGCATGCCCGGTCGCGCCCACTGTCCGATCAAGGGAAATGATGCATTGTGCATTTGACTCCGCATGAGCAGGAGCGGTTGCTCATCCATGTGGCTGCCGACGTGGCGCAGCGCCGCCGCAGCTCCGGGCTGCTTCTCAACTATCCCGAGGTCATGGCGCTGTTGACCGTGTACGTCTTCGAGCAGGCGCGCGCCGGCAAGACGGTCAGCGACATCATGGACTCGGGTCGGCATCTGCTCACCAGGGATGAGGTGATGGACGGCGTCCCGGAGATGATCAGGAACGTCCAGGTGGAGGCGACCTTCCCGGACGGCACCAAACTGGTCACCATCCACGACCCCGTTCCGGAGGCCGCAGAGGAGCCCGGGGTCTACCCGGGCAAGGTCGAGCACCCCCAGCCGCCCCGCAAGCCGGACTCACAGGTCGACTGTGACAACAGCGGCGCCCCATACGCGGGTCGCGACGAGGACGACACGGCCTCCCGGTATGACGCGATCTACTTCAACGTGCGTCTCGACGGGGACACACAGGGCGTCAGCCTGCAGGTGGACGCCACCGCCCTGCCGGGGCCGGGCAGGACGAAGATCAAGGTGAGGAACGAGTCGGACCGTCCCGTTCAGGTCGGCTCCCACTATCACTTCGCTGAAGCTAACCCGGGGCTCAAGGTCGTGAGTGTCGAGGTCCCTGCCGGCCAGACCGTTCCCGACGACCGCAGTCTCCGGAACTGCGATGCGGCGAGGGGCCGGCGGCTCAACATTGCCGCGGGCACGTCCGTGCGTTTCGAACCGGGCGACGAGTGCTGTGTGGAACTGGTGCAGATCCAGGGTGGTGTCACGGCCGGCGGCGACAACACCAGCGACCTCACCAAGATCCAGGGGCTGCGGGAAGGAATCGTCCGATGAGTAACCCGCAGGTACCAGGCCACGGTCAGGCGCCGAAGCCTGTGACGCGCAGGCCGAAGCCGAGCAATGAGCTGACGCGGGCGGAATACACCGCGCTGTACGGACCGACCACGCGGGACCGGGTCCGGCTCGCCGACACCGACCTCACGCTGGAGGTCGAGGCCGACTGGAGCGGCGGCCCCTCGTACAGCGGCAATGAGATGCTCTTCGGCGGGGGCAAGGTGATTCGCGAGTCCATGGGGATGTCGCACCTCGCCAGGGACGGGAAGAACAGCAAAGGCGACGCCACGGACCACAGGCCCGTGGACACCGTCATCACCGGCGCGCTGATCCTCGACTGGTGGGGCGTGGTCAAGGCCGACATCGGCATCCGCGACGGCAGAATCGCGGCCATCGGCAAGGCGTACAACCCCGAGACAATGGACTCGATTCCGAGCAACAGGTTCGAGACGCCGAACCGTGCGACGGCCGGCGACGGGGTGCCGGCCTCGGTGACGCCGGTGAGTTTCGTGATCGGGCCGAGCACCGAGGTCGTCTCCGGCAACGGGCGGATCCTCACCGCGGGTGGCGTGGACACCCATGTCCACTTCATCTGCCCCGGGGAGATCCACGAAGCTCTGGCCTCGGGTGTGACCACCCTGATCGGCGGCGGCACGGGACCGGCCGAGGGCAGTACGGCCACCACCGTGACACCCGGCGCATGGCACATCAGGCGGCTCTTCGAGGCACTGGATGAGTTCCCCGTCAATATCGGCCTGCTCGGCAAGGGCAGCACGATGAACAAGCACGAGCTCAACGCGCAGGTCGACGCCGGTGTCTGTGGCCTCAAGATCCACGAGGACTGGGGCGCCACGCCCGCGGTGATCGACCGGGCCCTGGACATCTGTGAAGAGCGCGGCGTCCAGCTTGCCCTGCACGCCGACTCACTGAACGAGTCCGGGTTCCTGGAGAGCACCCGGGCAGCCTTCACGGGCGACGCCAGGGACGCGGAGGGGAGGTTCACGGCGAAGAAGGCACGCTCACTCCACATCTTCCATGTCGAGGGCGCCGGCGGCGGTCACGCGCCCGACATGATCGAGCTGGTCAAGGACCCGAACGTCCTGCCGGCCTCGACCAACCCGACGCGTCCCCTGACGATCAACACCGTCAAGGAGCACGTCGACATGATGATCGTGTGCCATCACCTCAACCCGGAGATCGAGGCGGACATGGCCTTCGCCGACTCCCGGATCCGGCCGTCCACGATGGCCGCGGAGGACCTCCTCCACGACATGGGCGCCATCTCGATGATGTCCTCCGACGCACAGGCGATGGGCCGCATCGGCGAAATGATCATGCGTACCTGGCAGACCGCGCACGTCATGAAGTGCCGCTACGGGGCGCTGAAGGAGGACCTCGAGGCCGCGAGGGTCCGCCCGATCACCGACGACACGGGCCACTCCTTCAACGACCAGCAGTTGCAGCCGAACGACAACTTCCGGGCGCGCCGGTACATCGCCAAGTACACGATCAACCCGGCGATCACACATGGCATCGACGGCCACACCGGTTCCGTGGAGACCGGGAAGCTCGCCGACCTGGTGCTGTGGGAGCCGAAGTTCTTCGGTGTCAGACCGCACATGCTCCTCAAGGGCGGCCAGCTCGCGTACGCGCAGGTCGGCGACGCCAACGCGTCGATCCCCACACCGCAGCCCTACCTGCCGCGCCCGGTCTGGGGCTCCACCGGCCGCTCCCCCGGACGCAACTCGGTGTACTTCGTGGCTCCGGGCGTGGCCGGCCACCTGAACGGAGACGGCACCAGCGATGATCCGGGTCTCGGTCTTGACAAGGACTTCGTGGACATCACAAGCACCCGGCAGGTCACGAAGGCCGACATGAGACTGAACGACACGGTTCCCGACAGCCTCGAAGTCGACCACAACAGCTTCGAGGTCACCATCGGCGGTGCGACCACGGCCGACGCCCGCACCGAACTCAACGGGGCGACCGTGCCACGCTCGTATGTCACCGAAGTGCCCCTGGCACAGCGGTACTTCCTCTTCTAGAACCGGTACCTGCCCGGCCGTCCGCAACAGCACGACGGCCATGCCCTCCGGCAGACACGCCGTGCCCGCCGGAGGGCACGCCTTCCGACCCCGCGAAAGGCAGCCGCTCACCCATGAGCCGTGCAGCCCTGCTCCTGCTGGCCGACGGCCGCTTCCCCGCCGGCGGGCACGCCCACTCCGGCGGTGTCGAAGCCGCCATCGCCCACGGCGCCGTACACGACACCGACAGCCTGGAGGCATTCTGCCGCGGCCGTCTGCACACCACCGGCCTGACCATGGCCGGCCTGGCCGCTGCGGCCGCCGCCGGAGTCGACCCGCTGCTGCTGGATGACGCCGCCGACGCACGCACCCCCGTCCCCGCCCTGCGCGCCGTCGCCCGGCGGCTCGGTCGGCAGATGATGCGCGCCGCCCGTGCCACCTACCCGTCCGAAGACCTGGAACGGCTGGCGTCCGAACGTCCCCGGGGCGCCCACCAGCCGCTCGTGCTGGGCCTCGCCGCCCGGGCCGCCGGACTCACCTCGCTGGACGCCGCCCACGCCGCCGCGTACGAAAACGCCAGCGGCCCGGCCACCGCGGCCGTGCGCCTGCTCAGCCTCGACCCGCTCGACGCCTCGGGACTGCTGGCCCGCCTCAGCACCGACATCGACGCCGTCGCCGCAGCTGCCACCCAGTCCGCGGACCGCGTCACGGCCGAGGACATCGACGCTCTGCCGTCGGCGTCCTCGCCACTGCTGGACATCACCGGCGAACAGCACGCCGCATGGACCGTCCGGCTCTTCGCCTCCTGAAACTCTCCCACCTGGAGTTCTTCGTGCACCTCGACCACCCCGTGACCATGCCCCATCACCACACCCACAGCGCAGAGCCGCTCCACGCCGACGGCAGCCGCCGCGCCCTCCGCGTTGGGGTGGGCGGACCCGTCGGCTCCGGCAAGACCGCCAGCGTCGCCGCGCTCTGCCGCACCTTGCGCGCCCACTGGTGCATCGCCGTCGTCACCAACGACATCTACACCCGTGAGGACGCCGAATACCTGCGGCGCGAGGCCGTACTGCCGCCCGAACGGATCACCGCGGTGGAGACCGGCGCCTGCCCGCACACCGCGATCCGCGATGACATCTCGGCCAACCTCGAAGCCGTCGATCACCTGGAGGAGACCCTCCACCCCCTCGACCTCGTGCTCATCGAGTCCGGCGGTGACAACCTCACCGCCACCTTCTCGAAGGGCCTCGTCGACGTGCAGATCTTCGTCATCGACGTGGCCAGCGGCGATGACATCCCCCGCAAGGGCGGCCCCGGGATCACCACCGCCGACCTCCTCGTCGTCAACAAGACCGACCTCGCCCCGTACGTGGGCGCCGACCTCGCCACCATGGCCGCCGACGCCAAACGGCAACGCGGCGAGCTTCCGGTCACCTTCACCAGCCTCGCCTCGGACGACGGCATCCACGAAGTCGCCGACTGGCTCACCAGCCACCTCACCCGGTGGCGCGCGCAGGCTGACGCATGAGCACCGGCGCCCATCTCGCCCGGCCCAAGGGACCCTCCGAAACGGACGCCCAGACGGCCTGCACTGGGGAGGGACCCCACGGACACCTGCACGGCGTGCACGCCACCGCCCGCATCCGTGCCGCCTACAACGGACGCGCCACCACGCTCCCCCAACTGCACAGCGACGGCCCCTTCCACCTACGGCGCATGCGCACCAGCGGCACGGCCGCCAAGGTCGGAATCATCGGTGCGATGAGCGCCCCGCTCGGCGGCGACCGGCTCAGCCTCGACATCACTGCCGAAGACCGGGCAGAACTTGAAGTCACCACGGCCGCCGCCACACTCGCCCTCCGCGGCCCCACCACCGCCCCGGCCACCTACGACGTACGGCTGACCGCCGGGGAACACGCTGGCCTGCGCTGGCTGCCCCAGCCGCTGATCAGCGCCGCCGGCAGCAACCTGCACCAGACCTGCACAGTCAACCTGGCCGCCACCTCACGACTGCTGCTGCGCGAGGAGCAGCTCCTGGGCAGAGCCAACGAGAGGCCGGGCCACCTCGTCAGCCGCATCCGGGTCCGCCGCGCCGGACGCCCGCTGCTCGACCAGCACACCGCATACGGGAACCCCGAGCCCGGATGGGACGGCCCCGCAGTTCTGGGCGGACATCGCGCCGTCGGCCAACTCCTCATCGTGCACCCGGGGATAGAGGGTCATCGCGACCCCGTCCTGCTCCGTGCAGGGACCAAGGACGGCTGCGCCGTCCTTGCACCTCTGGCCGCCGGCCCGGCGCTACTCGCCACCGCCCTCGCACCGACTTCCTCCGTCCTGCGGGAGCTACTCGACGAGGCGCTCGCACACGCCCTCGGACCGTAGCGAGGGACGGTCCGGGCACTTCCCCGCCCGGCAGCGCAGATCGTCACCCGTGATGGATCAGTGACACGTGTGGACTGAGGCCCGAGTCCGCACCTCGGCCGACCGCGGCCCCTGCCGCGCGTGGGAGCCGGGCTCGGCCTTCTTTGCGCGAGGTGCAGCACCGCCCAGCAGGAGCTTCAGGGCGAACTCGACGCGCTGGCCGAGGCCGGATGCGATCCGGTCGTCTCGGAGGAGATCAGCACTCGCGTCACGGTACGGCCGAGTTCGTGAAGGCGATGGAGCTCGCCCGCACCATCGAGAACGCCGTCCCGCATCAACGGGTCATCTTCACCGTGCACGAGAGGAAGCCCCTGGGCCGCAGCGTCGCCGAGCTGCCGGCCATCGCCGAGGGCCTCCGCCAGCACGACATCCAGCTCGACCCCCTGCTCCCTTCGGCCGCCACTGTCTACCGCATCCTCGTCAAGGACGAACCGGATAGCTGAGCAGTCACCAGGGCTTTAAGATCCCCTCATTGCCCCTTTTGCCCCGTATCTCGGTGACACCCCTGACGGCCCGGAAGCAGATCTCCTGGACGAACGGGAACTTCTGCGACGACCACCGGTCGGGCGCGGTGTTCCGGCAGGGCATCTGCGTCTCCGGCCAGTGGAGCGACACCGGCGACCCCAACGAAGCCGGCGCCTGGATCCACGACGGCGTCCGGGGACGAGCTCCGCTGCCGGGCCGGCTCCACGCCACCGGCCCAGCGGCCCGCCGGGCCGGTGGCCTCTCGGTCAGTCGCCCGCGGCCTTCGGGAGCAGTGCCTCGTACGCCGCCGCGGCGTCCGACAGACCGCGGGCGTACGGCGCGTCGAAGTGCCAGATGAGGAAGAGCAGGAACGCGATCAGGGCACTGAACAGCCCGGCGAGGAGCAACTCCCGTGCCGATCTCCTGATCTGCAGGACGAAGATCATGCCGACGACCACGAGCGCGCCGATGATCAGCCCGAACCAGACCACGGCGGGCATGGTGGTGCCCGCGCTGTCCCCGCGTTCGGCACGTGCGCGGTCCGCGACCATCGCCTGGTCCACGACCCCCTGGTAGGCGTGCGACTCCAGCGTCGTGCCCGGTTCGAACCGGGCGACGTCCGCCCGCAGCCTCGCCAGCAGGGCGTCGCCCCGCGGGGTGAGTTCGCCCGCGCTGTCGGCCTCGGCCCACTCGTCGTCCACCGCGTGGGCCGCGTAGGCCTCGATGTCGGAGCGGATCCGCTCGCGGGTCTCGTCCGGGTAGACGGACACCCGGGTGTGCACCTCGTGCAGGGCCCGGGCCTCCTGGTTCACCCAGTCGGTCGCCGCGTTGCGCTGCTCCCAGACACCGGCGATGGCGAGACCCAGCACGATCGCGTAGACCACCCCGATCATCATGATGATGTACTCGATGACGTCCGGCGTCTGCGAGGTGTCCTCGTCCCCACCCGTCCGCCGTTCCCGCAGTACGGCCACGGTCAGCACCACGGCACAGGACGCGAGCATGGCGAGGGCCAGTACCAGCCAAGTGGACAACGGTTCTCCTAGGAAGGACGTGCGGCGCGCGACCGGGAGGCGGCGCTGGCGCGCGGACGCAGGGCGGCGGTGGCGAGCACTGCCGGAGTGACGACGAGCAGCATGCGGCCGACCATTGAGGTGCGCCGTTGCGGGTGCCGGCCGTCGGCCGGAGCTGTGAGCGGAGCTGTCAGCGCCGGGGGCCGGGCGGGCCCGCCGGGGGGCGCCAAGGGCTCGTCGGCGGGCTGCCGCGGCGCGACCGCTGGTTCCGGGCTCGGCGCGGGAGCGGAGCCGTCCGGCGCCGGCTCCGGCACGGTCGGGTCGGGTGTCCCGGTCGGCGGCGCCGGGGGCGCGGGGGCGTCACTGGACAGCGGTGGCGGCAGCTCCGAGGGCCCGGGCGACGGGGGAGCGGGATCCGGCGGTGCCGGGGAAGACGGTGCGCTGGGGGGCGGCGTGGGCGGTGGCGTGGGGGAGGGGCTCGGGCAGACGTCGCCGATCAGTTCACCCGCGGCCAGCCGTTCCGTCACCTCGCGGACGAGACCCTCCGAACCGGCGAAGGCGCAGGCGTCCGCGGGCACCGCTGCGACCGCCCCGGGGGTGCCGAGCGCGAACACCGAGACCGCTGTCGCGCCCAGCAACCGACCTGTCCTCATAGCCCAGATCCTGGCGCACCGGAGGCCCGGAACCGCCACGAGCGGCACATTTTCCCTGGTTCGAGTGAACAGCGTGACAATCGTTCCATCGCACCACCGTGCCGAGGGGGTGCGGTGTGCGCCGCGGCGACGGCGCGCCCGCTCAGCAGCGGTGCAGCAGCGGGTCGTCGAGCACCGACCGCACCACGGAGTGCGCCGCGCCCAGCAACGGGCCGTCCCGGCCCAGTGCGGAGACCGTCAGCGGCGGTTCACCGGTCATCCGCCGGGCCAGCTCTGCCTGCGCGGTGGGCAGCAGCCACGGCGCGAGCCGGGCCAGTGCACCGCCCAGCACCACGGCCGAGGGGTCCAGCAGGCTGACCGCACCGGCCAGTGCGATGCCGAGCGCTGCCCCCGCGTCGTGCAGGGCCCGGCGCGTCGCGGCGTCCCCGGCCGCCGCCAGCGAGGCCAGTAGTTCGGTACGGGCGCCTGGGCCCCGGTGGTCCCGCGCCACCCGGTCCGGGTCGAGCCCCGAGGCGCGCAGCACCGCTTCCTCGCCCGCGTACTGCTCCAGGCAGCCCCGTCCCCCGCACTCGCAGAGCCGGCCGTCGGGGCGGACCGGCACGTGTCCCAGCTCGCCGGCGAAGCCCCGCACGCCGCGCAGCAGTCCACCGTTCACCAGGACCGCCGCACCGATACCGATCTCCGCCGACACGTGCAGGACGTCCCGGGGGGCCGGTCGGTGCACGCCCAGCCACATCTCCGCCAGCGCACCGAGGTTGGCCTCGTTGTCGGCGCGGAGCCCGAGTCGCGGAGCGGGCAGCAGCGGTGCCAGATCCACGTCCTCCCAACCGAGGTTGGGGGCCCGCACCACGGTGGTGCTCTCCCTCCGCACCAGGCCGGGGACCGTGACGCAGACGCCCGCCGCCTCCAGTCCCTGGCCCCCGGCCTCCCGGGTCACCTGCGCCACCAGCGCCGAGAGCGCGTCGGCCACCGGCTCCGGGGTGCTGCCGCGGTTGGCCGCCCCCACCGACGCCCGGGCCCGGACGGTGCCGCGCAGATCCACCGCACAGACCGCGAGGTGGTCCACGCCGATCTCGGCGCCGATCCCGCAGAGCCCCCGGTCGCTGAGGGCCAGCGCCGAACCGGGCCGGCCCACCGCGCCCGAGCGGCCCGGACCCTGCTCCACCAGCAGTCCGGCGGAGAGCAACTCGTCCACGAGGGTGGACACGGCGGCCCGGGTCAACCCGATCCGACCGGCGACGGCGGCCCGGGACAGCGGGCCGCCGTCGGCCACGGCGTGCAGGGCGGCGGCGAGGTTCCGCCGCCGGATGTCCTGCTGTCTGCGCGCCCGAGGGGCGGTGGCAGTCATGGACGTGCTCGCCCCTCTCGGCGGTCAGTGCCTGCGCAGCAGCGTGTCGGCATCGGCCAGGGCCTGCTCCAGCCGTGCCAGCGCGACTTCGTCCCTGGGCACCGCCTCGTACGCGGGGCCGGCGACGGTGCCCCAGCGCCTGGCCACCGCGCCGGCGTCCTCGCCCAGCAGCAGACCGGTCGCCTGAGCGGCGGCGCCCAGTGCCACCAGCTCCTGCGCGCGGGGCACCTGGACCGGTCGGCCGGACAACCGCCGCACCGTCTCCCGCCAGGCGGTGCCCTTGGCACCGCCGCCGATCAGCAGGATCGGTGTCCGCGGGTCGCTGTCGGCCTCCAGGACCAGTTCCAGCGCCCGCAGGAGGGCGAAGACGGCGCCGTCGTAGGCGGCCTGCAGCACCTGACCGCCGGTCGTGTCGTGCCGCAGCCCGTGCAGGAATCCGGAGGCGTACGGCAGGTCCGGGGTGCGCTCGCCGTCGAGGAACGGCAGGACGACCGCCTCGCCGCCCGGTTCGACATCCTCCCGGCCCAGGCCGAGCAGCGCGGCGATCCGGTCCACCGCGAGCGTGCAGTTGAGCGTGCAGGCCAGCGGCAGCCAGGAGTCCAGCGCGTCGGCGAATCCGGCCACGATCCCGGTCGGGTCGTTCGGCCGCCCCCGGGAGACGGCGTAGACGGTTCCGGAGGTGCCGAGGCTGAGCACCGGTTGGCCGGGTTGGACTCCCAGCCCGAGTGCGGCCGCCATATTGTCCCCGGTGCCTGCGGCTACCAGGGTTCCCCTGGCCAGCGGGAGTCCCGGAAGGTCCTGTACGGTGCCCGCCGCCTCGCCGTGCGGCAGGACACGGGGCAGCAGCGCCGGGTTGAGGCCGATGCGGCCGAGGATGTCCACGTCGTACGCCTCCGAGGAGGAGGCCCACCAGCCGGTGCCCGAGGCGTCGCCGCGGTCCGTGGTGCCCTCGCCCGTGAGCCGGCCGGTCAGGTAGTCGTGCGGCAGGCGCACGGCCGCGGTGGCCGCCGCGGACCGCGGCTCGTTCTCCGCCAGCCACATCCACTTGGTGGCCGTGAACGAGGGCGCGGGCACGCTGCCGATCCGCGCGGCCCACGCCTCGGGTCCGCCGAGCATCTCCACCAGGCGGTCCCGCTGCGGGGCGGACCGGGTGTCGTTCCACAGCAGCGCGGGCCGGACCGGGTCGCCGGCGGCGTCCAGGGTGACCAGGCCGTGCTGCTGACCACCCACCGACACCGCGGCGGCCTCGCGGGCCGCGGCTCCGCACTGCTCCAGCGCCTCGCTCAGCGCCTGCCACCACTGGGCAGGGTCGCTCTCGTGCTGTGCGTTCACCGTGTGCGACGCCTGCCCTCGGGCTACGACGTCACCGGTCCCCGTATCCACCACGAGCGCCTTGGTGGACTGCGTCGAACTGTCGATGCCGACGACGAGCGGACCATCCGGTGCGGCCATGGCATGTCCTCATTTCGTTGATACCTCATCGGCGGGCTCGCCGGGCTTCCCTTGACTGCTAGGGCATACTAATTTGTTAACGACAATGACGAAATGCTGGGAGGGCCGCACAGTGAACTATGCGCCGACACCGCGGGACAAGTTCAGCTTCGGTCTGTGGACCGTGGGTTGGCAGGGGCGCGACCCGTTCGGGGACGCCACCCGGCCCGCGCTCGACCCGGCCGAGTCGGTCCGCCGGCTCGCCGGGCTCGGCGCGCACGGGGTGACCTTCCACGACGACGACCTCATCCCGTTCGGTTCCTCCGACGCGGAACGCCAGGGACACGTGAAGCGGTTCCGCGCCGCACTGGACGAGACCGGGATGGCCGTCCCGATGGCCACCACCAACCTCTTCACCCATCCGGTGTTCAAGGACGGTGCGTTCACCGCGAACGACCGCTCCGTACGGCGCTTCGCGCTCCGCAAGACGCTGCGCAACATCGACCTCGCGGCCGAGCTCGGCGCGCGCACCTACGTCGCCTGGGGCGGCCGGGAAGGCGCGGAGTCGGGCGCGGCCAAGGACGTACGGGCGGCGCTGGACCGGATGAAGGAGGCCTTCGACCTGCTCGGCGAGTACGTCACCGAGCAGGGCTACGACCTGCGCTTCGCCATCGAGCCGAAACCGAACGAGCCGCGCGGCGACATCCTGCTGCCGACGCTCGGCCACGCCCTGGCCTTCATCGACCAGCTTGAGCGGCCCGAACTGTTCGGCGTCAACCCCGAGGTCGGGCACGAGCAGATGGCGGGTCTGAACTTCCCACACGGCGTCGCTCAGGCGTTGTGGGCCGGCAAGCTCTTCCACATCGACCTCAACGGCCAGTCCGGCATCAAGTACGACCAGGACCTCCGTTTCGGCGGCGGCGACCTGCGGGCGGCGTTCTGGCTGGTCGACCTGCTGGAGACGGCCGGGTACGAGGGCTCGCGGCACTTCGACTTCAAGCCGCCGCGCACTGAGGACATGGAAGGCGTCTGGGAGTCGGCGGCCGGTTGCATGCGCAACTACCTGATCCTCAAGGACCGGGCCGCGGCTTTCCGCGCCGACCCCGAGGTGGCCGAAGCGCTGCGCGAGTCCAAGCTGGACGAACTCGCGGTGCCCACGCTCGACCCCTCGGAAACGCCCGCCGCGCTCCTCGCCGACCGTTCGGCCTTCGAGGAGTACGACGTGTCGGTCCACGCCGCCCGCGGCACGGGTTTCGAGCGGCTCGACCAGCTCGCGATGGACCACCTGCTGGGTGCCCGCGGCTGACGGACCCGCCCGACGGCGTGTCCGTGCCTCCCGTCCGCACGGTGGCCCCCGCTGCTGCGGGGTCCAGTGCGGACGGGACTGCCCAGTTCGGGCGCCCGGTCAGTCGTCCTTCCGGCGGTTGCGCCTACGGGCCTTGCGGCGGCTCTTGCTCCAGAACCAGCCGGCCGGCGGGGCGTCCGCGCGCCAGGGCTGCGGCTCCGGGGGCGCGTCCCGCCACCGCTCCTGGAGCATCCGGGTGCGCGCGGCCGGTTCGTTGACCTCGGCCTCGCGTATGAAGGTCTCGTCCAGCACGAGGTCGTCCCACTCCTCGCCCTCGCGTCCGCCCCCGCTGCGCCCCCGGTCGTCGCCCTGGCCCTGTGGCTCGGTGCCCACGATCAGCCTCCGTCCGCCGATACGGCTTCGTACCCCCCGAACGTTTTGGAGTGCACCGATGTTCCCGCGCCGGCCGGGCAGGCCTGGTCCTCAGGCGACCGGGCCCGGCCCGGGAGGCGGTGTCGGCACGGCCGAGCCTGCCGCAGCGCTCCCCGCCGCGGAGGCCGGTTTCCCCTGCCACCAGGGCATCACGGGCAGGGTGGCGGACGCGGGCTCGAAGGGCGCACCGGGCATCGGTACGGCCGTCCGGACGCCCGCTGACGACGCGGCGGCGAGAGTGCGTTCCGCGGGTTCCGCCCACAGGTGCGGAGCGAGGTTGAAAGTCCCCCAGTGGATCGGCAGCAGAGTGCCGCCCTCCAGATCCTGGTGGGCGCGCAGGCCCTCCTCGGGAGTCATGTGGATGTCGGGCCAGAACTCGCTGTAGGCGCCCACCTGGATCATGGTCGCGTCGAACGGCCCGTGTTCGGCCCCGATGTCGGCGAAGCCGGGGAAGTAACCGGTGTCGCCGCTGTGGAAGATCCGGTGCTCCGGGCCGGCCACCGCCCAGGAGGACCACAGGGTGTGCTGCTTGTTGCGCAGGCCGCGGCCACAGAAGTGGTGGGCGGGGGAGCAGGTGAGGGTCAGTCCGCCGATCCGGACGTGCTCGTGCCAGTCGAGCTCGGAGACGAGCTCCGTGGGCACGCCCCAGTGCTCCAGGTGGGCACCCACACCGAGCGGAACGACGAAGGGCACCCGGGCGGCGGCCAGCGCCTGCACGGTCGGCATGTCCAGGTGGTCGTAGTGGTCGTGCGAGATCATCACCGCGTCGACGGGGCCCAGCTCCGCGAGCGGCAGCGGCACCGGGTGGAAGCGCCGGGGCCCGGCGAAACCGAAGGGGGAGCAGCGCTCGCCCCACACCGGGTCGAACAGGACACGCTGCCCGTCGATCTCGGCCAGCACGGTTGCGTGCCCGAGCCAGGTCAGCCGAAGGCCCGAGTCCGGCGGAGCACCGAGGCTGGGCCGCTGGACGGGAATGGGGAACTCCGGACGACGGCCCTCGCGCCGCAGCAGGCTGCGGAGCATCGTGCCCCGGCCCGGTGCGGGCGCCGGTTCCGTGCGGGGAGCCGGCGGATTGCGGAAGATCCCGGCCACGGTGTCGAAGTGCGGTGATCTCTCGATGCGGCTCAGTCGCTCACCGGCCGGTTGTGCGCCGAACGAAGCGGGTCGCAGACCGCTCATGGCACCTCCTGTTCAGTCGATGCGGATACAACATCCGAGGACCGCTGTTTTGTTCCGCCGCCGGGGCTGCCCCGCCGACCCGGCGGCAGCCGAGACCCACGTCCCTCCGAGGCCACGCCCCGCGGGCCAGACCCTCGGGGCGTGGCCTGCGGGCCCCACCGGCGGCCGGAACCGCCGAACGTCCGTGAAAGGCTTCGCACATGACGATGCCGCCGCCGCCCGGACACCCGCCGCCACCCCCCTCCGGCGGCGGAAGCCACGGGTCTCCCGCCCGGGGGCTCCCCGGCCCGCCGCCCCTCGGCGGATACGGCGGGTACGGCCCGCCCGGCGGCTACGGCTACGGCTACGGCTTCGGCCCCCCGCCTCCGCCGTCCGGCGGGGGCCGCAGGCGGCTCGTGCTCACCCTGGCGGCGGTCGCCGTGGCCGCCTCGCTCATCGTCGGGGGAGCGCTGCTGCTCACCGGCGGCTCCGAGGACGAGGCGGCCGTCGCTTCGCCCGCACCCACCGGCAGCACCTCGGAGCCCGGCTCCTCGGATTCCGCCGACCCCGGCGGCTCCCCCTCCCCGGAGGAGACGGCCCAGGACCGTGCCGAGGACGACCTCTACGGGGACGACCCGACGGAAAGCCCGTCGGGCGACCTGGAATCGAGCATGGCGACACCCACGAGCGGGGCCCGGCCCGCATACCAGCTCCGGCCCGGTGACTGCTTCGATCTGACGGAGGAGGAGAGCGGGTACAACGAGAAGCTGTCCTGCGACGTGGCACACGACGGCGAGGTCGTCCACCAGGAGAAGCTGAGCGGCGAGTTCGACACCGACGACGAGCTCAAGGGCGAGGCGGACGCCATCTGCACGGGCGAGTTGGCGGAGAAGGGGCGCGAGCAGCCGTCGGACCTGCGGCTGCGGACCCTGACCCAGTTCCCCAAGCTGAGCGGCTACCTGAGGGGGATCAGGACGGTCACCTGCAGTCTGACGGCCGACGTGGACGCGAAGCTGGACGAGCCGCTGCGCTGAGCCGGGTGACATACCGTCACTCGTCCGGGTCGATTCGCTGACCGGAACCTGTCTTTTTCGTTCTCCAGGTCCGACCATGAACGAAAACTTTGGCATGGACACTTCTCGCCGGTGCGTCCCCCTGATACCACGGAGTGCACAGGCAATCCTCCATGTCCCCCCACTCGGGAGGTTCCGTGCAACTGTCCAGACTGCTGACCGTCCCGGCCGCGCTCGCGGCCCTGTTGGCACTACCCGCACTGAGCGGCAGCGCGAGCGCAGCGGAACAGGCCGCGGACAGCTACGTCGCGCTGGGCGACTCGTACTCCTCCGGGGTAGGTGCGGGGAGCTACGAGAGCGGCAGTGGCGACTGCAAGCGCAGCACCCGGGCCTATCCGCGGCTCTGGGCGGATGCCAACTCGCCCTCGTCCTTCCACTTCACGGCCTGTTCCGGAGCCACCACGGACGACGTCCTGGCCGGCCAGCTCGGTCCCGTCAACTCCTCCACCACCTTGGTCAGCGTCAGCGTCGGAGGGAACGACGCCGGATTCGCCGACGTCATGCTGACCTGCGTGCTGCAGGGCGAGAGCGCCTGCCTCTCCCGCGTCGCGCAGGCCACGACGTACATCGAGAACTCGCTGCCCGGCCGACTGGACACCGTGTACGGGGAGATCGGCGCCCGCGCGCCCAACGCCGACGTCGTGGTGCTGGGATACCCCCGGATGTACCAGCTCGGTACCGCCTGCCTGGGCATCAGCGAGCGGTCGAGGGCGGCCCTGAACGGTGCCTCCGACCAGCTCAACGAGATCACTGCCAAGCGGGCCGCCGATCACGGCTACACCTTCGGCGACGTGCGCGACACCTTCTCCGGACACGAGCTGTGCTCCGGCTCCGCCTGGCTGCACAGCATCACCTGGCCGATCACCGACTCCTACCACCCGACCGCTGCGGGCCAGTCGGGCGGCTACTACCCGGTGATGGAGGCCGCGGCCTGAGCCGTCCGTACCCGGACACGCGGCCGACCGGCGCGCACCGCGTCGGCCGGCCGCCACCTGCCGTGCCCTGCGCGCGCCTCCACCCCGCCCCGTGGCCGGGACTTCAGGAGGAGTCCCCTTTGGACTGCTGTCCCCTGCCGGGCCTCCGGGCGGCGATCGCGGTCCCACTGCTCCGGGTCGTCGCCGCAGCCGATCCGCAACCGCTCGGCCACCGGCCAGGGCACTCCCGCCGCGGGCAGCCGCAGGGCGTCCGCGCCCACGGACGGCGTCGGTGCGCGGGGCCAGGTGCTCATGCCAGGTGTTGCGGTGGTGGTCCGGGACACTGCCGTCGGGTACTCCGCAAATTCGACTACTTGCTGCGGGAGGCGCCGAGAGTACCGTAGAGGGGTCCCGGACCGGAAACGGGTCGTACGGTCGGCGGCTGTGGGGCCCGGGACGCGGGACGGAACGGCCGACGCCTTCGGGGCGTTCAATGGAGGGAAGCGGCACTCGTCGCTGACGCGGAGGAGGCGCATGGGAATGAGTACTCAGGGGAAGGCCGTCGTGGGCGGCGTGGCGGTGAGCCTGCTGCTGCTGATCTGGCTGCCGTTCTGGGCCGTACTACTGATCGTCGTCGGGGTCCCCGCAGTCGCGTATCTCACGCTGGACCCCTCGCAGCGCAGGCGGTTGCGTCGGGTGTCCCGCAAGGAACTGGGCCGCTGAGGGCGGCAGCGGCCACCGGCCGGCACGCCCCGGCGGACGGCCGAAGCCCTCGTGGAGATTCGCTCGTTCAGTGGTGCGCAGCCGCTTCCGGGGCGCGGCGGGGCGCGCCTCCGGCTGCGACGGCGGCCAGTTGCTCGGTGATGGGCACGACGGCATCGCCCGGCAGCTCGGCAGTCGCGGGGGAGCGCCCGTCTCCGGCGCGTTCCTCCGATCCGACGAGTGTGGCGAGTTCCTCCGCAGCCCGTCCGATGCGGTCGGCGAGCGGATCGGCGCCGGCGCCGCCGCCCCGGTCCTCCGCCGCCGGGTAAACCGCGGTCGGAGCAGCGCGCGCCCGCAAAAAGGAGAAGGCCGTCCGCAGGGCGTGCTCCAGCACCAGAGAGTGCCGGGGGGCTGCTGCCCCCCGGTCGCCCCGAGCAGTACCGGCTTCCCCTCCAGTGCCCGGGGTTCGAACGCGTCCAGGAACGATTTGGACGGGCCGCCGTAGGACGCGTGGCAGACAGGTGTGACCGCTGATTAGGCGCTGGGCGGTCTCGGTGGCGAGGTCGTGCAGCTCCAGCACCTCGACCGCCGTACCGGTGACTTCGGCGTCTGTAGCTCCGGTCAGCCGGTCCCGGACGGCCGTGGCGAGGTGGTCGGCGGGCAAACGCGTGGAGGAGGGGGTGCCCAGGCCGGCTGCCACCACGGCGATGGTGCAGGTCCTCATCGGTCGAGCTCCTTGACTCTTCGGGTCGGCTCTCGTCGTCGGTGTCCGCCGCGGCGCCTGAGCGCGAAGCTGCAACGGGCGCGTACGGTCGGCGCGGGTCAGCCCGGCAGGGCGGCGTCGGCGAGGACGTCGCGGGTGGACGGGTGCACCGGTGCCGAGGGCGCCTCCGCCGGCCGGTTGCGGGCGAACTCCGCACGCAGCACCGGCACCACTTCCTCGCCGAGCAGGTCGAGCTGTTCGAGGACTGTCTTGAGCGGAAGCCCCGCGTGGTCCATCAGGAACAGTTGGCGCTGGTAGTCGCCGAAGGACTCCCGGAAGGTCAGGGTCTTGTCGACGACCTCCTGGGGGCTCCCGACGGTCAGTGGTGTCTGCTCGGTGAACTCTTCCAGCGACGGGCCGTGCCCGTAGACGGGGGCGTTGTCGAAATACGGGCGGAACTCGCGCACTGCGTCCTGGGAGTTGCGCCGCATGAACACCTGCCCGCCGAGTCCGACGATCGCCTGCTCGGCGGTGCCGTGGCCGTAGTAGGCGTACCGTTCGCGGTAGATCCCGATCAGCCGCTTGAAGTGATCCTTCGGCCAGAAGATGTTGTTCGCGAAGAAGCCGTCGCCGTAGTAGGCGGCCTGCTCGGCGATCTCCGGGCTGCGGATCGAGCCGTGCCAGACGAAGGGCGGAACGCCGTCCAGTGGCCTGGGCGTGGCGGTGAAGCCCTGGAGCGGGGTGCGGAACCGGCCTTCCCAGTGCACCACGTCCTCGCGCCACAGCTTGTGCAGCAGGGCGTAGTTCTCGATCGCCAGCGGGATGCCCTGCCTGATGTCCTGGCCGAACCAGGGGTAGACCGGCCCCGTGTTGCCGCGGCCCATCATCAGGTCGACCCGGCCGTCCGCGAGGTGCTGGAGCATGGCGTAGTCCTCGGCGATCTTCACCGGGTCGTTGGTGGTGATCAGCGTGGTGGACGTGGAGAGGATCAAACGCCAAGTGCGGGCGGCGATGTGGCCGAGCATGGTCGTGGGGGAGGAGGGCACGAACGGCGGGTTGTGGTGCTCACCCGTGGCGAACACGTCCAGCCCGACCTCCTCGGCCTTCAGCGCGATGGTCACCATCGCCTTGATGCGCTCGTGCTCACTCGGTGCGCGTCCTGTGGTGGGGTCCGGGGTGACGTCTCCGACAGTGAAGATTCCGAACTGCATCGAAACCGCCCTCCGCAAAGTTGAACGTTCAATAATATCTCGGCAACAGTACCTGCCGCGTGAGTATTCCCGGGCTCCGCCCGGCCGGGTGCGGCCGCAGGCCCCGGAAGCAATCACGCAGTATCGGGCGGCTGACGAGGTGTGGCCGGGGGGTGACGGCGGGTAGGGGGAATGTGGCGCCTGACCGCGGCGCAGACGGAGGGGGAAAGGCCATGGCATTGAGCGCCCGCCTCGACTGGCTGCTCGACGATCTGATACATCGCATGCCCAGTGTCCGGCACGCCCTCGTGCTCTCGACCGACGGGTTGGTGACCGGTGCGAGCGAGGGACTCGTACCGTCGGACGCCGAGCGACTGGCGGTGGTGAGTTCCGGGCTGCACAGTCTCGCGAAGGGCTCGGGGAAGCGCTTCACGGCGGGGCCGGTACGGCAGACCATGATCGAGTTCGACGAGGGGGCCCTGTTCGTCACCGCTGCCGGGGAGGGAAGCTGCCTCGCCGTGCTCACGGCCCGGGAGGCCGACGTCGAGCAGGTCGCCTACGAGATGACGCTGCTGGTGAGGCGGGTGGGTGAGCATCTGGCCGTCGCCACCCGGGAGCCCGGCAGCCACGCCGACTCCTTCGCCGAGCGGGGCTGACCGGCGGAGCCGATCGCCTGGTCCCACGCCGGGCGAGTGAGCGTCCCGGTGTGCAGCACGGCGGACGGACCCAAGCTGAACTGCGGTTTCTCCGAGTTGTCCACAGCCTCCGCGGAGGCGGCGACAGCGCGTTACGGTCCTTGCACAGCAGTCGGAAGTCGACTGCTGACGGGAGCAACCGTGACGGGGGGCCGAGCTGTGCCGTTCGCAGCAGATGGCGGAATCGAGGCCGGCACCGCGCGGTGGGCCGTGCCGGCCCGCACACCCGCGGCGGGGAGGTCGCCGACCGGGACGCCCCCGGCCCACACCGCATGGTGGCGGGCGCGCGTGCTGCTCGAAGCCACGGACGCGGTGGCGGTCAGGCGGTATCCACGCCCCGACCCGTCCGGCCGGGACCACCCGTCCTCGCCCCGGCCCCGCCGTCACGTGGTCCGTCCGCTCTGCGGTTCCCCGTCCTCCGCGTCCCTTCCGTCGAGTCCCCGTCCCCGCCCTGACCCGCCCGATCGGGGCAAGTCGGCTTCGGAACCGATCAGTCCGGATGCGGGCGGAAGAGCCCCTCCTGTACGACCGAGACCAGCAGTCGCCCGGCCCGATCGTAGATCCGGCCCCGGGCCAGGCCGCGCCCGCCCGTGGCGATCGGCGACTCCTGGTCGTAGAGGAACCACTCGTCGGTGCGGAACGGCCGGTGGAACCACATCGCGTGGTCGAGCGAGGCCATGTCGAAACCTCTGCGGCCCCAGAGTGGCTCGACCGGGACCCGCACCGCGTCGAGCAGCATCATGTCGCTGGCGTAGGCGAGGGCACAGGTATGGACCAGGGGATCGTCCCCCAACGGACCCACCGCACGCATCCACACCGCGCTGCGCGGCTCCGCGTCCCGCACTTCGTCCTCCGTCCAGCGCAGCCGTTCGACGTAGCGGATGTCGAAGGGCTGACGACGGGCCATTCGCTCCAGCGACTCGGGCAGCGCCCCCAGATGGCCGCGGATCTCGTCGGCCAGCCGGGGCAGCGACTCGGGCTCCGGCATCTCCCTCATCGGCAACTGGTGTTCGATGCCCGGCTCGGGCGAATGGAAGGAGGCGGTGAGATTGAAGATCGTCTTTCCCTGTTGCACCGCCACCACCCGCCGGGTGGTGAAGGAACGCCCGTCGCGGACCCGCTCCACCTCGTACAGGATCGGGATGCCGGGCACCCCGGGTCGCAGGAAGTACGCATGCAGCGAGTGCACGGGCCGTTCCCCGTCCGTGGTGCGCCCCGCCGCGACGAGTGCCTGGCCGGCCACCTGGCCGCCGAAGACCCGTTGCAGATGTTCCTGGGGGCTCTCGCCGCGGAAGAAGTTGACCTCGATCTGTTCGAGGTCGAGCAGGTCCACGAGCCGCTCGGCCGGACTCTCCGACATCAGTGGTACTCCTTCGTCACGGTCGTCAAAGCTGGCCGACCTCGGTGATCTTCAGAACGGCACGCCCCTCCGCGTCCGAGGCGGTGAGGTCCACCTCGGCGGAGATCCCCCAGTCGTGGTCGCCCTCCGGGTCGGCGAAGGTCTGCCGGGCCCGCCACAGCCGGTCCGACGGCACCTCCTCGATGCGCAGCAGCTTCGGACCGCGCGCGTCCGGGCCGGTGCCCAGCTCCTCGTACTCCGCCCAGTAGCCCTCCATCGCCGCGGACCAGGCGTCAGCGTCCCAACCCGCTTCGGCGTCCAGCTCGCCCAGCTCGTGGAAGCGGTCCAGGGCCGCCAGCTCCACCCGCCGGAACATCGCGTTCCGGACCAGGACCCGGAACGCGCGCCCGTTGGCCGTCACCGGCCGGACGTGGTCCGCCCGTTCCTGAGCCTCCTCGGCGGTTTCCTCGGCCGGGTTGGCCAGCTGCTCCCACTCGTCGAGCAGGCTGGAGTCCACCTGGCGGACCATCTCCCCGAGCCACTCGATGATGTCCTGGAAGTCCTCCGACTTCAGGTCGTCCGGCACGGTGTGCTCCAGCGCCTTGTAGGCGCCGGCCAGGTAGCGAAGGACGATGCCCTCGGTGCGGGCCAGCTCGTAGTACGAGACGAACTCCCCGAAGGTCATCGCCCGCTCGTACATGTCCCGGATCACCGACTTCGGCGAGAGCGCGTGGTCGCCCACCCAGGGGTGCGAGGTGCGGTAGAGCCCGTAGGCGTGGAAGAGCAGCTCCTCCAGCGGCTTGGGGTAGCCGACGTCCATCAGCCGCTCCATCCGCTCCTCGTATTCGACGCCGTCGGCCTTCATCTCGGCGACCGCCTCGCCGCGCGCCTTGTTCTGCTGGGCGGCGAGGATCTGTCGCGGGTCGTCGAGCGTCGACTCCACCACCGAGACCATGTCCAGCGCGTACGAGGGGGACTCCTGGTCCAACAGGTCGAACGCGGCGAGCGCGAAGGTCGACAGCGGCTGGTTGAGGGCGAAGTTCTCCTGGAGATCGACCGTGAGCCGGATGCTCCTGCCCTGCGCGTCCGGTTCGGCCAGCTGCTCCACGATGCCGCCGTCCAGCAGCGAACGGTAGATCGCGATCGCCCGGCGGATGTGCCGCAGCTGCGACCTCCGGTCCTCGTGGTTGTCCTCCAGCAGCCTGCGCATCGCACCGAACGCGTCACCGGGCCGGGCGATCACGGCGAGCAGCATCGCGTGGGTGACCCGAAAGCGCGAGTTCAGCGGCTCCGGCTCGGAGGCGATCAGCTTCTCGAAGGAGTTCTCCCCCCAGCTCACGAACCCTTCCGGAGCCTTCTTGCGCACCACCTTGCGGCGCTTCTTCGGGTCGTCGCCGGCTTTGGCGAGCGCCTTCTCGTTCTCCACCACGTGTTCCGGCGCCTGCGCCACCACCAGGCCGGCCGTGTCGAACCCGGCCCGCCCCGCCCGCCCGGCGATCTGGTGGAACTCCCGGGCCCGCAGGGTGCGGACCCGGGTCCCGTCGTACTTCGTGAGTGCGGTGAACAGCACCGTCCGGATCGGGACGTTCACCCCCACCCCCAGGGTGTCGGTCCCGCAGATCACCTTCAGCAGCCCCGCCTGCGCCAAGCGCTCCACCAGACGGCGGTACTTGGGCAGCATTCCCGCGTGGTGCACGCCGATGCCGTGCCGGACGTAGCGCGAGAGGTTGCGGCCGAACGAGGTGGTGAACCGGAAGTTGCCGATCAGCTTGGCGATCTGGTCCTTCTCGGCCCGGGTGCACATGTTGATGCTCATGAGCGCCTGCGCCCGTTCCACCGCCTGCGCCTGGGTGAAGTGCACGATGTAGACAGGCGCCTGATGGGTCGAGAGCAGCTCGGTCAGCGTCTCGGTGAGGGTGCTGGTCCGGTACTCGTAGCTCAGCGGGACGGGTCGGCTGGCCGACCGGACCACCGCGGTAGGCCGCCCGGTGCGACGCGTGAGGTCCTCCTCGAACCTCGCCATGTCCCCCAGCGTCGCGGACATCAGTACGAACTGCGCGTCCGGGAGTTCCAGGAGCGGGATCTGCCACGCCCAGCCCCGGTCCGGCTCGGCGTAGAAGTGGAACTCGTCCATCACCACCTGCCCGACGTCGGCGGCCCGCCCGTCGCGCAGCGCGATCGAGGCGAGCACTTCGGCGGTGCAGCAGATCACCGGCGCGTCGGCGTTCACGGACGCGTCTCCGGTCAGCATGCCGACGTTCTCGGTCCCGAAGATCTTGCACAGGTCGAAGAACTTCTCCGAGACGAGAGCCTTGATCGGTGCGGTGTAGAACGTCACCTTGTCCTGGGCCAGGGCGGCGAAGTGCGCGCCGGTCGCGACCAGCGACTTCCCCGAGCCCGTCGGAGTCGACAGGATCACGTTCGCCCCGGACACCACTTCGATCAGTGCTTCCTCCTGCGCCGGGTAGAGGGTGATGCCCCGCTCCTGGGTCCAGGAGGTGAACACGTCGAAAAGCGCGTCGGGGTCGGCGTCGGTCGGGATCTGATCGGTAAGCGTCACGCCCCCATACTGCCCTCCCCCGGCCGGAACGGGGGAACCGGCCGAAGAGGCAAGATCACGTGGCACTACGCTGTGGCGCCAAGAGGGCTTCCCTCGGGGGCCGGTGGCAACGGGCGCGGTTCGAACTGCACAGCGATGGGGTGGGGCACACATGATGGGACCGGCACACTCACTTTCGGGGGGTGCGGCCTGGCTGGGGGTGGGCGCGGTGGCTGCCGTGCTGGATCACCCGATGCCCTGGCCCGTCCTCCTGGCCGGAGCCCTGATCTGCTCCGGGGCCGCTCTCGCTCCCGACCTGGACACCAAGAGCGCCACGATCTCGCGCGCCTTCGGGCCCTTCTCCAAGGCGCTGTGCGGGGTCATCGACGTGACCTCGACCGCGGTGTTCAACGCCACGCGGGGGAAGGGCGAGCGCAAGCGCTCGGGCGGTCACCGCACCCTCACGCACACCTGGCTCTGGGCCCTGGTCACGGGGGCCGGGTTCTCCGCTGCTGCTGTCGCAGGCGGACGCTGGGCGGTGCTGGGCATCCTCTTCGTGCACATGGTGCTCGCCGTGGAGGGACTCCTCTGGCGGATGGCCCGGGTGTCCAGCGACGTGCTCGTCTGGCTGCTGGGGGCGACCAGTGCCTGGATCCTGGCGGGGATACTCGACAAGCCGGGAAACGGCTCCGACTGGCTGCTCACCGGAGCCGGCTACGAGTACCTCTGGCTGGGCCTGCCGATCGTCCTCGGCGCGATGGTGCACAACATCGGCGACGCCCTGACCATCTCCGGCTGCCCCATCCTCTGGCCGCTTCCGATCGGGGGCAAGCGGTGGTACCCGCTCGGCACCCCGCGGTTCATGAGGTTCCGGGCGGGCGCCTGGGTCGAGAGCAACGTCCTGATGCCGTTCTTCGCCCTGGCCGGGACCGCGAGTGCCCTGTTCGCCCTGGGCGTTTTCGGCTGACAGCCCGACTGGCCCGGGGACCGGTGGCCCGGCCTGCACCTGCACCTGCTGCTGCGGGGCGGCCGGCGCAGGCGGCCTGATGCAGGGCGTGCGGCGATCGGCGAACTGGGGTCACGTCGGTGCTGTCCACGGATTGGTCGATCGCCCCGACGGGCGGCAGCGAGCGGAGCGCCGGGTCCGTGAGAGTCGCCATGAGGGCGTCGACGAAGCGATGGCCGCCGATCGCGAGGCTGCGCTCTCCGTGCCCCTTTTCTGGCGCGGTGGACGCCGGGCGCCCAGCCACGGTCGGCGGTTCAGCCGTGCCATGAGCGCCAGAGGGCGGCGTACGCGCCGTCGGCCGCCACCAGCTCGTCGTGGCTGCCGAGCTCGGTGATCCGGCCCTCCTCGACCACGGCGATGACGTCGGCGTCGTGCGCGGTGTGCAGCCGGTGCGCGATGGCCACCACTGTCCGCCCCGACGTCACCCGGGCGAGTGACCGTTCCAGGTGGCGTGCTGCCCGCGGGTCGAGCAGTGAGGTCGCCTCGTCGAGCACCAGGGTGTGCGGGTCGGCGAGCACCAGCCGGGCCAGGGCGATCTGCTGGGCCTGCGCCGGGCTGACCGGCAGTCCGCCGGAGCCGACCTCGCTGTCGAGCCCGGCGTCCAGCGCCCGTGCCCAGTCGTCGGCGTCCACAGCCGCCAGCGCCGCCCACAGTTCCGTGTCGGACCCGGTGTCGCGGGCGAGCAGCAGGTTGTCCCGAAGCGACCCCACGAAGACGTGGTGCTCCTGGTTGACGAGCGCCACGTACCGTCGGACCTGCTCGGCCGGCATCGCACCCAGCTCGGCGCCGCCGAGCTCGACCAGCCCCGCCCGGGGCCGGTAGATCCCGGCGAGCAGCCGGCCGAGCGTCGACTTGCCCGCTCCGGAGGGACCCACCAGCGCCACCCGGGAGCCGGGGGCGATCGCCAGGGTTACTCCGTGCAGGACGTCGGCGCCCTCGTGGTAGCCGAAGCGCACGGTGCGGGCCCGCATCTCCCGCCCTTCGGGGACGGAGGGACGGTCGTCTGCGTTCTCCGCCTCGATCTCCTGCACACCCACCAACCGGGCCAGCGACACCTGGGCGACCTGCAGTTCGTCGTACCAGCGGAGGATCATGCCGATCGGTTCCACCAGCATCTGGGCCAGTAGGGCACCGGTGGTCAGCTCGCCGACGGAGATCCACCCCCGCAGCGCGAACCACCCGCCGCAGATCAGCACGGAGCCGAGGATCATCACATGGGTGAGGTTGACCGTCGGGAACAGGATGGTTCGCAGCCACAGGGTCCGCCGCTCCCAGGCGGTCCACTCCCGTACCCGCTGCTCGGAGAGGCGCACCCGACGCGCGCCGAGCCGGTGGGCCTCGACGGTCCGGCCCGAGTCCACCGTCTCGGCCAGCGCGGCCGCGACGGCGGCGTAGCCGGCAGCTTCCGACCGGTAGGCGCCCGGCGCCCGGCGGTAGTACCAGCGGCAGCCGACGATCAGCACCGGGGCAGCGATCGCCACCGCGAGTGCCAGCGGCGGCGCGGTGAGCGTGAGCGCACCCAGCAGCAGTCCGGCCCACACGACACCGATGGAGAGCTGCGGCACCGCCTCCCGCATGGCGCTCGCCAGCCGGTCGATGTCCGTGGTGATCCGGGACAGCAGATCACCGGTGCCGGCCCGCTCCAGCACGCCCGGGGGCAGTCCGACCGAGCGCACCAGGAAGTCCTCGCGGAGGTCGGCGAGCATCTGCTCGCCGAGCATCGCCCCGCGCAGCCGGACGAGCCGGGTGAACAGGGTCTGCACGACCAGCGCCGCGACGAACAGGGCGACGACCCGCTCGGGACGGACCTCGCGGGTGCTGTCGGCGAGGTCCTCGACGACCCCGCCCAGCAGGTGGGGACCGACCATGGAGGCCACCACGGCCACCGTGTTGACCGTCACGAGCAGCAGGAACGCCCGCCGGTGCCGCCGCACCAGGGTGCGCACGTAGGACCGGACGGTCGAGGGGGAGCCCACCGGCAGAGTGGTGGCGGACTCCGGGGCGGCCGGATCGTACTCGGGGGGCGCGATCCCGATCATGCCGGGCCCCTCCCTTCGGTGAGGGCCGCGCCGGTCGCGGCGGAGCCGACGGTACGGGCGCCCGCGGCGTCGATCACGGCGTCGGCGGCGCCGGAGGAGCCCGACGCGTCGGCGGTGTCGCGGGTGACCACGGACCGGTACCGGGGCTCGGTGCGCAGCAGCGTGCGGTGGCGGCCGGTCGCCGTGACGGTGCCGTCCTGCACCAGGACCACCCGGTCGGCGCGGTCGAGCAGTAGCGGCGAGGAGGTGAGCACCACGGTGGTGCGGTTCCTGCGCACGTCGGCCAGGCCGGTGGCGATCCGGGCCTCGGTGTGCGAGTCGACCGCGGAGGTCGGCTCGTCGAGGACCAGCACCGCCGGGTCGGTGACCAGGGACCGGGCCAGGGCCAGACGCTGCCGCTGGCCGCCGGAGAGCGAACGCCCCCGCTCGGTGATGCGCGTCCGCATCGGGTCGCCGCCGCTCGGCGTGCCGGTGCGGGTGAGGGCTTCGAGCACGTCCTCGCACACCGCCGCGCGCAGGGCCTCCTGCGGGGTCACGGACCCCGAGGCGGGGACGTCGAGCAGTTCCTCCAGAGTGCCGGAGAGCAGTACCGGGTCCTTGTCCTGGACGAGTACCGCGGTGCGCGCGGTGTCCAGTGGCAGGGAGTCGAGTGCGGTGCCGCCGAGCAGTGCCGGGGGCGCGCCGTCCGGGTCCGCCAAGTGGCCGCCGAGACGGTCCGCGAGCCGACCGGCGGCGTCGGGGTCGCCGCAGACGACGGCGGTGAGCAGTCCGGCGGGTGCGAGAAGCCCGCTGCCCGGGTCGTACAGGTCGCCCTCGGGGGACGTGGCGCGACCGGGCGGCGCATCGCCGTCCGCCTCGGAGCGGCGCAGTGCCAGGACCCGCGCCGTACGGCGCGCGGAGGGGCGGGAGAAGGACCAGGCCATGGCGAACTCCTGCAGTCCGCGCAGGGGGAAGAGTAGGAAGACCACCGCGCCGTAGACCGTCACCAGCTCGCCGACGGCGATCCGGCCGTCCTGGGCGAGGACGGCGCCCCGCCAGACGACGGCGATGAGCAGCAATCCCGGGATGGCCACCTGGACCGCGTCGATCAGCGCCCACATGCGGGCGGTCCGCACGGCTGCAGTGCGTACCTCCTGTGAGGCCCTGCGGTACCGGCCGAGGAACAGCTCCTCGCCGCCGACACCGCGCAGCACCCGCAGTCCGGTGACGGTGTCCGCGGCCAGTTCGGTGGCGCGTCCGGCCTTGGCGCGCTGGTGGTCGGCCCGGCGGGTGGCCCGCGGCAGCATGGGCAGCACGGTGGCGGCGAGGGCGATCACACCGGCCGACACGATGAGGCCCAGTTGCGGTTCGTAGAAGGACAGCCCGACGCAGACGCCCACGGTGGCCAGCAGCGCGGCACCGAACCGGGAGGCCGATTCCACGCACCAGCCGATCTTCTCGATGTCGCCGGTGGACACGGCCACGACCTCGCCCGCGGCGACCCGCCGGGTCAGGGTGGCGCCCAGCTCCGCGGTGCGGCGGGCGAGCAGTTGCTGCACCCGTGCGGCGGCGGTGATCCAGTTGGTCACGGCGGACCGGTGCAGCATCGTGTCCCCGACCGTCACGGTGCAGCCGACGAGGACGATGAGCAGGCCGACGGTGGCGAGCCGGTCGCCGGAACCGGCGACCACCGCCTCCACCGCGAGGCCGACCACCACGGGCAGGGAGGCCACGGCCGCCATGTGCAGCGCCCCCCAGGCGAGGGCCTTGGCCTGGCCGCCGAGCTGGGTGCGCCCCAGCCAGAGAAGGAAGCGGGTCCCGGAGCGGACATCGGGCTCGCCGGGGTCGGGGAAGGGAAGATCACGAATCTGCATGACGTCCAGGGCGGTCGTGGGAGGGAACGGTGGGAGGCGGCCGGCGGTGCCCCTGGCCGGGCGCAGATCGGCCCACCAAGGCTTGCGGCCGGGACCGGGAAAAGCAAAGCATTTTCCGATGGGACCGGCACCTCTCCGGCCGGCGTGCGGCGCCGAGCCCCGCTCGAGCCCCGCCCGCGTCCCGTGTCGGCGGCGCCGGCGTGCTCCCGCCGGGGCCCGTGCCGCCCCGGCGGGAGCACAGCACGCCGGGGCGGCCCCGTTGCGGATGCCGACCGCTTGGCGTCCGGGCCGGCCGTCCGGGTACGGAAGCCGCCACCGGGCCCGGACGGCCGCCGTCGACGGCCGCGGGAGCCGTCCGGACGAGGCCGGTCAGTCGGCCGGAGGAGGAGTGTCCAGGGAGGCGATGAGTGCGCTGAGCAGTGTCCGCTGCTCCTCGTCCAACGGGGCGAGGAGGTCCTCGGCCGCCTGGCGCCGGACTTGCCGGAGCCGGGCGAGCAACTCCTCCCCGCGGGGCGTGACCTCGATCCTGACCACCCGCCGGTTGGCCGGATCGGGAACCCGGCGCACTGCACGGTTCCTTTCCAGCCCGTCGACCAGGGTGGTCACCGCGCGCGGCACGACGTCGAGCTGCTGTGCGAGGTCGGCCATCCTCGGGGGCGACGGACAGCAGGAGGCCGCGCGGAGCAGCCTGGCCTGGGAGGGGGTGACCCCCAGCGGCTCCAGATGACGCCGCTGGGCTCGGTGCAGGCGCCGGGTCAACCTGATGAGCTGCTCGGCCAGGTTGCCGCACGAGTCCGAGGATTCCATGCGATGAGACTACCAGGATCTTATTCACTATGAGCACAGGTAACGATAGGCTAGGCTCAGTGGCACAAACCCCTCCGTACCGAGCCGCAGGAGCCCATGCACGCCGAAGCCAACCGGCCGTCCGCACCGGCCACTCCACTGGGGGCGACGGTGGAGCAGGCCCAGTTGCGCCGGATCCTCCGCCTCTTCCGTCCCTACCGGGGGCGGCTGGCGGTGGTCGGCCTCCTCGTCTGCGCGGCCTCTCTGGTCGGCGTGGCCTCCCCGTTCCTGCTGCGGGAGATCCTCGACACGGCCATCCCTGAGCAGCGCACCGGCCTGCTTTCCCTGCTCGTCCTGGGCATGCTGGCCGCCGCCGTGCTGACCAGCGTGTTCGGCGTGCTGCAGACGTGGCTGTCCACCACCGTCGGGCAGCGGGTCATGCACGACCTCCGCCGGGGCGTCTACGCGAAGCTCCAGCGCATGCCGCTGGCCTTCTTCACCCGGACCCGGACGGGCGAGGTCCAGTCGCGCATCGCCAACGACATCGGCAGCATGCAGGCCACGGTCACCTCCACCGCGACCTCGCTCGTCTCCAACACGACCAGCGTGGTCGCCGCCGTGGTCGCGATGCTCGCCCTGGACTGGCGGCTCACCATGGTCTCGCTCGCGCTGCTGCCGCTCTTCGTCTGGATCAGCCGCCGGGTCGGCCGAGAGCGCAAGCGCATCACGGCTCAGCGGCAGAAGCAGATGGCGGCCATGGCCGCCATGGTCACCGAGTCGCTGTCCGTCAGCGGCATCCTGCTCGGACGGACCATGGGCAGGTCCGACTCACTGACGGACGGCTTCGCCTCCGAGTCCGAACGCCTCGCCGACCTGGAGATCCGCTCCAGCATGGCCGGACGCTGGCGGATGGCCACCATCGGCATGATCATGTCCGCCATTCCCGCGTTGCTCTACTGGACTGCCGGACTGCTGCTCCACTTCGGCGGCGCCGGCCTCTCCACCGGTACCCTGGTCGCGTTCGTCACCCTCCAGCAGGGACTGCTGCGTCCCGCCGTGTCCCTGCTGAACACCGGTGTCGACATCCAGGCCTCGCTGGCACTGTTCCAGCGCATCTTCGAGTACCTGGACCTCCCGGTCGGCCTCACCGAGAGGGAGGACCCGGTGCGCATCGGTGAAGCACGCGGCGAGATCCGCTTTGAGGACGTCACCTTCGCCTACGAGCCGGACGGCCCGCCGGCGCTCAGCGGCATCGATCTCACCCTCCCGGCCGGCCGGACACTGGCAGTGGTAGGCGCCACGGGTTCGGGCAAGAGCACCCTCAGCTACCTGGTGCCGCGCCTCTACGACGTCACCGAAGGACGGGTGACCCTTGATGGAGAGGACGTCCGCGACCTGGACTTCGCCTCGCTCTCCCGTGCGGTCGGCGTGGTCTCCCAGGAGACCTACCTCTTCCACGCCACCATCGCCGAGAACCTGCGGTTCGCCAAGCCTGCGGCGACCGACGAGGAAATTCGCGAGGCCGCCCGCGCCGCCCAGATCCACGACCACATCGCCTCGCTGCCCGAAGGCTACGAGACGATGGTGGGGGAGCGCGGCTATCGCTTCTCCGGGGGCGAGAAGCAGCGCCTGGCCATCGCCAGGACGGTCCTGCGCGACCCGCCGGTGCTCATCCTGGACGAGGCCACCAGTGCCCTCGACACCCGTACCGAGGGGGCGGTGCAGCGCGCGCTGGACGCGCTCTCCGCGGAACGCACCACGGTGACGATCGCCCACCGGCTGTCCACGATCCGCGACGCCGACGAGATCGCGGTGCTGGAGGAGGGCCGGATCGTCGAGCGCGGCACCCACGAGGAACTGGTGGCCGCCGACGGCCGCTACGCCGCGCTGCTGCGACGCGATCCGACGGCGCCGGATCCCGAGACGGGTGGGGCCGAGCGGAACGGTGCGCGCGCCGCCGACCTCAGCAGCTGACCGGATCTTCGCGTTCCCGGCGGAGCAGCGCCCCCCCGCAGCGGTCAACGGCGGCCGAGGCGCACCGTGTGCGCCGCCCGGAGGTCCGGATCGAAGACGCAGAACTCGTTGCCCTCCGGGTCCGCGAGGACGTCCCACGCGGCATGCTCGCTGCGCCGCCGCACCATGGTGGCCCCCAGGGCCAGCAGTTCGTCCGTCTCGCCCCAGACATCGAGGTGCATCCGGTTCTTCACGACCTTCGTCTCCGGCACCGGGCAGAGCCAGATGAGCGGCCCGGAGCCGTGGAGGTCGTGGATGGGTACCGGCCACTTGGCGGAGGGTTCCACGACTCCTTCGGGCACCGCCCGCCGGGTGTAGCCCAGGGCGCGGCACCACCAGTCGGCCAGCGTCTGGTGGTCCACCGCGTCCAGCGCCAGGTCCTTGAATCGTGCGGCCATGCCCGGATGCTACCGGCGCTCGTCCGGCACCGCCCTCTGTCTGCGCCGCGTGACGGATCCGCGGGCATGCGGCGGCGGAGCGCTCTCCCGCCGAGTCAGAGTGCCTTGACGTCGAAGGTGTCGTGCTCGCTGAGCAGCTTGTCCACCCGGGCCTGCTCCACCCGGTTGGTCACGTACTCGCTCTCCTGCCGGTCCCGGACGCACTTGGCCAGGGTAAACGCGGAGGAGACCAGGAAGAGGATTCCGAGCCCGAGGAAGCCCCGCTCCCACGGCCCGAGCGGCAGAAAGGCGACGCCGAAGGCGACCGCTGCCAAGGCGAGCCCGAAGGAGAGGACCGACTGGACGTAGTACGCGGCGGTGGCGGGACGCTGCACGGGTGAGGTCATGAGGACACGGTGCACCGCCCCGGCCCCGGTGGCATGAGTACACCTACTCAACCGCCCCGGCGGCGCGCCGGCTCGACACGGGTCGTCACCGAGCCGTCCGGGCGACCGGCCGCACGCGGGGTCTCAGCAGCGTGCGGCGGCGCGTGCGGCCGAGCCGTTGAGCGCTCCGTGGCCACCGCCGAACAGGGCGGCATGCACCAGGAGGTGCTGGAGCTGGTGCAGCGGAACCCGGTCCGCCCGCCCGGACAGCGGCCGGACCTCCGCGTACGCGTCGAGCACGGTGGCCAGCTGCGGGCAGCCGAAGAGTTCCAGCAAGGCCAGATCGGTCTCCGGATGACCGCCCTGGGCGGCGGGGTCGATCAGCCGGGCGGGGCCCTCCGCGGCCCAGCGCACGTTGCCCGACCTGAGGTCCCCGTGGTCGGACCCGGCGCCTGGGCGGGCCCCGCGCACCGGTCGAGCCGGCCGCAGAGCCGTTCCACCGCCGCCGCGTCCTCCGCTGCGATGCCGCCGCTGTCCACGGCGCGTCGCAGCAGCGGGAGCAGCCGGTGCTCCACGTGGAACGCGGACCACTGCGCGGCCCGGGGCAGCGGTTCCGACGGACTGCCCAGCGCGACCGGTCCGAGGTAGCAGGGGCGTCCGGGTGTGCCCCAGGAATCGGCCGGCCGGTTGTGCAGCTCGGCCAGTCCGCGGCGCCCGAGCCGCGGTTGCCGGACCCGGAGCGATCCACTCCAGGAGCAGTAGCTCCGGCTCCACCGCGAGCACACGGGGCACCGGGACCGCGCCGGACGCGCGCAGGGCGTGGAGCCCTGCGGACTCGGTGGTGAAGAAGTCCTCGGATGCGCCGTCGAGCGTCTCGGCGAAGACCCGGCGGCTGTCCTCCAGCACCGCGCGGTGCGCCGCGCAGATGGATCCGCCGCCGACGGCGGTCAGCTCGACCACCCGGGCTCCGGCCACTTCGGCGAGACGGGAGGCGAGTGCGGCCATGGCACCAGCCTCGCAGAGAGGCGGGACGACCGGTCGAGCCGCCGGCCCGCTCCGGCCCGGCGCCCGGAACCGGGAGGCCCGGCACGTCCCACTTCCGTACCGGCCGTACCCTGGCGGACGCTCCCCGACAAGGACCGCGGCAGGTGGCGGGGAGCGACCGCTGTGCTCCGCAGTCAGCCGATCCGCAGGGAGTCGGTGCCTGTCCCGATCTCCCCGCCGACCGCTTCCAGCGCGGTGGTGACCGGCTGGAAGAAGGTGATGCCGCCCCGGGTACAGTCCCCGCTCCCGCCCGAGGTCAGCCCGACGGCCGCGTCGCCGGAGAACATCGCACCGCCACTGTCGCCGGGCTCGGCGCAGACATCGGTCTGGATCAGCCCGTCCACGATGTCGCCGCTGCCGTAGTTCACCGTGGCGTCGAGCCCGGTGACCGTTCCTTCGGTGAGCCCTGTGGTGCTTCCGCTGCGGGCGACCGGCATGCCGACGGAGGCCTCGACGGCCCGGTTGATCTGTTGCACCCGGCCGTTCTGCAGATCCACGGTGCTGGGCGCCTCGGTGTTCTGGTCGTCGTAGCCGACCAGCGAGAAGTCGGAGCCGGGGAATTGGGAGACGACGGTGGAGCCCAGCGGTTCCGCTCCGCGCTGATCGGCACTCCACCCCTGGCCCACGGCGCCGCAGTGGCCGGCCGTGAGGAACGCCTTCGCGCCCTCGACCGTTACGTTGAAACCCAGGGAGCAGCGGGCGCCCCCGCCGAAGACCGCATCGCCGCCGTCCGCGAACGGGGTGAACTCGCCTATCGAGCGGGTGACGGCTACGGCGTCGCCCCACTGCTCCGCAAGCCGGGTCAGCCGGTTCCAGGAGCCGCCGCTGACGGTGCGATCGGCCACCACCGCCACCCTGTTGGTACGGGGATCAATCGACCAGGCCGTGCCGGGAAGCGGGGTCCGCTCCCGGAGCGCGCCGGTCGCGGCGCGGAGTTCGGCCATGCTGTGCTCGACGATCCTGGGCCGGGCACCCTGCTCCCTGGCCTCACCGGCCGCCTGCTCGTCCGTCACGTTCATCACCAGTTGCCCGGAGTCGCCCTCGAAGTACCAGCCGGCGGCCGAGTCCCCGAGCCGGTCGGCGAGTTCGGTGCCGACCAGGGCGGCATCCGACTGGCTGAACGTGACAGGCGCCGGCGACGGACCCTCGCCCGCCTGTGCGTGCGGCAGCACGATCGCCACTCCGGCAACGGCGGCCGCGGCGGCGGCCGCAGCGACGATCCCGGCCCGTTTGGTCACTCGTCGATGGCTCAATGCACTGACCTCCTGTGGGAGCACACCGCGCGCTCCTTCCGACGACGCATACGCGGAAGGCGGCCACCTCACTCAACCGAGCGGGTGATTCCTTGCCCACGGGTCGGAGCGGCCGGCGGGTGGCGCCGGGGGAGGAGCGCGGCGCAGAGCGGCAGCGCGAGGGGCGCGGGCCGTTGTCGGTGGCCGTCAGCGCCGGACGGCCGTCAGCCGAAACGGGCGCAGGCCTGCCAGAGGTCCAGCAACGTGGTGTCGCCCCGTACCTCGACCCCCTTGTCACCGGGCGGACGGCGCCGGAGGGGGACCAGCAGCAGTTCGGCCACCGGGGCGCGCAGGACGAGGTCGGCCGGCGCGGCCTCGGTGTGCGGCGCGCGGCGCTGCACGATGCCGTCGGCCGTGAGGCTGACCAGCCACCGGGTCCCGGCGCCCTTCCTGTCCGCAGCGGCCTCCAGCAGCAGGCTCGCCCCGGCCCTGTCGCGCAGCGCGCGCAGTTCCGGGGCCTCTGCCCGCACCTGCGGGTGGCCGACGATCTCCAGCCGTTCCTGGATCGCGTCGGTGGCCGTTTCTGTGGACGCCTCGAACGGCAGGCGCGCGGTCAGGCAGGCGTCGGCACGGTGGACGAGGGTCTCGTGCGCGAGCCGGCGGGCCCAGAAGCCGTGGTTCTCCTCGCCGGGCAGCCAGGACCACACCGGCTCGTCCGGGCCGCCGACAGCAGCAGGGCGCTGACCTGTCCCGCCCCTCGGTCAGCCACGCCGCGAGAGTGGCCGGGTCGTCGGGGCAGGGGCTCTGCCGGTCCGGTACCCTCTCCTCGGAGATCTCACCGGTCGCCCGGGTGCGCACGATCTCGGCCACCCACCGATGTGCCGCGCCCACGTGTGTGACCAGTGCACCGGGGGCCAGTCCGGGCAGGCCAACGCACCGTCCGCGCAGGGTCGGTGGGTTCCGTTACTGCGGCCAGCCGTTCGGCCTGGGCGATGATCTCGCGGCGGTACCGCGCGTGGGTCAGGGACATGCCGCGCACCGTAGAACTGCCGCTGCGCCCTTCATGAGCGCGTTCCGCCGGCCCCGGCGCTCGCCCCAGGCGCCGGCCGCCGCCCCGCTTCCGGGGCGGCGCCGTGCGAAGGCCCGCGGCGCGACGTGCGAGACCGTGGCGGCGTGCGGGGGTCCGTGGCGGGTAGGGGTCGCGATGGAGCCCAGGCCCCGCACACGACGGAGCCGCCGCCCCCTGGGACGGGAAGCGGCGGCGCCTGGTCGGGCGTGCGTCAGACCAGCCAGCCCACGAAGTGGATGCCACCGGCGAGCATGTTGGTGAGCAGGTCCATGGGAGTGCGTTCTCCTTGTGGTGCGCCGTACGAGGGACAGCCCTGCGCCGCCGTCCCGTCGGACGGGTGGGTCATGGAGCAGTGCGCGAGCACGGTATGCATCTCGCTGATCGCGCACCGAAACGCTCGCACGTCACGCCGCTAGACCGCAGCCGCTTCTGGCGCACCCATTCCTTCGGGCGAATATCCGATCATGCGTTCGTCGTGCGCGGAAGACGGGTGTGGCGCCTCGGGGGTGCCGGAGCGCTCCCGCGCGGGCGGACCGCCCTCCGCGGAGAGAAGTCGCCGGAGGTCCCGCACCGCCGAGCGTCCGGCCCGGCTGGCCCCGATGGTGCTGGCCGAGGGGCCGTAGCCGACGAGGTGGACGCGCGGGTCCCGCACCACCCGGGTACCGTCCAGCCGGACGCCCCCGCCGGGCTCCCGGAGCCGCAGCGGCGCCAGATGGCCGATGGCCGCACGGAATCCGGTGGCCCAGATGATGTCGTCAGCTGGCCACTCGGTTCCGTCGGCCCACACGAGCCCCTCGGGGGCGATCCGGTCGAACATCGGGTGGCGCCGCAGCACGCCACCGGCCTCTGCGGCGCGCATCGCCTCGGTGGTCGGCAGACCGGTCACGGAGACCACGCTCTGCGGTGGCAGTCCGCGCCGGACGCGGTCGGCCACCTTCGCCACGGCGGTACGGCCCTGGTCGGGCCCGAAGGGCCCGTCATGGAAGACCGGCGGTCGCCGGGTGACCCAGAGGGTGTCCGAGGCGACCTCGGCGATCTCCAGCAGGTGCTGCACTGCCGACGTCCCGCCGCCCACCACCGCGACGCGGCGGCCCGCGAAATCCGACGGCCCGGCGTACCGTGCGGTGTGCAGCTGCCGTCCCCGGAACGTGCCCTGCCCGGAGACCCCCGGCCAGAACGGGCGCTCCCAGGTGCCCGTGGCGTTGACCACCGCGTGCGCCGACCAGTCGCCCGCCGAGGACTCCACCCGCAGCAGGCCGTCCCCTGCGTCCTGTACGGCCCTGACCGCCACCGGGCGCCGTACCCGCAGGTCGAACCGCCGCTCGTAGCGGGCGAAGTAGTCTGCGATCACCTCGGCCGACGGCCGGTCGGGGTCCGCTCCGGTCAGCTCCATGCCGGGCAGGGCGTGCATGCCGTGCACCTTGCCGTAGGTCAGGGTCGGCCAGCGGAACTGCCACGCTCCGCCGGGCTCCGGCGCGTGGTCGAGTACGACGAATTCCTGCCCGGGAGGGTAGCCGACCCGCCTCAGGTGGTACGCGACCGACAGCCCGGCCTGCCCGGCACCGATGATGACGATCTGCGCACTGTTCATGTACGGCACAACCACAACCGGCGCGCGAAGCTTCCCGCGCGCCGGCGGAGAGGGTAAAACGATGAGCGAACGTCTCCGGGCCCGTCTGCTCGACCTCACCACCGGTACGAAGGAGGTGGTGGCCGACCTGACCCGCGACTGCGAGTCCTTCCTGGCCGAGGCGGCGGCGGGACACGACGGACTGCTGAACGTCTTCGTACCGCACGCCACTGCGGGGATCGCGATTCTGGAAACCGGCTCCGGCAGCGACGACGACCTGCTCGCGGCACTCCGCGATTTGCTGCCCGCGGACGAACGCTGGCAGCACCGCCATGGCACCCCCGGCCACGGCCGGGACCACGTCCTGCCCGCTCTGGTGCCGCCGCACGCCACGTTGCCGGTGGTCGACGGCCGGCTCGCGCTCGGCACCTGGCAGTCGGTGTGCCTGGTGGACACCAACATCTCCAATCCCCACCGTCAGGTGCGGTTGAGTTTCCTGGGATGACTCCCGAGGCCGCGGACCGACGGAGAGGCCCCGGTGGAAGAACCCAAGGGTTTTCCACCGGGGCCGCCCGGTGCCCGACGCCGATTACGGCCTCTCGGCCTCGTGGAGGGCGCTCACCTCCTCGCCCGTGAGCGCCCTGTCGCCGGCGCGGACCTCGTCGACTGAGCCGTGCCGTAGATCGGTGGCCTCGCCGTCCCACTGGGCACGGCCCGCGGCCTGGCCGCCGGATCACCGTCGGAGTAGAGCCGGATCTCGTCGCTCGTGGCGTCCCACACCGACCAAGTGGTGCCAGCGGCCCGTCCGAGGAGTCGTCTCCAGCCGGGCCCGGTTTTAGCCGGGCGTGGTGAAGGCGAAGGTTCCGTGGCCGTACTGGGGGTAGAACGGGCCGGCCTGGCGCCGGATGTCCTGGCTGACCGCGGTCGCGTAGTTGCTGGTGGTGTCGAGCACCGGTCCGCCGGTCTCCGCGGACTGGCCCTGGCCGTCGAACTTCAGCGCGCTGCCGCTGGCGCCGTCGACCCAGGTGGTTCCGCCGTGCGCCTCAACGGCTGCGGTTTCGGGACGGCATCCTCCGCGGTGGTGCCGGACCCCTCGTCGAAGGACCAGAATCCGCCGCCCGTCAGATCGCCGCGCTCGCCGGCCGTGATGATCTTGCGGCGATCTGGCGCTCCCGGGCCGGATCGACCTTGAGGTCCCGGCAGTCGTACGTGTAGAGGCCGTTTGAGCTCGTTCTCCAGGGCGGTGGTCTGCGTGCAGACCCGAGCCGGCCAGCTCGGCGCCGTCCTGGCCGAGGTAGTACTTCTCCGTGTTCTCGGAGTACTTGAGGGGCAGCGCCTACTTGACGGCGATGCCGCTGTAGATCACGTTCGGCAGCCCCGGCCACATGTGCCCCGATGTGCGGAGCATGAAGCCGCAGTGCTCACCGTCCATGGCCGCTCGCCTCTCGTTGGGCCAGGCGGGGTCGGTGCGGTTGTAGTCGTGGTGGTCGACGAGGTCACCCCTGCCGGAACCACCCTTCGAGTTGCAGCAGTGCACACTGCTGTGGGCGTTGACCACCCGGAGCGGGTCCGCGGACTTGGCCGAGTCGGCGATACGCCCGGCCTCCTCGCGGTCCCACTCGCCTCATCCCTCGTTGAAGACGATCCAGCCGACCACCGAGGGGGAGTTGCGATGCCGGCGCATGACAACGCGCTCCCGGGAAGCTGTCCAGACCTCGCGCACAAGGCGGTCGGCACGACCCTGCAGTGAACCGCGACGGTGCGGACGAGCCGAGGACCCGGCACCTGGAGGAGGAGCCGGAACACGGCGCCGCGCTGCCGGTGCACCTACCGGCAACGGCGGGCGACTGGACCGCTGTCGAGGCGCGGGAGCCCCGCGCGCGGATGCCGCGCCTGGAACGCGACCAAGAGGGGCCCGGCCATGTTCGACGACCGACGACCGCACGCCACCGGTCCCTCCCGCCCGGGAGGCGGCAGTCACGGGAGCATGAGCGTATGCACGACGTTCCCGAACTCATCCGGGTGCGAATCCTTTCCAGGGACGGTTGAGCTGGGGTTTCGCTGGTCCGGGTGTGGGCGGGGTGGCGGTTTCTCTACCGTAGCGGTAGAGGAGGCGGTGCCGGATGGGCTCGTTGATCGGTGAGCTGGAGGAACGCCAGGCGGCGGTGCGGTCGCGGGTGGGGGAACTCAAGCGGGGGATCGCCGGGTTGACCGTTCGGCTGGAGGCCGAGCAGGGCCGGCTGGATCGGCTGACGGTGACGCGGGAGACGCTGGAGGAACTCGCGGCCGAGGGAGTGACCCTCGAAGCGGCCCGGCCGTCGGCGGAGACCGAGCCGGTGGGCGGGGGCCGGGCGGTGGGGGTGCAGACCGTGACCGCCTGGCGGAAGGGGATGACCAGCGTGGATCTTCCGCCGGTCTACCGCGACATCGTGGACGTGGTCGACGCGCCGGGGGCGGTGCAGGCGAAGCAGATCGTGCCCAGGATCGGACTGCCCGCCCAGACCTCGAAGATCGAGGCGACGCGGTCGAAGCTGAAGCGGCCGGTCGAGCGGGGCTGGCTGGCCGAACAGGCGCCGGGGCAGTTCACCGTCTCGGCCCACCGGGCGGCGGCCGGCTCGGTGAGGTAGGGCAACTCCCGGTGTTCAAGGGGCTCTTCTTCCTACATTCGTAGGTGCGAACCGAAACGAACATCAGGAAGAAGAGCCCGGATGGAACGCTACGGCACCAACGATGTCCTCGACCCGTTCGCCTGCTCGATGGAGGCGGTGAAGTCGCTGGCAGCACGGCTGTCGGCGCGGGAGACCGCCGAGCTGGAACACGCCGCGGTGGAACGTCTGATCGAGGCCGACGGAAGGGAGATCCTGCGCCGTCTCTTCCAGGACCACCTCGGTCTGCGCGCGGTCCGCGAAGAGCGGCACCCGCCATCGGAGCCGGTCCTCGGCGCGGACGGAGAGAGGCGACCGTACCGCGAGCGGGGACACGAACGGCAGCTGACCTGCCTGTTCGGCAAGGTGACCGTGACCCGGTGCGCCTGGCGGAGCCGCGGGCGGGCCAATGTGCACCCTGCGGATGTGCGGTTGTCGCTGCCGCGTGGCCGGCACAGCCACGGCATCAAGCGCCTCGCGGCACGCGAGGCGGTCCGTGGATCGTTCGCGCAGGCCGTCTCGGCGATCACCGACCGGTGCGGGAAGGTCCTGGGCAAGCGACGGGCCGAATCCCTGGTCGTCGAGGCCGCCGTCGACGTCGACGCCTTCTACCACCACAGGATCGCCCCCGCGTGCACCGGCGACATGCCCCTGGTCATCCAGGTCGACGGCAAGGGCGTGGTGATGCGGCCCGAAGCGTTGCGCGAGGCCACCCGGCGGGCCGCCGAGGCCAAGCAGCGCCGCGGCCGGCAGGCCCGGCTCGCACCGGGCGAGAAACCGAACAGGAAACGGATGGCGACGATCGCCTGCGTCCACCACACCGTCCCTGCCGAGCGTCGTCCGCACGACACCATCCACCCGCCGGGCGGCCGCAGCGGCCTGCGCACCCCCAGTCCCGGCCCGAAGGCCGTCAACCGGTGGTGCACCGCCTCGCTCATCCACGACCCGGCCGACGTGATCACTGAGGCGTTCACCCAGGCCGCCGACCATGATCGGGGACATCACCGGCCCTGGCTCGTCCTCGTCGACGGCGCCCGTCACCAACTCGACCTCATCGAAGCCGAGGCACGGCGGCGCAAGGCGACGATCCACGTCCTGATCGACTTCGTGCATGTCGCGGAATACATCTGGACGGCCGCCCACGCCTTCCACCCGATCGGCAGCCACGACGCGGAGACCTTCGCCGCGGAGAGACTCACCGCGATCCTGCACGGACACACCGCCCGTATCACCCGCGAGATGACCACACGGGCCGGGAAAGAACAGCTCACCGGCTCCAAACGTGAGGCTGTCGACACCTGTGTGCGCTACCTGACAGGGCACCTCGCCCGGCTCCGCTACGACATCGCACTGGAGAACGGGTGGCCGATCGTGACCGGCTCCGTCGAGGGAGCCTGCCGCCACCTCGCGGGCGACCGCCTCGACATCCCCGGCGCCCGCTGGGGCCTCGACAGCGCCGACGCCGCCTGGTCAACGACCTTCCCCCAGAAGGATCCGCACCCTCCTGAGAAGGCGCCCTGCCGGGCGATGTGGCAACTGTTCGGCATCGTCCCGTTCGGGTCTGTCCGGTCACCGGACAGACCCGTTCCAGACCCGGCTCCGGCAGTCGTTGGACACTCCCCGCCGAGGAGGTCCTCGCTGAGGTGCGCCCCCTTCAGACCAACGCGAAGAAACTCTTCGATAGTGACTCAAACTGGCATGAACAGGATCACGAGACACTAGACTGTGCGAGTGTCCGATCCCGCCCGCCCGAAGAGGGGCTTGCCGCCGAGTTTGCACTGTTGGTCGATGAGCTGGCGGCTTCGCGTGCTGGTGAGGAGGCCCAGGCGGTACTGAGGCAACCGGTCGCCTCACGGCCCTGCGGGCGTCAGCGGTGCGCTAACCAACCGTGGTCGGGGCGGGAACGCAGCACGGCCGGGCCTGCGGTCGGCCTCATGGTCGGGCCGTGTGGGCCCGACCATGAGGGCACGAGCGGTGCTTCCGGGGTATCCCGGCGGGTGATGTCGGAAGGTTGGACTACTTCTGGGTGGCGCAGGGGTCGCAGCAGGAGGGGGCCGGTTCGACGCAGACGGTGACGGTGTCGGCGTTGTTGGTGGTGTCGGGGTCCTTTTCGTTGCTGGTGGCGGTGGCCGTGTTGCTGGTCAGGCCGACCTTGGTGGCCTTGGCCCGCAGCGCGAGGGTGGCCGTGGCACCGTCGGCCAGGTCACCGACGGTCCACTGCCCGGTGGCCGGGTCGTAGCTTCCGCCTGTGCCGTCGGCGGACAGGAAAGTGAGGCCGTCGGGGAGCTGGTCGGTGACGGTGACGCCGGTGGCGTCGTTCGGGCCGGTGTTGTGGACGGTGATGCGGTAGGTCACGGTCTGTCCGACGGCGACGGTGGTGGCGTCAGCTGCCTTCGTCACGGTCAGGTCGGAGGCCGGCTTGACCTGTGTGACTTTTTCGTTGGAGGTGGATGCCAGGGGCTCCGGCGTGTCGCCGAGTCGGTTGTCGTAGGAAGCGGTTGCAGTGTTGCTGATCTGCTTGCCGCCACTGGCCCGGTCGATGACGGCCCGGTACTCCACTGTGGTACCTGCTGGCAGGGTTTCAGTGCTGGGCAGGCTGCCGCCCTCCACGGCGGAAGCGCCGTTGCCGAGATGGAAGACGACCTTGTTCTCCGCGACGTCGTAGTACGCTTGGTCGTCACCTTGCGCGTCGCTCTTCGCTCCGGCGTTCGGGCCGTCGACGATGCGCAGGGAACCGGACAGGTACGTCGCGCCCTGCGGGATGACGTCGCTCAGGATGAGGTTCTCGGCCCCGCCGCCGCCTTCGTTCTTGGTGGTGATGCGGTAGGTGACGACGTCGCCCACCTCCACCGGCCCTGCGGGAATGACGGTTTTGGCGAGTTCCACGTAGGGGGCGGTGCCGAAGAAGATGCCGTCCAGGAAGTTGCCGATGGCGCCGTTGCGGCCGGCGGCGGAGATGGAGCGGAAAGCGAAACGCGTCAGGGTCTGGCCTGCCGGGACGGTGTAGGTGCCGGTGTAGTAGCCCCAGGCGGTGGTGCCGTCGGTGAAGCGCCTCTGCTCCACCTCGGAGCCCGGCGCACCGATGTCCAGTGCCATGGTGTCGTCCCCATCGCGGCCGCGATGGTACAGCCGCCAGTACAGCTTCGCGCCGGGGGTGGTCGGCAGGTCCTGGTAGAGCGTGGATACCTCGTTCGCGTTGAGCTCGGCGAACTGGACGCCGTCGGCTGCCTGCACACCCTGGAAGCCAGACTGCCACAGCTCGATCTTGTGGTCGGAGGCGGTGGTGAGCCAGCCCGGGACCCGCTTGGACGCCTGCGTCTGCGAGGCATCCGGCAGGACCTCATAGCCGGTCACGGGGGGCTGCTCGAAGCTGCCGTTGGCCAGGGCTACGCGGAGCGGAGCGGCAGAGGGTGTGGTCATGGTTCTTCCCCTTGGAGTCGACGCTGCTGGAATGCACCGCCGACCGGCCGCACCTCTGCGCGCCGTGGCGGAGCCGAACACCTAGGTAGCTCAACGCATCCTTTGCATCTCGTACAGTGATGATTGGGTGTGATCGGTCAATCCTGAGGAGCAGGTTTGCGGAACCGCCCTGGGGATTCCTTGCCGCACCGTCACGCTCCGCCCTCCACCGCAGACCACTCCCACCCCACACGCCTCCCAGCTCTCCCCTGCCCGCCGACGCCATGGCCGAAAGCCCGCGTTGAACCCCATACGCTGGCCCCGCCCAGGGTGAATCTGCCGTCCGCGACGTTGACGCCCGCAGTCCCGGCAGCCGTCTGCGATGTCACCTGCCGAACGAGCGGGTGGCATCGATTCCTGTTGAGCGGGTCCCGGTGCCGGGCGTTGAACCGCCCCGTGGTTGGTGGAGGCTCGATTCCCTGAGAGGATCGAGTCATGGCACGTCCCTCCCCCTATCCCGCTGAGCTGCGCCGTCGAGCGGTGCGCATGGTCGCCGAGGTGCGGCCCGACTACGACACCGAGTGGGCCGCGATGAAGGTGGTCGCCTCCAAACTCGGGATCGGTACCGCCGAAACCGTGCGCACATGGGTGCGCCGGGACCAGATCGATTCTGGTCAGCGGCCCGGGACGACCACAGAGGAGTCCGAGCAGATCAAGCGTCTGAAGATGGAGAACGCCGAGCTGAAGAGGGCGAACGAGATCCTCAAGGCGGCGTCGACTTTCTTCGCGGCCGAGCTCGACCGGCCACACCTGCGCTCGTAGCGTTCATCGACGAGTACCGGGACCGCTTCGGCGGTGTCGAGCCGATCTGCCGTGTGCTGACCATGCACGACTGCAGTATCGCCTCCTCCACCTACTACGCCCACAGACTCGGCCGTGACAACGGTCTATCGGCCTCCACCTCTTACCGCTACCTCCACGAAGGACTGGCCGTCCTGGCCGCTGGCGCACCGGACCTCGCGACCGCGCTGGAGCGTGCGAAGGCAGCCGGGCTGACGCATCTGAACCTCGACGGGACGGTCATCCGCACCGACCGCGTCGCCGCCCCGGGCCCCAACGGAGCGGACCTGTGGTGGTCCGGGAAACACAAGCACCATGGCGGGAACGTGCAGGTCATCGCCACCCCGGACGGCTGGCCGATCTGGGTCTCGCCAGTACGGCCGGGCCGGGGGCACGACACCACCTGCGCCCGCCACCACGGACTGGTCGACGCCCTCAACCGCATCGCGGCCGAGCTGGACATGCCGACCCGGCCCCCTCCCTGACATCGTTGGGTGAGACGTTCCGGCGTGATCAGTTAGCCTGGGTGGACAGAACGAGCAGGAGATCACCCGTATGACCAGCACCAGCGGTCCCGGTGCCGATCCGGCGCCGAAGCCGAAGCGCCGTACCTTCAGCGCCGAGTACAAGCTGCGGATCGTCGCCGAGTACGACGCCGCGCCGACCGGCGAGAAGGGCGCCATCCTGCGCCGTGAGCGCCTGTTCCACTCGCACGTGATCGAGTGGCGTGCTGCCCGTGACACCGGCGCACTCGCGCAGCTGGCGGACCACCGCACCAGCCCTGCCCGTCCCAGGAAGCACCCGGCCGAGGCCGAGAACGCCAAGCTCCGGCGGGAGAACGAGCGGCTGCGCACGGAGGTGGACCAGAAGAACGCAGCACTGGAGGTGCTGGGAAAAACACACGCGCTCTTGCAGTCACTGTCCAAGAGCGCGGACTGAGCCAGGCCCTGGACGGCCACCTGCACGCAGCGGTCGAGGACCTGAGGCCGCTGGTGGGCATCGTGGACGCCTGCCGGATCACCGGACGTTCCCGGGCGACCCACCACCGACGGCTGCACCCCAAGCCGCCGGCAGTCAAGCGACCGCGGCCGGCCCCGGTCACCGCACTGTCGGCCGCCGAGCGGGCCGCGGTGCTGGCGCTGATGAACACGACCGAGTACGCCGAACTGCCGCCGGCCCAGATCTACGCCCGCGAACTGGACGAGGGCCGCTACCACTGCTCCGAGCGCACGAT
The DNA here is from genome assembly GCF_000424845.1 of Streptomyces sp. TAA040. NCBI lineage: Bacteria > Bacillati > Actinomycetota > Actinomycetes > Kitasatosporales > Streptomycetaceae > Streptomyces > Streptomyces sp. TAA040. The sequence goes on along the minus strand of NZ_AUKR01000025.1, from coordinate 1,904 downwards.
GTACCGGATCCTCAAAGAAGCCGGACAGGACGGCGAGCGACGCCGGATCGCCACCCACGGCGCCAAAACCGTGCCCGAGCTCGTCGCCGAGGCCCCTTCGCAGGTGTTCACCTGCCGAGTAGCCGGGAGGAATCCCACCTCCCGGCCCTCTCGGACACGGCAGCTGTAGTTCCAGCGTCTGTGCTGGTCAGTGTGTTGCCGGGGTGGGTGCGGGCATGAGTACGGCCACCGTGATCATGAACGTTTGTGACGACGTATCAAGGCGCGGTGGCCGTGGAAGCAACGATAGCCGAGCGGGCGTGGGGCGAGGCGTTCGGGAGGGCGATGCGGGCGGTCGCGGGCTGCTTCGCGCGACGTGAAGCCCGGGCGACGGCGGCGGAGTTGGTCGCGGGGCTGTTGCTGGAGGTGGACACGCGGAACTGCTGGACGCTCGCGCAGGTTCTGGGACATCCGGGCCCGCACCGGCTGCAGCACCTGCTCTCGCGCGCCCGGTTCGACCATGAGGGGGCCCGGCAGGAGATCGCCTGCCTCGTGATCGATGAACTCGACGGTCAGGATGTGGTGTTGGTGGCGGACGAGACGGGGGATGCGAAGTCGTCCACGGACTGCGTGGGCGCCGGCCGGCAATACTCCGGTGCAATCGGCGGTGTCGGACTGTGCCAGGTGGCGGTGCACCTGGCGGCGGTCACCGCGACGACGAAGGTGATCATCGATCGGGCCCTGTATCTCCCGGCGGACTGGGCTGCGGACGAGGAACGCCGCGAGGTCGCCGGAGTGCCGGAGGAGATCGCTTTCGCGACGAAGCCGCAGCAGGCGCTGGCCATGGTCACGGACGCGGTCGCCGCCGGCCTCAAGGCCCGCTGGTTCGCGGGCGACGAGGTGTACTGCGGGCGCGAACTACGCCGGGGCATCCGGGCGCTGGGGCTCGGCTACACCGTTGGCATCGCCGCCACCTACCAGGCCCGTCGACGGGACCGGACGCCGGTGGGAGGCCCGCAAAATGATCAATAAGGTGCGGCCCGGGCAGTGGATGCGCCGGCAGACCGGACACGGCACCAAGGGCACCCGCGAGTACGACTGGGCCTGGCTCGATGTCCGCCCCGACGACGCTCCCGACGAGAACCGGAACGAGAAGGAGCCCGGGACGAGTGTGCTGGTCGCGCGGCGGCACCGCTACACCGGTGAGGTGTCCTACTTCCGCTGCTGGGCACCCGGCGACGTCTCGCTCGGCACGCTGGTGGAAGTCATCTGTCGCAGGTGGCGGATCGAGGAAACCTTCCAACTCGCCAAGGGCTTCACCGGACTCGACCAGGGCCAGGTGACCTGCTGGAACTCCTGGATGCGCTGGTCACTGTTCTGCCTGATCGCCGCCGCCGTCCTCGCCCTCACGGCCACCGCCGTCCACGACGCCGCCGAGGACGAGCCCGCGCTCGTCCCGCTGAGCTGCCCCGAGCTCATCCGGCTCCTGCGAGCCCTCGTGCTGCCGCCACCCGTCCGCGACCGCGAGCACGTCCTGCACTGGATCGCCTGGCGACGCCATCACCAAGCCGTAGCGACCGCCTGCCACCAGCAACGACACCACCGTCACGACCAACCGTGATCAAGAACTACAGCTGCCGTGGCCGACCGCGTCGCAGGCGCTGGTGCTGCGTTCGCGGATCGTGCTGGCGTGTGCGGGGGGCCTGCCGAACGCGCGGGTCGCGGACGACCTGGGCGTTTCACGGGAGACGGTGCGCAAGTGGCGGTCCCGGTTCGCCGCGGACCGACTGGAGGGCCTGGTGGACCGGCCACGCTCGGGGCCACCGCGGAAGATCACGGACGAGCAGGTCGAAGCCCTGGTCGCCAGGACGCTCGGCCAGACGCCGCCGACGGGTGATTCGCACTGGTCGACGCGTTCGATGGCC
>NZ_AUKR01000024.1:0-69729 GCF_000424845.1 Streptomyces sp. TAA040 | reverse complement strand
TCACGAGCTTGGACGTCTTCGACGCCACCCCGGCCGAACTCGCCTCCTGGATCAGAGGTCACTGGGGCATCGAGAACCTCCTGCACCACGTCCGTGATCGGACCTTCCGCGAGGACGACTCCAAGGTCCGCACCGGACACCTGCCCCGTACCATGGCCGGCCTACGCAACCTCGCCATCAGCATCTTCCGGCAGAACGGCGACACCAACATCGCCGCCGCCCTCCGGCACACCGGCCGCGACCACCGGCGGCCTCTGACAGCTCTGGGCCTTACGTGATCAACCCGGACAGATCGCGATCACGCAATGACCTTGGCGGCCGTGACCGGACAGATCGACATCACTAAGGGGGCCTGAGCCGTGGTGGACTTGACGTATGAGGAGCGGTTCGAGCGGCAAATCTGTGAGCACCTCGAGGCTCACGGGTGGCTGTACTCACCGAACGGGGAGGGGTATGACGCGGAGCGTGCCTTGTTCCCGGAGGACTTGTTCGACTGGTTTGAAGACCTGGACCCTCAGGCGTGGAAGCGCAGTACGGGTTCCGGCCCGCGGGCGGAACCGGCGAAGGAGGCTTTGCTGGACCTTGTCGTGCAGCTGCGCTCCACACCGTTGGACAACAAGGGCGGTGGCCCTGGCGGAACCCTGCAGTTGCTGCGCTCGGACGTTCCCATAGGGCTGCGGGACGAGCTGAAGATGGCCCAGTGGCGCCCGGCGGACCCGACGAACGCCACCCGCATGGCCGCCTACGACAAGGTGCGCCTGCGGATCATGCGGCAGGTGTACTACTCGCGGCAGAAGCCACACGACAGCATCGATCTGGTCGCGTTCATCAACGGCATCCCGGTTGCCACGTTCGAGCTGAAGACCAACTTCAAGCAGTCGATCGACGCCGCGGTCAAGCAGTACGCCCAGGACCGCAAGCCCAAGGGAGAGCCACTGCTGGCGTTCGGCACCGGGGCGCTCGTGCACTTCGTGGTCACCGAGTCCGAGGTCCGTATGACCACCCAACTGGACGGTGAGAACACCTACTTCCTGCCATTCAACAAGGGCAACAACGGTGGCGCGGGCAACCCAGTCAACGAGCACGGGCCGGCCACCGCATATCTGTGGGAGCAAGTGATGGCCCGCGACACGTGGCTGGACATCTTTGGGTCCACGCTGTTCGTGGACGTTAAGACCAGCACGAACGCGATTACGCGGGAGCGTAAGACCTCGACCAACGTGATATTCCCGCGCTTTCACCAGTGGCAGGCCGTCTCGCGGATGGTCGAGCAGATCAATGCTGAGAACGTGGGTGGACGGTTCCTCATCCAGCACTCAGCAGGGTCGGGCAAGACGAATACGATCGGATGGACCGCACACCGCCTGTCGAACCTGCACGACCACACCGGGCGCAAGGTCTTCGACACGGTGCTGGTGATCACCGACCGCACGGTGCTCGACGATCAGATGCAGCGCGCGGTCCTGCAGATCGAGGGCAAGCCAGACTACGTCTACAACGTCGACAAGCGGGCCCGCACCGACGAAGGCTCCAAGTCCCGTGCCCTACTTAAGGCACTTCAGGACCGTCGCCGCATCGTGGTGGTGACCATCCAGACCTTCCCGGCTGTGCTCAAGCTGCTGGCGCAGGACGACTCTCTGGCCGGGCACCGGTTCGCGGTCATCGCGGACGAGGCACACTCCTCGCAGGCCGGCGCCACGGCAAAGAAGGTGCGTCAGGTCCTGCGCGCCGGAGGCCAGGAAGTCGACGAGGGGGCCGAGGTCGACACCGAGGACACGATCAACGTGTTTGCCGATGCCCCGACCCCCAACGTGTCGTTCTTCGCGTTCACCGCTACCCCGAAGCCCAAGACGATCGAACTGTTCGGGCGCCGCAAGACGCCCGAGGCTAAGCCCTCCGCATTCGACGTGTACTCGATGAAGCAGGCCATTCAGGAAGGATTCATCCTGAACGTCCTGCCTCGTTACCAGAACTACGGGACCGTTTACCAGATCGCCGAAGCAATCAAGAAGAACGGTGTCAACGTCTCCGCCGACGACGAGGACAACCTGGTCGAGAAGACCGCGGCGGCCAAGGCATTGAAGCGGTTCGTGCGCCTGCATCCGACGAACATCGCCCAGAAGGTCGAGATCATCGTCGAGCACTTCCGGGTAAATGTGGCCGGTCTGCTCGACGGCCACGCGAAGGCCATGATCGTTACATCGGAGCGCAAGCACGCGCTGCGGTACAAGCTGGCAATCGACAGGTATATCAAGTCCAAGGGGTACGACCTGGGCACCCTTGTCGCCTTCTCCGGAACCCTTGACGACCCGGAGTCCGGTATTCACGACGAGGTCTCCGAAGCCAAGATGAACCCGGGTGCAGGACCGGACCTAGCCGAAGCTTTCACCGAGCCTAATTACCGCGTCATGATAGCCGCGGACAAGTTCCAGACCGGGTTCGATCAACCGTTACTGTGCGCGATGTATGTCGACAAGCGTCTGGACGGCATACAAGCGGTGCAGACCCTCTCACGCCTGAACCGTACCTTCCGGACGGGCAACCTGGTGAAGGACAGGGTATTCATCCTTGATTTCATCAACGAGCCAAAGGACATCCAGGCTGCCTTCGCGCCGTACTACGAAGAAGCCGAGATCGAAACCGAGACCAACCCCAACCAACTCCACGTGCTGGCAATGGGGCTGCGCACCTTCGGAATCTTCGACACTCAGGACGTGGACCAGTTCATTCGAGGCGCTCAGGCGAGTGACCGCAACGCGATCACAGCCGCGATGAGTCGGGCCCAAGACCGGTTCGCCCACGCATGGGATCAGGCCCAGGGTGACGAGGACACTCAGGCCGAGGAGCGGCTGGAGCAGTTCCGTAAGAACGTCTCCTCGTTCGTGCGGCTGTACGACTTCCTGTCCCAGGTGTACGACTACTCAGGCTCCCCACTGGAAGACCTGTGTGCGTTCTGCCGTGAATTGGCCCAATGGATCCACGCCGAGCGAACCCACGATGACATCGACATCTCAAGCGCTCGGCTGGTAGCTATCGAGCAGAAGGACAAGGGCCTCACGAACGCGTCGGTCACCGAGAAGGGCGACAAGCTGACGGGGCCGAGCGCCCTGGGCACGGCCAAGGTGAAGGACCCCGAAATGGTCCCGCTACTTGAGGTCATCGACACCCTCAACACCCTGTTCGACGACCTGTCGGAGTCCGCTGTCGCCGGTCTGATGGCGCTTGTCATCCAAGCTGCGAAGTCGGATGAGGTGCTGAGGTCGCGGGCGCTGGAGAACAGCCTGGAGAACTTCTTGAAGTCCGAGAAGGTTCGTGACCGGATCCTCGACACCCTGCTTGCTGCCCCCGGTGAGCTAGGGAGGGTAGTGGCCGAGGTCGTCGGCGACGGCAAGGGCCTGGACAGCATCATTGCAGGCGCCTTCCATGGTGTGCGCCTGGACGCTGGGCAGGAGGGCATCTGAGAAAGGGGCGAAGCCCTCTGCGCCTGGGCCGGGACGGTCATCGTGTCGTCGCCATGACTGGCCGCACCAGTCGCAACCGGCGCGGATGCTGAAGCGCCCGATGCGCTTTCGCCGAACTGCGCGTGCGTCGTCCTTCTACCGGCGCCCGTGTGGCGCGTGGTCGGCGGGCTGCGCCGTCCAGGCCGTGGGGGCGAGGAACTGGTGCGCGCCCCGCAGTGTGGTGCGCACCTTGCGCTGTGTCGAGCGGCTGTCGAGTCGGATGTCGAGGGGGCCGGGAAGGATGCTGTCGGCCCGTAGGCCGGTGGGCAGTCGTGATGCGTCGAGTCCGTCGCGTCGAGCGATGAGCACGCCCAGCTCGTACCGGCTGAGAGCCCGCTTCCCGCCGAGGTGGTGGACGCCGGTCGTGTCTCCCGACGCGAGTTCGAGGAGCGCTGCGGCCAGATCGCTCGCGTGGACCGGGCATCGGACATCGTCTGTGAAGAGGACTCCGTCGCGGGTGCCGGCGGCCAGTTCGTGGACGGTGCGTTCGTGCTCGGATTGTCCGTCACCGATGATCAGCGAGGTGCGGGCCACGGCGGCGTCCGGATGGAGCAGAAGCACCGTTTCCGCGGCGGCCTTCGCCGCCCCGTACGGGGTGATGGGGTCGGGCCTGCAGTGTTCGTCGTAGGGAACATGGCTCTTGCCGGAAAAGACGGCGTCGGTGGAGACCTGGATCATTCTGCTTCCGGCCTTCGCCGCGGCGATCGCGAGGCGGATGGGTCCCTCGGCTGTGACCGCCCAGTCGGCCCCGCCACTCGATGCATTAACGATGACGCGAGGGTTCACCTCGGCCACGACCGCTTCCACGCTTCCTGGATCTCGCATGTCGAGGCTGCGCCAAGTAACGCCCGGAGCACTGCCGGGCCTGGTCGTATAGGTCGCGGCCGTCGTGCGCCCCACCGATACAGCTTGCCGAACCAGCTCGGTGCCCAGGAACCCGGACCCACCCACGATCAGCAGCGTCATGAGGCGACACCCTAAACCCGTCAGCGCCCAGTGATAGCGAGAACGTGGGCGGAGGCGCGGATGAGGGCCGCGTGCGTTTTCGCGATGCGCGCCACGGCGAGGAGCGCATAGTACAAGAGGTCGCGGGCACCGCCACGGACACCAACATCGTGAAGTGCAGCCCGGCCAGTAGGCGTCGGCATCCGTGAATGAGCGATCACGTGGTTGTCCGGCCGGCACTGCTCCGGCTAAAGAACGCGGAGACCCTTGCCCACCGCCCGGGCCGCTCGCCACTGCGTGGATGATCTCGGCGGTTCAGGTGCTCCTGCGCGGCCTGCGTGAACCGCTCGATCGCGGCGAGCAGCTCCTCATGACGCGTCCAGGAGCGCTCCGGGTCCGGCGGGGCGGCTGCTCCGGCCACGCGCTCGCTACGCCCCGCCTGCCGAAGCGTACGGAAGAGGCCGGTCGTGGCGGCGCGCACCTGCCGCGCGGCCTCGGCTACCTCGGCGGGCCCTTCGAGCTCCACATGCTGGACAGCCGCCGATACCGGGTTCGGATTGTTTACCGCCGATATGCGGTCCCGGAAGTCCGCTTCCGCCGCGGCCTCTCTGGCAGTCTCCCTGCGGGAGAGGCTGTCTGTGTTCGCGACCGCCCTGTCCATCCCCCTGGCCAGCCGAAGAACCGGGTGTACCTCGGTCGCGTAGCTCTGGGCTGCCGTCATGAGCTGTACGTAGGCTTCCCTCTGTGCCGCGCGGCGGGCCGTGTCGAGGGGGCCGAGGTAGGCGCTGGCCGCTTGAGCGAGCCCGGCTTGGACAGCCGCTGCGGCTTGCCGTCGCGCACCACGAACGGTGAACATCCCGGTGAGGGCCGCGCCCACCACGGCTCCTCCGGCGCCCATGACGGCGGTGGCTGTCTCCTGTCCCATACCCCACAAGCTCATGTCCCCGATCTTGGCCTACGGTGCCGCAGTTGGTCCCGGAATCGTAGGCAGCAGAGCTTCGTGCGCCCGCTGCGTTCTTCGCATATAGAGGCGGTACGAAGATCCCGCTTGTCGTAGACTCGTCTCGGTTTCGCCGGGGGATGCTTTCTATCTGTCCTGTGGCGACGGCCTTCGCGCGAGGAAGCGCCAGGGGCGGCGAGTCAGCTGCGCCCTGCTCCCTCGAAGAGAGGGAGCAGCATGCAGGTACAGCGGGTGACCCTGGAGAACTTCCGCGGCGTGAAGGGCGGGACCGTTCAGCTGGATGGCCACTCCTTGTTGGTCGGCTCGAACAGCGTCGGCAAGTCGACTGTGTGTGAGGGACTGGAGCTCGTACTCGGGCCCGAGCGCATGTTCCGACGGCCCGTGGTCGACGAGTACGACTTCTACGGCGGGTGCTACCAGGAACGGGAGGGCAAGCTGCCCGAAGTGAGGATCGAGGTGGTCCTCACCCATCTTTCCGACGCCGCCGAGCGCCGGTTCGGCAACCATCTGCGCCGCTGGTCGGCGCGGACGAGCGACTTCCTCGATACAGCCCCCGACGCGGTTGAAAACGCCGAGACCGGCGAATGGTGCCTGCCGGTAGTCTTCCTCGGCCGCTACGACCCTCAGGAGGACGACTTCGTCGGGGGAACGTTCTTCGCGCACCCCGAGAGCGTCCCGGATGGCCTTGACGGGGAGGAGACCGGCCTGGGCGCAGGGCTGAAAACCTTCACCCGGGAGGACAAGCGGCACTGCGGATTCCTCTATCTGCGGCCGAACCGCACCGGCAGCAGAGCGCTTACTTTTCAGCGTGGCTCCCTCCTGGACACGATCGTGCGACTGGAGGCAGAACTGGCGGGCCCGCTGTGGGAAAAGGCGCTTCGTGACCTGGACCAAGTCGCAGTCGCCGCTGCCGAATCTGGTTTCGGAAAGATCCGTACTGAGATACGCGACCGTGTCGACCGCTTTGTCAGCCTCGGCGACACCGCGGATCCGGTCGATCTGAAGGCGTCTGAACTCACCCGTGAACACCTGCGTGAGGTATTGCGCCTGTTCATCGCTACCCAGCCCGGGCCGCACGCCGTGCCGTTCAACCGGCTGAGCACCGGATCGCTGAACCTGCTGGTGTTCGCCCTGCTCACCTACATCGCCGAACTCAAGGGCGACAAGTCGGTGATCTTCGCGATGGAGGAGCCGGAGATAGCGCTCCCGCCGCACGCGCAGCGCCGTCTCATCGACTTCGTGGTCAAACGCATGGGCCAGGTGATCGTCACCTCTCATTCGCCGTACGTGATCGAAAAGTTCGAGCCCTCCCGCGTCGTCATGATCAGCCGCGACTCAAAGGGCGCACTCAGGAGCAACCGTGTCGTCCTACCTGGTGACTTCAAGCTGAAGAAGTACCGCGACAACCGCCGGCAGTTCGCTGAGGCTGTCCTGGGCCGTGCCGTACTGGTGGTGGAAGGCGCTGCGGAAGCGGCACTGTTCCCGGCCGTCTCGGACGTGCTGGAGGCGGACCCCGCCGTCACAGGCTACGTCCCTCTGGACCTTGCTGGCGTTACGATCTTCGACGCTCAGAACGACGTCTCTGTGCCCTTGTTCGCCCCCGTCTTTAAGGGGTTGGGCAAGCCGGTCTACGGGATCCACGATCAGCCCGACAAGCCGCTCGACGCGAAGGCTGTGGCCAAGACTGCCGACTTCACGCACTACACGGTGCTCAACTACAAAAGCGTCGAGAAGCTGCTGGTCGCCGAAGTGCCGGTTGACGCCCAGCGTCGCTTCCTTGCCACCGTGGCCCAGCGCACGGACTATCCCTCCGGATGTGCACGCCCCGACCCGTCTGCCATGGACCCGGCCGTGAGCGCCCTGACTTATGACGTGCTGTGGGCCCGCAAGGGTGACGGCTATGCCGCGCTGCTCATCGCTGAGTGCCAGGGCCTCAGCCAACTCCCCGCTGCACTGGCCGATCTTCTTCTCCGGATCGACCGCGATCTGGGGACCCCCGCGAGCGGGGGAGAAACCAGCGACACAGCGCACTCGGACGAGACCGATGAAGATTGACCCGGTCCGGCAAGAGATCCTCGATGCTCCTGGCCACCTTCTGATCGTCGGCGGCCCAGGCTGCGGCAAAACCACCATCGCTCTTCTCAAGGCCCAGACGAGGCTGGCCGCCCTCGAACCCGAACAGCGCGTAGCCTTCCTCAGCTTCTCGCGCGCCGCCGTACGCCAGATCACGGACCGAACGTCCGGAGTCCTGAACCGGGCCAGCCGCCAACGCCTGGAAGTACGAACTTTTCACGCCTTCTTCCTCGACGTCGTACGCAGCCACGGACGACTGCTCACCGGCCGGCCTTCTTCGTTCATCGCGCCCGACCGCGAACGGCAGATCCAGGCGGACTTCGACGGCGATTGGAAGAGCGAGCGCCATCGCCTCGCGACTGAGGAGGGCCGCTACGTCTTCGACCTCCTCGCCGGCACGACGGCGACCCTCCTGGAGCGTAGCGCCGCTCTGCGCGCCCTCTACAGCAGCATCTATCCACTGATCATCGTCGACGAGTTTCAGGACACCAACACCGACCAGTGGCGCGTGATCAAGGCCCTCAGTGGCACCTCCACCGTCATCTGCCTCGCCGACCCTGACCAGCGCATCTTCGACCACCTGGACGGCGTTGAAGAGCAACGCCTCGATGACGCCGTGGCGCACCTCGCCCCCAAGCCCTTCGACTTGTCCAAGGACAACCACCGCAGCCCCGGCGGCGGACTACTCGACTACGCCAACGCAGTCTTGAGCAACGCCCCCCACCCTCAGCCAGACAACGTCCGCACCTGGACCTATACCCCTGGCTACGGCGTTCCCTGGCAGGCCCGTGTCCACAAGGGGGTCGTCGCCGTGCGGGACCACCTCGCCACCCAGCTGGGGCGCACTCCGACGATCGCCGTCCTCGCAAGCGTCAACTCCCTGCTGGGCCAAGTGTCCGAGACCCTCGACACCGACACCGACACCGGAGAACTCACACTTCCTGCAGTTGAGCACGCTCTGCAATGGGATCCCGAACTTACCGCAGCGGCCGGCTACGTCGTCGCGTCGATCATGGAGTGGCCTGGTCTACCTCGCGCGGAGGCTATCGCCCGGACCGTGCAGTCCCTTGCCGACTTCTACCGGGTCAAGCTGACCAGCGGCACGGTCGGCGCACGCGGCAAGATCAAACCGTTGGAGAACGGGCTCGTCGCATTCACGAGTGGCAAGGCCATCCGTTCCAAGAGCGTCAAGGCTGTGACTGCTGCCTACGATGCTGGGATCTCCTACATTGGGCAACCGGTTGCCGACTGGCAGACCGCCCGTGACCGCCTCCGCGGCTCCAGCGAACTCGAAGAAGTCCTCAAACACACGCGCCTGCTGCGCCTACTCCACGCTACCGACGCGATGGCCTGGGGCCTGTCTGATGCCTGGGACGGCCAGTCCACCTACAGCGAAGCCGCAGCCACAGTCCGCGCCGTCCTTGCCGCCGAATCCCTCACTGCAGCCCAACAAGCGCCAGAACCAGTCTCCCTGATGAGCATGCACCGCTCCAAGGGCAAGGAATTCGACGGTGTCGTAATCGTCGAAGGGCCCTACACAGGCACTTTGCTCGACCCCAGATGGGACCCTGAACGTATGCGCGCCCAGAGACGCCTCCTACGCGTCGCCATCACGCGGGCGCGTTTCGTGGTCCTCTTCGTCCGCCCTCAGGGCAGCCAACGTCTCACGGCAACGCGCTAACCCCGCCTCCGATGTCGCTCTTCGCGCCAGCTGTCGGAGCAGGCACCGACGACCACGAACTATCATCCTGAGTCGTTAATTCGTGTGCAGTATGCGGCGAGGGTTTCGAGGATGTCGTCGGCGGTCTTCGTCCAGACGAACGGCTTGGGGTTCTTGTTCCATTCGTTGATCCAACCGCGGATGTCGCGTTCGAGTTCGACGACGCTGCGGTGGGTGGAGCGGCGGAGTTTGCGTGAGGTCAGCTCGGCGAACCAGCGCTCGACGAGGTTGAGCCAGGAGGATGAGGTGGGGGTGAAGTGCAGGTGGAAGCGGGGGTGTCGCAGCAGCCACTTCTTGACCGGCTCGGTCTTGTGGGTGGCGTAGTTGTCCAGGACCAGGTGGGGTTCGAGGTGCTTGGGGACGGCTGCGTCGATGACTTTCAGGAAGCGGAGGAACTCCTGGTGGCGGTGGCGGCGGTAGTGCTGGGCGATGACCGAGCCGGAGGCGATGTCCAGGGCGGCGAAGAGGCTGGTCGTGCCGTGTCGGACGTAGTCGTGGGTCATCTTCGCCGGCGTGGTCGGTGCCATCGGCAGGACGGGTTGGGTGCGGTCCAGGGCCTGTATCTGCGACTTCTCGTCGACTGCCAGGACCAGGGCGTTCTCCGGCGGGGCGAGGTAGATGCCGACCACGTCGCGGACCTTGGTCACGAACTGCGGGTCGGTCGACAGCTTCCAGGTCTCCACGATGTGGGGCTTGAGGCCGAACGCCCGCCAGATCCGCGAGACGGCCGACTGCGACATGCCTGCCGCCTGGGCCATCGAACGCGTCGACCAGTGCGAATCACCCGTCGGCGGCGTCTGGCCGAGCGTCCTGGCGACCAGGGCTTCGACCTGCTCGTCCGTGATCCTTCGCGGCGGCCCCGAACGTGGCCGGTCCACCAGGCCCTCCAGCCGGTCCGCGGCGAACCGGGCCCGCCACTTACGCACCGTCTCCCGCGAGATGCCCAGGTCGTCCGCAACCTGCGCGTTCGGCCGACCCTCCGCGCACGCCAGCACGATCCTCGATCGCAACACCAGTGCCTGCGACGCCGTCTGCTTACGCAACCAACCCCGCAGCACCCGGCGTTCGTGCTCGGACAACTCCAGCGGCAACGGCTTCGGACCAGGCATCACCCCACGCTACAACCGCGAGCGTACTAACGACTCAGGACACTAGTTGTAGATCGCTATCGTTGCTGGTCAGGATCCCGGCGCCTTCGCATCGGTGTGAACGTGCTTCACGAGGGCGCCCAGTGCCCATGCGGGCATGGGGGGCGGGAGGACGTCGGTCAGCAACGAGCGGTGCTCCGCCCCCGTGCCGGTGCCCGCCGAGGCCCGTGACGCGGCGGGATGAGCCGCGTCACGGGCCCTTGGGGCAAGTTCAGGACCAGTCCAGTTCGGTACGGACGGCCGAGGGGAGATATCCCTCCTGGCCGTTATCCGCGATGTAGACGGCGCTGGCGGGCCCGTCGGTCACGGCGAGGGCCTGGCTGATGCGGTGGGCGAAGGGCCAGTCGGGGTTGATGGCGAGGAAGACCGGTTGGTCTTGGTCGAGGGTCTGCAACTGGTGGATCAGTTGCCCGACCGTGAGCGTGCGGGACACGAGACCTCCGTGGTGTGGGATGTAGCAGCGGGCTGGCCGTGCCGTGAGCGTCAGATGCAGTCGCAGTACCGGCCGGGGTAGGCGATGAGCGCGGCGAGGAATCCGGCGACGGCGTGTGCGGGGACGTCGTCGCCGAAGGTGGTGCTCCACGCGTGGCGGCCGTCTGGTCCGTGGTCGCTGATGTGCCATAGCTCGCCGAAGGCGGCCTCGGGGCTTTCGGGGAGGAACCCGACGAAGACGCGGCGGTCGGGGCTGGCGCAGTAGATGTTGGCCTTGGGGGTCGTCGACGGTCTTCCAACCGCAGTTGTCCAGCAGCCGCAGGACGGGGTCCGCGCAGTGGCATTCGAGCAGCCACTCGCGGTCGGTGGAGGCGGTGCGAGCCGGTGTAAGAGCGTTGGACGTCACGAGGAACCCTTCGTTGACCTGCGAGTTTTCGAGCCGTCCGTACGTTGACTTGGAATCGGGCCGTCATTCCAGTCCGTGGGCCGGGTCGGTGTCTGCCGCGGGCGAACTCGACCCGGGGCGGTGCGGATGGACTCCTCGTTCGGGAATGAATCGGTCGCCCCCGCGGGCTGACCCGGGGGCGACCTGCTGAAGAAGGAGGAGGCGCGTGGACGCGGAAGAGCAGCGTCGGTTCGGCGAGAGCCTCGATGATGCCGAGGCGGGGTCCGTGGGGCGGGCTCGTGCGGCGCGCGGCGGTCGGATCGAGGTGACGGTGGAGGAACTGGCCGAAGTCCTCGGCCGACCCCGACCGCCAGACCCGTCGGCGGGTAAGCCTCCAGGAGAGGACTGACCTGTCCGGGAGCGTCACCTTCGGCGGCGTGGCCGGGCGCTGGCGGCCTGAGCCTGAGGAGTTGGCATCGCGCTCGGCTGGGGGCGCGAGTCCTCTGCGGTGGCGCGGGTACGTCTGCGGGCGGCGAGGCCCGAGAGGTATCGGTGGGCTTGGATGAGCGCGCGGCACTGTTGGTGACGGTGACCTCGGAGTGCAGGGCTTTGGTGTTGGTGCGCGGGATCAGTTCGGGGCTGCTCAGTCGTGTGGTGAGGGCGGTGACGAGGCGGGTCGGGGCGTGGGTGGTGAAGGCGCCGTACCAGTCGTGGCCGTGGCTGAGGTTGCGTGCCCCGGAGATGAGCCAGGGCTCGTAGCTGGCATCGAGGGGAAGGCCGGGTGTGGTGGCGTAGCTGATCGTTGCCAGGTGATCAGGGGAGGTGAAGTCGATCTCCCACTCGGTCTCCCGGCGGCGCCAGCCGGCATCGGTCAGGAGCCGGGGCACGTCATCTGGTGTCGCCGCCCTCCCGGCCACGGGCTCTCGTCCTGGGCGAGGGCGGTGGTGAGGGCCGCGACGATCTCGGGCGGCGCGTTGTCGGTAAACGCGGTCTGTCAGATGGGTGGGGTGTAGCGGTCGGGCCGTTCGCTGATTCGCAACCGGACCTGGGTGAGCCCGCGCGACATGTAACCGACCTGGTGACGTTCTTCGGGAGAGGCGAGGTGGGCGTTGCCGAGCGTCGTACTCGTGTCCGAAGCCCGCCTCCAGGAGAGGACGGAGCGCGGGCTCGGGGGAGCTTTTTCCCTGCGAGGTAGACGGGCGAGAAGCGGAGGGCGGTGTCGAGGGCCGGGTTCGGGCATGGAGTAACTCCTCTTCAGGGCGATCGGGTTGGTCTCGGCGCGTTCGGGCTGTTCGCAAGTACGTGGGCGCGGCCGAGGGCGGCGGAGGATTTTCGCGGGTGGGCTGCGTGGCTTCGGAGAAGCGGCCACGGATCTGGGCCGCCGCTGCGCGTGCGGAGGGCGCTGTGGGGCGCAGGGCGACGAGACCGCGATGGCCCTCGGGGACGCGATGCGTCGGGCGCGTAACGGGCTCGGGGTCGGCCACGGCCAGGGCGGCGGCGGTCATCAGCGGCTGAGGGGTATGGCCGGTGAAGTGCGCCGCCCAGGTCGGCCGGCAGACCGGGTCGGGGCCGGCGGTGATCTTCCAGGTGGCGGCGCCCCGATGACGCAACTCCTCGGGGTCATCGACGTAGCCGGTGCGAATGTGGAAGGCGGCGCGCTCGTCGGGGGCGAGGGTGCGCCAGGGCCGGGTGCCGCGCACGGGCTCCCAGCCTTGCTCGGCGAATACGATGGCGGGGGTCTGCCTGGTGTGGAGCGGCCCGCCGGACAGATAGTCGGCGAAGTAGCTGTCCAGGCCGTCGATGAGCCGCTCGGTGAAGGCGGCGAGGACTTCGTCGGGGGTGGCGCGGTCGAAGTGCGCGGACCAGTCCGGTATGCCGAGCGGGTCGTAGGCGTAGGTGAAGGTCCACCCGTCGTCCCGCCGTGTGACGCGGAGACGTTGACAGGAGCTGGCGTAGTACGAGTCGGGGCCGACGAGTTTGTGGCTCCAACCTGTGGCGGCGTCCAGGAGGGGCGCGGCGGGGTCGGGGCCGGTGGTCCCGGCGAGGTAGCGGGGTGCGACGAGCACGTCCTCGCTGACGATGGTGCGGTGCGGCATCGGGTATCCGGGGGAGCACGGGCGCCCGCGTCCGACCGGAGGGGGCCAGGGCGGACGCCGCTGCGGGCAGTCGGAGGGGGCTCGTTGGCCTGCCTGACGGTTGCGGTGGCCGAATTCGTGCAGCTCCGCGTACGCCGGTGCAAGTCCTCGCGGGGCGGGAGCCACGGAGTAGGCGAAGCGCTGGTCGAATCCGAGACGTGTGACGAGGCCGCCATCGAGGAGCTGCTGGGAAGCGGTAGTGAAGGACCCGGTCCCAGCCCCGTGCCCTCGCGCAGCTCGCCCGGCTGCAGAGGTCTGTGCTCTTCCAGCGTGGTGAGCATGTAGACGGTGCCCATGCCGCGCAGCCGGGCCAGCGAGTCCTCGACCCGGTCGAGCCGCCTCCAGGCGGTGGCGCCCACCTCGAAGTGCCGAGCGTGCCAGGCGTCAGGGCGCGGTGGACGGGGCGAGCGTCCTGGCCCGGAGCCGAAGCCGCGTAGCAGCCGCGTTCAAATGTGGCTAGCAGTTCGCTTGTGCGCATGCGCAGCGGACCTGGTGAAGCGTGGCCGTGTTCAACCACGGCATGGCAGACCTGAGCTGAGGGGCACGCAGCGGCCCGCGTTCGCGAAGGGTCTCCAGCATCCAGGAGGTCCACAACGGCGCGAGCACACCAACGCGTGGTGGATCCGGTTCGCGGGGGTGCTGTCGGGAGTGGGGGCGTGCATGGTGTTCTCCGAAGTGAGTTCAGCGCCGCGGGCGGGAAGCCGGACGCGCGGCGGCGAAGGCGTCGGCGCGGACCCCCGGGGCGGCGGCTGCCGCGCTCGACCGGGGCCGGGGGTGCGTCGTGCGGATACGCGCGGCCTGGGCACGCCTGGCGCCGGGGTCGCTGTGTGCGGCGCGGTGGAGGGCGGCGGAGACAGCCGCATGCTTGGCATCCAGCGGGGTGGGAGCGCCCGTACGCGGCTGGGCGCGGGCGGTGACCGGTTCCAGGCGGACGAGGTGCTCGACGTCCCGGTGGATCATGTGCCGCTCGCGCACGACGGGTGCGGGGTCGCTCAGCGCGGCGGCGGTGGCGGCGATCAGGTGGTCCGGGGTGTCGGAGGTGAAGGTCGCCTCCGCGCGGGTGGCCCATCCCGGAGGCCCCGACCACAGCACCACCGTCTCGTCGTCAGGGCCGTAACTGCGGGTGTCGATCCAGGCTCCGGCCCGCCGGTCGGGGGAGGTGATGTCCACCGTTGCGTGCCGGGGCTCGAAACGGTCCTCCCAGCCGGCATCGAGGAGGGGGTGGACCTCGTCGGCCCAGTACATCGAGGGCTCGGCGAGGAAGCGGTCGCTGTCGGGATCCCAGTCGTGGGCGAGAGCCGAGGTGAGACCCGCGACGACCTCCGGCGGAACAGTGTGATTGAAGGTGGCCTGCCACTTGGGCGGGGAGGTGGCGTCCTCGGAAGCGGTGATCTTCCACAGGTCGAAGTCGTCCCCGAACCACCTGATCTTGATCCTGTGGTCCGGGCTGGTGACCATCAGCTGGCACGGGCCGTCGTCGAAGGAGTGGTGCGGCCAGTGGGTGACGGGAGCGAACCCCGCATCACCGTCGCCAGGAGACCCGGCGAGGTAGCGCGGAGTGACCCGGTACTCCCGCCCGCGCTCGTCCTCTGGCTCGTCGGACATGAAAGACATACCCTTTCAACGAAGTTGGTCAGCGTATGCGCCGCGGACGCTGCTGCGGAGCTGAGGAATCCGGTGCCGGTGCGGCAGGTTCGGTCCAGCCGCCGAGAGTGTGGGCGGATCGGGCGCGGGCGGCGTGGGCCCGTCGGGCATGCGGGCCGGAATCCGTGTGCTGGTGCTCGCGCGCCAGACGCCGCGCTGCGGCGTTGTAGGCGGCGTGGTCCTGCCGTTCGCCGACGGACAGCAGGTAGATCTCCCGTTTGTGCTGCGAGGAGGCCGGGGCGTCGCGGTACTGGATGACCATCCGCCACCGGGTCTGCGGGTCGACGTAGACCTTGTGGCAGCCCGCCAGCTCCCGCTGGAGCGCGGCGCCGCGCTCGTTGCCGTGCACCAGGTGCTGGAGTTCGAGCAGCGCCAGGTCCCGGATCTTCTCCGGCACATCGCGCAGATCGGCCAGAGCTTCGGGGTGCGCGGCGAAGGTGTAGCGGGCGCTCACGAGAGCCCCCTGGAACGGGCATGAACCGTGCCGGGCACCGCAGTGATCCCCGGCAGGGGCGGCTGTGTGCTGGCCGTGGCGTCGGTCGCCGTTCGGGCGAGCGCGGCAGTGGCACGCCGGTCGACAGTGTCGCTCGCGGGCGCCGGGGCCAGGGGAAGCGGTGTGTCCCGGTCCCGCAGCCACGCGCCGGCCGCCTCGGCGCTGTTGAACGCCCCCTCGCGCACCGTGTACGTGTCGAAGGACGGTGACGTCTCTTCCAGGAAGAGCCGGTAGGGCCGCTCGGCCGAGCCGGGGTGGGTGTCGTGGACGAGCGCGCTGACCTCGACGCCTTCCCGGAAATTGCCAGGGTTGTGCGTGTAGTCCTCCAGCAGCGTGTACCGGCCGCCGGGGTTGGCGCGCAGCCGGTCCTCCACCTGGGAAGTGATCGCATCGGCCGGGCGCGGGCCGGGCACTTTCAGCTCGATCGCCTCGGGCGGGCAGCCACGGTTGCCAAGCCAGTTCTGCGTGAACGGCACGGTCGGCTGCCGGGCGTATTCGAAGCTGAAGGTGCCCTCGGCAGAGTCGCGCTGAATGTGTATACCGACGTACTCGGCCGAGCCGGGGACGTCTTCCCAGATCGCGGCACGGTCGTAGAACAGCAGGTAGCTGTCGTCGGCGGTGTGGTGCGCGGCCAGCTCCGTGTACATGTCGTCCCCCTGCGTCGCGCTCAGGAAATCGCCCACGACGGCGCCGGAGGCGGGCTCGAAGCCGTCGAGGCGGTAGTCCGGGCCCGTCATGCCGCCACCTCGTACGCCGACGGGTCTGGGGAGGCCAGTAGCCGGTGGTTGGGCCGGGACGGACTGGTGGTGCACGCGCTGAACGGGCCGTCCGGCGCACGTAGTTGCATCAGCCCGGGGTCGAGGTGGTCGCGGTGCCACAGGGACGGCCCGGCGAGCCCGGCCTCGGTGTCCGTGAACTGCTGCCAGGCCAGCCACAGCGCGTGCAGCCGGCCCACGGCCTCGGGGTGCTTGGTCCACTGCGGACACCAGGGGCGGGTGGAGGTGATCTCCCGCCCGTAGACCGGCAAAAGCAGATCCTCCACCCACACCTTCAGCGCCGCCAGCTCCTCGGCGTACGCCTGGCCAGCCATCGCCAGGATGAACACGGAAGACCCCTCGGCCGGGCCGCTCCCACTGATGGGAGTTGTAGCGGCTCCCCGGCCGGGCCTTTCCGCCTCGTCGGCCGCCGGCGACGGCTGCTCGTCGGCGAGACGGGCGAGGGTCTCGCCCTGCTTGCGGGTCTCGGCGACCAGGCCACTGACCGTGGAGACGAGATCGTCCAGGTTGTGGTCCGGTATCCGTACCGGCTCGTGCTCCTCGGCGGACTCCGGCATCGACATCCCCTTCGTCGCTCGGGTGTTGGAGAGTCGAGCATCCGGAGAAACGAGGGTTTGGCCCGGCCGGGAAACCAGGTGTAGAAGGGGCGGCTCAGGCACCCCGGTGATGGCGGCAGATGGACGTGGGCGGCGTGAGGAGCCGCACCGCCTGGATGGCCTGATGCGGCACAACACCGTTGCCCAACGCCGTAAGTTGTGCGGGACGCCCCAGTCCTGGAGTGGCGGTCACCCAGCCGTCATCAAGGCCCTGCATCCATTCCACGAACCGTGGCGAGAGGCGCCCCGCGTCGTCCGTCGGAGGCGGTGCCGGTCGGGTGAGGCTCTCCCATCGGGTGATGGCGTCGCTGTACCGCCCCCATTCCCGGGGGCCTTCTTCGAAAGCGCCGAGGGATCGAAGAGGGTGGGGGCGGGTCCGCCGGAAGACGGGCTGCGGTCGCTCGGCTGCTCAGTTGTGCTGCCGCCGAGGAGAGCGTCAGGTCGCCGTTGCCGAGGCGCTGGCGGGGCGAGCCCTTGATGCCGTCGGATGCCTTCGGGGCCGGCAGCAGCCACTCGACCTCGTCCGCGAGGTTCGGGCCGTGCCCCCCTTCCTTCCGTTTCGCCGGGTGCTGGCTGCCACCGTTGGAAGCGATGTTGCTGGTCGGCGTCTTCAGCAACGGACTCTCGTCGCCAGGCGACCAGGAAGAGCCGTTCCCTTCGGTGCGGGGCGCCGACGTCGGAGGCGCGTAGCACGCACCAGCGCGCATCACGCCCGAGGTCGGCCAGGGATCCGAGTACGGCACCGAGTGCCCGCACAGCAGGCCGTCCTGTGCCCTCTCCCAGACACCACGGGCACGGTTCCAGGTCGCCAGCGGTAGCGGCGGGTGAGGTGAGGAGTCCTCGTACGTTTTCGATCACCACCAGGCAGGGGTCGAGGGCGTCGATGGCGTGCACCACGTGGTGCCATAGGCCGGAGCGGTTTCCTTCCAGCAGGCCGGTACGGGGTCCGGCGATCGAGACGTCTTTGACAGGGGAATCCGGCGGTCAGGACGCAAACCTTTGGCACATCGACCCAGTTGGTGGTGGTGATGTCGCCGAGGTTGGGCACGTGGGGCCAGTGGCGGGCGAGGACGCGGGCGGCGCCGGGGTCGGTCTCGGCGTGCCAGGCGAGGGTGCCGCCGACGGCGGCCTGGACGCCTAGGTCCAGGCCACCGTAGCCGGAGCACAGGCTCCCGAGCAGCAGCCCGGAGTTGCCGGACGCCGGGTCATCGCCCACGTACGGGCCCGGGTACATGCGAGTGCTGCTGGGCAGGAGCCTCGGCAGGTGCTTCCGCTTCGGCCCCCGCCTGGTCGCGAGCGTGGTCGGCTTGCGCGGACCGGGCGCGGGCTGCCCGGGAGACGGACGATGCTTCCGCGTCCTTCAGGAAAGCGGCGCCGTTCGTCATGGACGCGCGCGCGGAGGAGAGGCCGTCGCACGTGTCGGCGATGTGCTGATGGGCGAGAGTGAACGCCCCATGCTGCCTATCGAGCAGTGCCGCGTGTTCGCGGGTGCGGGAGGGGGCGCGCAGGAAGCCGAGCTGACGGTAGGCGGCTCCGTAATGACCCACGGCTTCGCTGAGGTGTCCGGCTGCCCTGGCCCAGGCGCCGACGACGGCGTCGAGGCCGGGGTCGGGCTGCCCGTCCGCGGAGCGGACGTGCACTGCCGCCGAGAGGTCCTGCGCGAGGGAGGCGAGGTCGGCCAGATGAGTAGAGGCACGGGTCAGGTCGGGAAGATCGTTCAGGGTCTGGGGAAGGTGGAACGTGGCGCGCTTACGGCTCAGTTCTTCGGCCCGGCGCATCATGTGCTGCCGCTCGGTCTCCGCCTGATGGTCGTGGTCGTTCATGGAGCAACTCCTGCGGGCGCGTTGAGGAAGGGGCGGGGAGCTGGCGGTTCTCTCATGGCGTGCGGATGCCTGGAGAGTGACGGGGTCGCGGCGTTCGCCTCGTTCCTTGTGCGGGGGCGGAGTGGGGTGGTGCGGGAGCGGAAGCTGGTGCGCGAGTGTGGGCAATGACTTGCTGTGTCGTTCGAGTGGGGGCGGCCCTGGCCAGAGGAGGAGTGGTGCCGAGGTCCTTGGCGACCGCCCGCGCGCGCTTGGCCCCGTCGCCGAGGCGGTCGCAGGCCCACTGGTGGCTGTCTTGCAAGGAGGCGAACGAATACTTACGTGCGTCATTCAGGTCCGGACCGACGCGGCCTCCGTAGCGGTGTTGATAGCCAAGTTCGGAGTAGGCGGCGATGTAGTGGGACACCGCCTCTCCCACGTGCCCGGCTGCGTCGGTGTAAGCGCTCACGACCTGACCATGGTCTGCGCGGGGCACCGCCTCGACGGAGCGGAAGAGGACTTCGTCGGACAGGTCCCGCACGAGACCGGTGAGGGAGGTCAGTTGTTTGGAGGGCCCGATCAGGTCCGGCTGATCTGTGGGAGAGGCGGCCGCGGTGAGGCCGGCGCGGAGCTGTTCCATTCCTTCGGCCACGAGCACGAGCTGGGCCTGCTCGGACTGGTTGCGCTGGGATGCGTCTGTCACGGAGAACTCCTTCGGGAATGGCGGGCAGGGCGGGTGGGAGAGGGCGCAGCCGCGTTCGCAGGCGCCGTGTTCTCGGCGCGCGGCACGGTGCTCCGCGCCCGTGCGGCGGCGGCACGGGCCGGAGGCGGCAGACCCGACGGCTGCCCGGTCGCCTCCTCTGACTCCGGGCCGGCATCGCTGGCGGCCCGGCGACGACGGACCTCGTCGAGCGGGACGAGGGCATGCAGGGCATGGCTGATGAGCTGGCCGGGCGCGAGGGAGGTGTCGTCGGCCAGGGCGCGGACCTGCCGTGCGGAGGTCGCGGCGGTACGCAGAAGCGAGGAGTCGAGGACCTGCTCGCCGAAGTAGTCGGCCGATCCCGCGACGGGAACGTGGCAGACCCGGCGCACGCGTTCGGCATCGAGGGAGCCGTCGGTGAGGGCGCCTCGGCGCTGGCATTCCCAGAGCACCGTCAGCTCGTCCACCGGCTCGCCACGGTGCCGCAGCGCTCCGAGGGCCCGGTAGATCTGCCGGTAGCCGGCGTCGGCGAAGTCGCCGGAATGTAGCCGGTCGGCCATCTGCGAGAGCTGCTCGGGGTGGGCGGTGAGCGCGCCGAGGAGGAACTCCTCGGCGGCCAGCACCCGTTCGGCAACCTGCCCCGCCGGAGCTGTGGCTGTCGGTCCGGGGACGGCGGTGTGGGGTTCCACGGGCCGGGGTTCGAAGCCCCAGCGTCGGCCGAGGTCGGCGAGTACATCGTGCAGAACTCGCGCGCGGTGCAGGGTCTCGTCCACGCTGTTGCCGCGGGCGGCGTCGGTGCGGGCGGCCTGGTGCAGGCGGTGGGCGTGCTGGGTGGCGCTGCGGTGGATGGCGCCCTCCAGCACCATCCGTCCGTAGACCGGGGCGTGCGCGGGGCGCGGACAGGCAGCGGCCAGGGAGTGGACGTAGGCGGTGGTGACGCCACGTGTACGTGTACTCGCCTCCTCGCGGATGTCGTTGAGCCAGGCAAGGGGGACCTGTGCGTCGGGCGCGAGTTTCGTCGTCGGGTGATCGCCGGTGCGGAGTGTGAGCATCGCGGCGTAGAGCGCGGAGTGCGCGGGCCGGTAGAAGTGCTCGGGACGCAGCCATCCGGCCAGCCGACCGAGCTGGCGCGGCTCCAGCAGCACCGCGCCCAGGACGGCCTGCTCCGCTTGCATCAGCGGTGTCACCCCCGCCCCACTTCGGACTCGTCGGGCCCGAGATGGGCTACGGCCCGATTCGCGGTGTCCAAGTCAGCTGCTAGGGAGTCGAGTTCACGGGCCAGCGTCGGCGTGTCGAGGGGGATGGCGCCGCTGGGGGCGACCAGCCACCAGCGTCCGTCCCGGCGGACTGCGGGAGTGTCGGCCAGCTGCTCGGAAGGACGGATGTTGTCCCAGGAGGGTTCGGTCATCGGGCACCTCGACGGGAGGGGAGAGCAGGTGGACGGGCGGCGTGACGGGGCCCGTGCGTCTCATCGGGGCGCTGCTGAGGGGGAACGCGGTCATGCGGCCGGTCCGTACTGATCGCGGCCGGGCCGGTCCTTGGCCAGCGCGCGCGTAGTGATGGCGGCGGTGGCCTGCTTCGAGGCGGCACCGAGGCGGTCGGCGTCCGCCTCGCGGTACCAGGGCTTGAGATCCAGCAGCGCCGGGCGCACCCCGGTCGCCAGCAACAGCGCACTGCCCTTGGGCAGGGCCCGGATCTTGTCCGGCGGCAGCACGCGTTCTTGCCGCATGGAGACCGAGGAGGAGTGGCCGGAGTCGCTGTTGGAGACCGAGAGGGTCTGCACGTCGTGGTCGCCCGCGAGGCGGGAGAGCTTGTCGGCGAAGTCGGCGTCATCGATGCCGGAGCCGATCAGCTTGATCGTCGCCGCCGACCACAGGGCGTCCATCCCGATCTCGCCCCACACCCGCTGGCCCTGCCGGTAGGACTGGAGGATCGTGATCGGGATGACCCCGCGAGAGCCCAGGTGGGAGTAGAGGTCGGGCAGGTCTTGGATCTTGCACACGTTCGCGGCCTCGTCCAAGACGCTCAGGAGAGGCGGGTCGAGGCGTCCGCCGTCGCGTTCGGCCTGGATGACGGCCGCCCGCATCACCGCGTCAGCAGCCGCTGCGATGATCGCCGACGCGCTGCCGCCGCCATCCTTGGAGAGCAGATAGAGCGTGTCGCGGCTGGAGGAGAAATCCTCCGGCTTGAACTCCCGCAGCTTCGAGCTGCCTTGGGGTGGGGTGACCCAGGCGGCGATGCGCGGATCGAGCAGGCAGCTCGCGTACTGGCGTGCGTTCTCGAAGATGCCGTCGCGCGTCTCCACGGCTCCGGCGACGGTGCCCTGCAGCTGGGCGGCGACGGCGTCGAGACCGGCATCGGTGAGCAGATCGATCGGGGTGCGGTCGGCAGGGGAGGCGAGCCAGGCGGTCACCTCGGTCACCGGCCGTCCACCCCGCGCTGCCGCGAGGAAGAGCGCGGTGAGGGTGTTGGCGGCGGCCGTCGACCAGAAGTCCCCGGCGCTGGATTCGTCGATCGAGGCGGTGACGAAGTGCTGCGCCAGGCGCCGTGCGCCGGTCAGGTCGTGGGCGTCGGAGAGGACGTCCCACCACATGGTCTGCTCGGCATGCGCGATCTGCTGCGGATCCAGCGTCCACACCGTCCCGGTCCGGGCGCGCTCGTCGAGCGTCGCGGTGAAGGCATCGTTCGCCGCCTTGTTGGACGTCAGCAGCACCGCGCCGGGTGCGCGGAGTATCGCGGGTATGGCCAGGCCGGAGGTCTTGCCGGAACGGGGCGCCATGATGGCCAGGAGGACGTCCTCCCAGGAGGAGCGGACCTCCGCCGAGCCGGGCTTCAGCGAACCGAGCAGCACCCCACGGTCGTCGGGGGCGATGTCCGCCGGCTTGGTGCCGGTAAGGCTGGGGCGCAGGCCGGTGGCCTTGACGGTGGCCTTCTTCGGCAACAGGTCACCCAGATCGCGGTGGTCGGCGAGGCCCTGCTTGTTGGTACGGAAGCGCAGCCACAGCTTCGCGCCACCGGCGGCGGCCGTGAGCAGGAGCACAGCGGGGATGGCGTAGCAACCAGTGAGCAGGGCGGGCCGGTCGAGATCGGGCCACAGGTCCTCGGGGTGGAAGAGGGCCTGGACCGGTTCGAGCGGGGCCCACGGGCCGGTGCCGAAGACCGAGTTGGCGAGGTTGCCGAACAGCCAGGCCAGGCTGCCGCCGCCGATGCCAAGGGCGGCGAGGCCGAGCAGGAGATAGAGCAGGACGTCCGTACCGGTGGTGGTCGAGGGCGTCCTGGTACGCGCATCAGACAAGACGAGATCCAGGAACGTGCGGGAGCGGAGGGGAAGGCGCGGAGGAACAGAGAGGCTCTGGAGGCGGTCACGGGAGAGGGCTCCTAGCGGTGGTGGCGCGGCTGCGCGGCGTGCTCGGGACGGACCGGCGCAGCGGGTGGCCCGGACGCGGCGGAGGTCGGGCGCGCAGGGCCGGGGTGTTGCGGGGCGGTGGCGTAGTAGTGGGCGACCTGGGCCTGCCAGCGCGGCTCCGGTGGCGGTCCGAGCGCCCGCATCTGGACGCTGGCCCCGTGCAGCTCGTCGCTGAGATCGGCGAGCGTGGCGGCGGCGTCCTCGAACCGGCAGGCCAGCTCGAAGCCCTCGTCGACCCCGGAGGACCGGGCTTCTTCGGTGGCGGCCTCGAAGAACTGGCCGAGCCGTGCGAGCATGCCGTCGGCTTCGTCCAGCACGTGCTCGGTTGCCTCGGCGGCCTGGTCATAGGTCTCGGCGCCGGTCAGCCGGTCGGTGAGATGGAGGATTTGGTGACCGTAGGTGCGCTTGCCCTCCGTATCGGTGGGCGTACGCGTCGCGCGGGGGTCGAGTGGCACGGGTCTCTCCGGGGTTAAAAGTGGGGGTTCTCGCTGGGGCGGTCGGCCTCGCTGGCGGCCTCCAGCAGCTCGGGCAGATCCGTGGGTTCGGCTTCGCGGTTGTCGATCCACCACCCGGCCCGGGTCAGCGGCCGTACGGACTGCTCAATGGCCTGCCACTCGCTCTCGTCCATCTCGCCTTCGGCGACCAGCGCGGTGAAGGCGGCGGTCACGAGCTGGTGGCGGCAGCGGGATGCCCAGCCGACCGCGCGCTCGCTGCCATCCAGCGGCGGCATCCGGTACTGCTCGGCCCACGATTCGGCCTCGACCGCTTCCTCGGCGCGCTTGTTCGCCAGCCACTCGGCCTTCGACTCCGAGCCCTGGTTCTTGGAGGCTCGCCAGCACTCGGAGCAGTCACGGGAGGCGAGCCAGCGGGCGTAGCCGGCACGCCGGTCGGCGGGGCGCTCGGACAGGTCGACGTCGCTGGTGTGGCCGCAGGCGTGGTCAATGGGCCAGATGGTCTTCACGGGCATGGAGCAGGTTCCTTACAGATCGAACGGGGTGTGTTCAGCGGGTGTGGCGGTTGCCAGGTGGTGGCTGGGCCGGAGGAGCTGGCTGTGGGAGCGCCGACTGCCGGGTGAGACCGGGACGCTGGGGCGAGGAGGCTGTGGCTGCGCGGTAGCGGGCCGCGTGGTGCTCTGGCAGCTCCTTGCGCCCTTCGCGAGGCGGTACGTCGGAGGTGGCGGGGGCGTTCCTGAAAATGCCCCGGCTCATGTCCTCCAGCTCCATCACGGCGCTCATGACGTGGCCGTTGAGGGAGGTGACCAGGTGCTTCATACTGCGCAGGTGCAGGGCCATGTCCCGGCCCTGGGCGGAGTCGAGGCGGTCGCACCATTTCGTGGCGGTGTCGACGAGGTCGTCCAGCTCTTCGACCGCGCCGATGCCCTCGTCCATCGCGCCCCGGATGACTTCCGAGATCCCAGCGGCCTCGCGCAACTCGTGAGCCTCGTCCTCCAGCACGACCGGCGACTGACCAGGACGGGATGCGGGCTTCCCGTCCGCTGGGACCACGGCGCGGGGGTCAGCGGCGACCGACAGTCCCGCCTCTTGGACCTCGCGCGTGGCAGCGGCCACGTTCTGCACTGCCGTGTGGTGCGGGGTTCCGTCCGGCAGCAGATACACATCCAACCTCGCGTCGTACTCGAAATGGTGCTTGCGCAGCACCTCGTCGAGGAAGGGCCGATCATCGGCGACGGCAGCCGCGATACCGAACTCGGGGGTGGCCCCGAAGGCCACATCGGGCTCAAGTTCCAGAGACACAGGAACGTTCCTCCTAGCGATGATGCGTGGACTGCCGCGCCACAGCCGGTGCGGTGCGGTGTGTGCTCTCGACCGGCGGGTCGACCTGCGCGGCGGTGGTGCCCGTGCGCGCGGGCGAGACGGCGGTCGCGGCGTTGGCTCGTCGCTGCTGGGCGGAGGCCGCCGTGAGGGGCGCCTCCTTTCGCGGCCCGCCGGGCGGCAGCGGATGCTCACCTGGGTGGAGGTCGTAGGCGGCATCGGCATGGACGTCCCGGCGCGCGGCCCGCAGTGACTGGACCGCCAGTTGGGTGCGGCGTACTGGATCGCGACCAGGCTCCGTCAGCCCATAGAGACGGCTGTCGGAGAGGGGCTCGAAGCCGACCCTGCGCAGCAGGTGGTCGGTGACGTGGTGAGCGTGAGAGGGGGCGGCCACGACGCCGGCATCGGGGTGGTGGCCGATGGTAATGTGCGGAGTTTCCGCCACGAGCTGCACCTCGCAGAGTCGGGGACGTACGGGTGGTGAGGATGCGCTCGCAGGCTGGGTTTGGCGGTGCCGAAGATTTCCGCTAGCGCGGCCGGTGCGTCCTCTCGGGAACGGACGGCGCGGGCGTCGAAGGGCCGGGCGTGGTCGGTGAAACGGTGGGTGCGGCTGTGGTGGTGGAGCGGGCGCGAGCGGCCTCGGCCTGAGCCGTCCGACCGCGACCGGCGCCTGCACGCGCGCGGGTTGCCTGTTCGATCTCGACCAGGACGTCGGCGTTGTCTGCGAAGGTGAGCGCGTAATGCCAGCCCTCGGCGTTGCGCGATCTCTGACCTGTGCCGGAACTCAGCGTTCATGGGGTGGCCGTGGAGGGCTGGTGCTGGCGGGTGTCGTACCGCTCATCCAGAGGTCCGTGGTTGGCCTCGCAGAGGCTGTCGGAGACGGCATCCCAGTCCTCCAGGGCCTTGCGCCCGCGTTCGGCTGCCTCGGGGATCGCGGCGAGGGGGCCTCGCCGGTCGTTGGGTCGAGGGGCATCGTGTGCCCCTTCGCAAGACCCGGGCGGGCAGCGCCGAATCCGGTATTCGACGCCGCTCGCCTTGGTGTTGTGGCTGGTCAGCCGCTCATTCGGGCGTCGGTATCGAACAACTCGCGCTCGCGGGGGTGGAGCAGATGCTGGGTGATGAAGGAGCGGCCTGCGACTTTCCACAGGCCGCGTCCCTTGGTGAGGGCGGAGACGGCCTGGGCCTCGACGCCTGTGAGCCCGAGCAGGGAGGAGGCGGCAGCGAGTTGGTCTGCTTCTTGGCGGTAGATGATGCGGGTGGAGCAGTCGGTGAGCAGGCCCTCGGCCAGGGCACGTCCCCGGGAGCCTGCGTCGCCTGCGGTGAGCAGGTCGGACAGGCGGTGGATGACCATGAGGTTCGCGATGCCGAGCCCTCGGCTCAGCTTCCACTGGGACTGCATGCGCTCCAGCAGGGCGACGTGCCGCATGACGCGCCAGGCTTCGTCGTAGATCACCCACCGCCGACCGGCATCAGGGTCGGCGAGGGCGGACTCCATCCACGCGGACGCGCAGGTCATGGCCAGCACGAGCGCGGTGTCGTCGCCCGCGCCTCCCAGGCGGGAGAGGTCGATGGACAGCATGGGAGCGCTCGGGTCGAAGACGACGGTCGACTCCGCGTCGAACATCCCGGCCAGGTCCCCGTGGACCATCCGGCGGAGGGCGTGGGCGAGGTCCTCTGCGCCGGCTCCGAGGCGGCCGGAGGGTTCGCCGAGTGCGGCGTCGAGCTGTTCCGGTGAGCCGAGGACGTGCGCGATCTGCCCCAGCAGCGGAGTGTTGCCGTCGGCCTCGGCGTGCGCGACGACCTCGTCGAGCGCGACGTCGAGCGCGGTGTGCTCCATCGGGTGCAGCTCGCGACGCAGCACCGTCTTCGCCAACGATCCGAGGAGGAGCAGGCGCCGCTTGCGGACCTCACCGCGCCAGTCCTCCTCGCTGACCCCGCTCGGCCGCGCGGGGGCGTCCAGCGGGTTGAGACGACCGGGCAGCCCAGGACCCAGCGCGATGGTCTGGCCCCCCAGCTCCCGGGCGACCACGGTCCACTCACCCTTCGGGTCGCAGGGGACGTAGATCTTGTAGCCGAAGGCCACGGCGCGGACCGCGAGGGACTTGGCCACGGCGGACTTGCCCATCCCGATGACCCCGGCGAGGAGGATATTCGGATTGGTGAACCCGTCGAGGCGCCCGTAGAGCGAGAACGGGTCGTAGCAGAACGCCGCCTCCGCGTGGACGTCGCGCCCGATGTACATGCCTTGGGCACCGAGGCCGCCTTCGGCCAGGAACGGGTAGGCGCCCGAGGCCGTCGCGGTTGTCATGCGGTGGGCGGGGAGTTTCAGGCTGCCGCAGCGGGCGGAGGCCCGGCCGGGGCGTCCAGCCGCCGGGTAGGTGGCCCGCAGCTCGGGGTCGAGACCGGAGGCGGCGGCGCGGGCCTCGGGGCGGTTGGCGTCCCGGGCCTGGTCGCGGGCGGTGGCCAGATGAGCCCGCGCGGCACGCGAGGTAGCGCGGTCGCTCTTGGCGGGGACGAACAGCGGGCTCGCGGTGACGCGCGGGCGTATCGAGAGGGGCATGCTCGGTGGTGCTCCTGGTGGTCAGTGGCGGGTGAGGCCGGTGAAGGGGTCGCGCAGATCGGTGGGCGTGTGATCCCGGCGCACTCGCGCTGAGGCGGCCAGATGGCGCTGGCACACCGTGAGTTCGGGCGCACCCTCGGGGAGCCGGGCCTGGCACGCCTCGCGGGCAGGTACGCGTCCGGCGCCCGGGTGGGGTGCTGTGTGGAAGGCGGCGTGGAGGTGGTCGGCGGCCTGCCACAGCCGGATCCGGCATGCGCGCAGGTGGTCACTTTCGACGCCGGCCACGGGGGAGGTGCTGCTGGTGTGCGCGTCGAGGAGCCCGTAGAGGGCGACCAGGTGGGCGTGCAGCGAGTCCAGTTCGGCTCGGGAGGCGGCGATGGGGGCATCGGGGAGGTTGATCGCCCGGTGGAAGTCGAGCGCGGCGGTGGCGAACGGCACGAAGTCCGAAGCCAGGCCGGGCAGGGGGTCGGTCGGCATGGGGAGGGGCCTTCGGTTGAGCGCGGAACGAGGGTGGCCGACAGTGCTGGCTATGCCGCGAGGGCGAGAGGGAGGGCCGAACGGGTGAAGGCTTCGGCCTGCTGCCAGGTCAGTCGGCGCAGGTCGGTCATGGTCGACACGGCGGCGGTCTCAATCGCGGCGCAGGCGGAGTTGAGGTCGTCCTCGGACTCGGCACTGACGGTGAGGAGCCCGGTGACGGCCACGTCGGCGTGTCCGGCGATGAGCTGGCGTTCGCGTTCCTTGACGTCGGCGTACTCGATGGCGTCGACTTCCGAGTCGACCTGGCCCTTGCGGGCCCGCTCGGCGGCGTCCGCGATCACGCTGGCCTTCTTGCGCTGCACGTCCTTGAGTGCGGAGTCCAGCCCCTTGGGGGTGTAGGTGATCGAGAGGGTACGGCGTACCCCGGAGGTGAACAGGAGCTGGTGCAAGAAGCCTGGCGAGGTTTCGGTGCGGGGCCAGTTCTCGATCCAGTACGTCGCGTGGTGCGCGGTGTCGGTCTGGACGCGTTCGGCCTTCTCCACCAGGACCACGGGTCCGGCGGCGGCGGGGTCGGCCTGCGGGCGTCCGGTCTGGGACCACTGGTCGAGCGCGGCGGAGGAGGCGGGGTCGTAGGAGGTCCGGATCACCGCTGCGACCTCGTTGGCGGACAGCCAGCCGCCCGGGGCGAGACTGGCGTTGCGGGCGGACTGGTCGAAGGTGGAGGTGAGCTGTGCCAGCACGGTGAAGGCGCCGGTGAGCCCGCCCCCGCCTTGATTGATCAACCGTCGGGCGGCCTTCATATCGAGAGCCAGGGCGACGTACGCCTCGTGCGGCGCGGCGGCCGGTCCGGCGGCCTCCAGCAGGTCCCGGTAGACGGCCCCGGCCAGCGGGGTGTCAGCGGCGCCGTGCTCGGCCCAGTACCGGTTGAGCGCGTCCCCGCTGTCGGGGACGGTGCGCTCCAGTACCTGGACGCGGGCGACGTGCCCGGTGCGGGCGAGCGCGGCAAGCGTGCGGCCCCAGCCGGTCACGTTGGCAGACTGGGCGGCCGGGTCCAGCAGCGCGAACGCGCGGGCCGAGACACGGACCACCGCGGTCAGCGTGCCCGCGTGCGGATCGTGGACCGCGCCGAAGTGCCCGTTCGGCGCCGTGGCGACGCGGAGCGAGGCGGCCGTACCGGGCAGGTGCAGCAGACCCTCCCGGCGGGGCCGGGTGGTGGGCCGGGTCAGCCACACCAGCTGGCCGTTCGCACGGCGCAGTGCGTACCGGAGGGCGATAGGTGCCCAGTCGGCCAACGAGCGTCCACGGTGCCGTACGAAGACGCCCGCCAGCAGCAGGGCCCACAGCGGCATGAGCTTCAGCGCGCCGAGGACGCCGGAGGTGAGGAGCACCGTGAGCAGTAGCAGACCGGTGGTCGCGACGCCGAGCACCTGCGGTACGGACAGGCCCATCAACACGCCCCGGCGGGTGCGGTGGGGGAACTTCACGGTGGCCGGACCGTCGGAAGAAGAGGTCTCGGAGAACATGGCAGAGCCGTCCTTGAAAGCAGAGGATGGAGAGAGAGTGGGGACGGGGGCGAGCAGCCGGGTGGGCCGGTCCCGCCCCCGTCAGGCGAGGGCTCTAGGAGCCCGAATCACCGGGCGGGCCGGGGTAGACCCACCGCTGCGGCGTGGCACCGCCCTGCGGAGGCGGACCGCTCGATTGCGGTGGTCCGCTCGCCGAAGACGGCTGGCGCATACTCCCCGTCGACCGGTGGGAGGAGCCCTGGCCACCATTGCTGGAGCGTGCACCGGATTCCTGACCTGGGCGCCGGATGAGGGGCTGGCCCTGGTCGCCGTCGGTCTGAGGGTGGCGGATGAGCGCGCGGCCCTTGTCACCGGAGGCGCCCGGGTCCTCGCCGAAGCGGAAGTTGGTCTGCTTCGGCTTTCCCTGGCCGTCGCCGGCACCGCCGCTCGGGTCGATGCCCGAGGCGACACCGCCGGCACCCTGGCCCGGGACCTTCGAAGGCCCCTGCGGCGCCATGCCGCCGGTCTTGGCCTGCATCGCCAACTGGCCCGCGCTCTTCGCCGCCCCGGCAGCCGTACCGACTCCGGCAACCCCGGTGCGATGCAGGTCATCGTGACCGCCGCCGTCGGCCGCCCAGTGCACGAACTTGTAGGTTGCGTACGGGCACAGCAGGACGAGGACCATGATGACCAGGCCCGACATGGCGTCCGAGAGGGCCGCCATGCCGCCGTCGGAGTCGGGCTCGCCCATCGCGGAGACGCCGAGAAGGAAGACGATCGTCATCAACAGCTTGCTGACGATGAGCGTGGAGGTGGCCTCGATCCAGCCCCTGCGCCAGCGCTTGGCGACCTCCCAGCCCCCGCCCGCGCCTGCGAAGACCGCGAGCGTGACGAGCACCAGGATGCCGACCTTGCGGGCGACCATCACGGCCCAGTACAAGAACGCGCCGACCGCGCAGCCGAGGGCGACGATCGCGGGCACGCCCCAGCCCAGGCCGTACATCGCCCCCAACTCGTTCACCTTGATCACGCGGCGGATCGCATCGTCGACCGAGGAGTTCGCCGCCTTGAACAGTCCGGCGGACAGGGCGTCGACCACGGTGAGCGCGACGGTGGTGCAGGCGATGGCGGCGAAGGCGAAGAAGACGCCGATCATCGTCCCGAACGCCGCCTGCGCCAGCGCCCGCTCGTCCCGGCGCCAAGCGGCGCGGGTGAGCTGGAGACAGAACGTCCCCACGGTGAGCACGAGCCCGATGGGCAGGATCAGCTCGTAGTTGTGCCGGAACCACTCGGCGTTCAGGTCGACTGCGGTGGTCTCGTTCACCGCCCGGGACGCCAGGTCGGCGGCAGACTGGGCGACCTCGCCCATGGACTTGGCGATCCACGCACCGATGCCGTCCGTGATCGCCTCACCGGTCTCCCCGGCCACACCGCCCACGGCGCCGCACACCGAATTCATCAGCGGAAGGTCACAGGCACCCATCGGACACCTCCTTCATCGTCGCAGCACGGCTCATGGGGCGACCTCCGGCAGCACGCCGGACAAGGCGCAGTCGTGATCGGGACGGCACTGGACGGCGAGCGTGGTCGAGCGGGGTTCGGCTCCGGCGCCCGAGCCCTTCCAGGCCAGGGACTGCTTGCCGGTGACGGTGACGGCGTAGACGTATGCCTGCGTGATGCCGCCGGGGTCCTGGGACATGGCGGTCTTGAACGCTTGGGGGAAGTGGCCCTCGTTCACCTTGGCGGTGGCGTGCTGGTGGTTGTCGTGCATCCGCGACCACAGCGCCTTGCCGGGCACTTCGCCGGTCACAGACTTCCACTCGGCGTACTTCTTCTCGCCGGTCATCCACCGCTTGAGCCCGGCCAGGTGTTCGGTCCGGCTGAAGCGCTGGGTGTCATACGTCCACAGCGCCTTGGTTGCGGCCTTCGCGAACGTCACCGGATCGCCCGTGTGCGGCGGCGCGACGACGGCCTCGTCCGTGCCCGGCCGCGGCGCGGTGGAGTGCGGAGAAGCGGTGGGCTTTGAGGGGGCGTCCGCTCGCGGTTGCGGAGCCTCGGACCGGGTCAGGTAGGCGAGGAGACCTGTGGCGGCCAGCAGCGCCGCCAGGATGGTCCCGATCATCGCCGAGCGCCGGAGCACAGACGAGGGCGCGACGGAGGAGTCCTGAGAGGAGGCGGATCGCTTCTTCAGCGTGGGCATCAGCGGACCTGCGTTCCCATCGCGGAGAAGAAGGCGACGATCCCGTTCGCCGCGCCAAGGAGCAAGGCGACGCCGGCCGCGATGGTGGTGCCCTTCTTGCCATTCTGCTCGGCCTGGTGACCTCCGCTGTGGTGGCCCCAGGCCCAGATCACCGCTGAGAGAGCCAGGGCTCCGACCGTGGCGATGATCCCGAAGAGGTTGATCGAACCGACCACCTTCTTCAGCACGTCGATGCCCGGCAGGCCGCCGCCCTGGGGCGAGATGCCGGGGTCGTAGGCCAGGTGCTGGAGATGCTGCGCGAATTTCAAGGGAACTCCTGTTCACCTCCAGGCATGCGAAAGCCCGGAGGTCGTGCGAGAGGGAAATGAGGGAGGGGGAGAGCGCGTCAGGCGATGCGACGTGCGGCGAGGATCGAGGGACGCCAGTCGGCAAGCCGGGTGATCTTGGTGACGTCACCAGTGCGCGGCGCCTGGAGGATCAGGCCATGCCCGATGTACATGCCGACATGCTCCGGGCGGGCGGCCGTGCCGCGAGTGAAGAGCAGATCCCCGGCCTTCACCCGCTTTGGGCTGACCGCTTCGCCCTCCTTCACCTGCGTGTACGTGGTACGGGAGAGCTTGATACCGCCGGCCTTGTAGGACGCCTGCATCAGCGAGGAGCAGTCGCACCGGCCCATCGGGTCCTCGCCGTGCGCGTCCGTGCACGACCCGCCCCACTGGTACGGCGTCCCGAGCTGACCCAGGCCCCACCGGATCGCCTCACGAACCGGCTTGGGCGCGGACGCCGGGATCTCGTAGCCCTCTGGGACGGACCCCTTCGGAATCGGACCGAACGACGAGCCATCCTCGTCGCCGCACTCGCCTCCGGCAGAGCCATCGGCCTTGTCGCCCTTGTCCGTGCCGTTGCTCGAACCGCCTTCGCCCTTGAGGGTTTCGGCGAGGGCCTTCTGCAGCGCGGCGGCCAGCGGCTCCCACTTCGCGTACGCATCGGGGAATCCACTTGCCTGGACCGCTTGGGCGGCCTGGGCGACGGTCATGGACTGCCAGCCCGAGACCTTCTTCAGGTGTGTGTAGAAGGAGGTCGAGGCATGCACGGGATCGCGGACCTGTTGGGCGGTCCCCCAGCCTTGGCTCGGCCGTTGTTGGAAGAGGCCGAGGCTGTCCCGGTCGCCGTAGCTGAGGTTCCGCAGACCCGACTCCTGTAGGGCTGTGGCCAGCGCGACCACCTGTCCTCGGGGCGGGACCTTGAGCGCGACGCCGGTGGCCTGGATCGTCTTGGCGCTCGGGACCTGCTCCTTGGGTGCATCGAGCCCGGCCACGTCGACCGGGCCGGCCTTGCCGCCGTCGAGGATCGAGCGGACCTGCTTGCTGACCGCCGCAGCGTCAACGTCAGCGCCTCCGGCGTCTTTTACAGGCCGTTTGAGCGCCGTGCGCACCGGCCATCGCCATCGCCAGAGGAGCGATCAGCAGCATCGGCGCGGTCACGACCGCGCCAACGGTCACCAGGGTCTTGTTCACGAGCGCGGACCGGCCCGATGGGGCGCGAGCCGACCGTCCGGTCGTGGTGCCGGGCATTTCAGTGGGTGCCGCATGGGCAACTCCTTGTGTGTAGGTGGCGTGGTGCGGGTGCTCTCGTTGAAAGGCCACCGGCACTGCGCCGGTCAAGAATCCGAAATCTTCTTGCTGGGGGCGGCGGGTCCGGAGGCCGGGGTAGGCCCACCCTGGCCTCCGGGCCGCTTCAGTGAAGAGCGGCAGCAAGCCGCGCTGGTAATCTCACGCACCACATTCCGCAGACGCCTTTCTCCGGTCAGGAGACGTTCGACAGCGTGCTGAATCGACCCGCCCGTTGGACGGCGCAACACGCATCAGCACAGCTCAACGAGAGCGGAAACGGGCCGTTCCCGATGAGCCTGCCGAGACTGTAGAGACGAATTCCGGCCGCACCAAACAAGCCGCTCCAGGCGGCGATACGGGCACCGCTTCTGGCTTGGTGCGGCCGGAATCCCGCACTACTCTTCAGCGCGCATCGGACCCAGCCCCCAGAAGCGCCCGTGGCAATTCGCCGGGCATTCCCCTGCCGCGCACCCGCCCCCTGCCGGGCCGGGCGTGCGTGCACCACTTCCTGAGAGAGAACCCCGTTATGCCTTACACCCTGCATCGAGGCGACGCGCTGAGCGCGCTGTCCGACGTCCCCGACGCCAGCGTCGACGCCCTGATCACCGACCCGCCCTACAACTCCGGCGGACGCACCAGCTCTGAGCGCACCGGTCGCACCGCGAAGGCGAAGTACACCACCGTGGACGCCGAGCACCAGCTCGCCGACTTCCCGGGCGAGAACCGCGACCAGCGCAGTTACGGGTACTGGCTGTCGCTGTTGCTGACCGAGGCATACCGGGCAACCGTCGAGTCCGGCGCCGCGCTGGTCTTCACCGACTGGCGCCAACTGCCCACCACCACCGATGCCCTTCAGGCCGCAGGGTGGACGTGGCGGGGGATCGCCTCGTGGCACAAGCCGGTCTCCCGCCCGCAGAAGGGACGGCTCAAGCAGTCCTGCGAGTACATCGTCTGGGGCACCAAGGGGCCGGTCGACGCCAACCGCAACCCCGTCTACCTCCCCGGCCTCTATCAGGCCAGCCAGCCCCGCAAGGGACGGGTGCACATCACGCAGAAGCCGGTCGAGGTGATGCAGGAGCTGGTGAAGATCTGCCCTGCCGCCGGCACCGTCCTGGACCCCTTCACCGGATCCGGCTCGACCGGAGTCGCTGCCCTGCGAGAAGGCCGGCAGTTCGTCGGTATCGAACTGTCCGACCATTACGCAGACATCGCCGAGCAGCGCATGGCCGACGAGCTGACCCAGGACGACTTTGGCCTCGCCGGACCCGAGGAGTGATCCCCGGCCGAGAGAACGGGGAGGAAGACAGAACGTGCGAAGGTGCGGTCGCAGAGCCGATACCGGCCTGCGACCGCACCTCATTGCGGCATGGTCAGGAGGCCGCGATGCTCCGCTGGATCAAGTGCTCGGCCCGCTCCAGATCGGCCCGTGAGCACAGGCTCACCTCGACGCCCGAGATGCCGAGGCAGCCAATCTTGGTCACGTCGCGAGTGAAGCCCTCCTCCAGCTCCACGGTCGCCGGATCCAGCTTCAGGTTCATCGCCACGACCTCCTTGCGCGGCAGCACCCGCAAGGAGGCGAACTTCTGCAACCGCCGGTAGGTCAGGTAGTGCTGCTGCGGCTCCATCCACGCCCCCTCTGGCAACAGCAGACGCTCATCGACCGCGCCGAACAACTCCTTCACCTTCGCCGGAGCACCCTCCAGCCGCTGCTGCTGCACGCTCACCTCCGGCACCGGCTCCGCCTTGCTCGAAGCGATCGGTGCATTGGCGCGCGAGGAAGGCCATCCGGATCCTGCGACCGAGGCGATCAGCTGCAGCGTGAGCACGTCGTCGAAGATCCGGTAGGAGACCAAGTCGATCCGACGACCGATCTCCTCCACCGCCACCGTGTCGTGGTACGTGAACTCCCCGGCCACACACACCACTCGCGGGTTGCTCCAATCCACCGCCCCGGCCGC
This sequence comes from Streptomyces sp. TAA040, assembly GCF_000424845.1. Classification (NCBI taxonomy): domain Bacteria; kingdom Bacillati; phylum Actinomycetota; class Actinomycetes; order Kitasatosporales; family Streptomycetaceae; genus Streptomyces; species Streptomyces sp. TAA040. The sequence goes on along the minus strand of NZ_AUKR01000024.1, from coordinate 34,934 downwards.
CTCCGCACCGAGCCGGTCTGCGACGAGCCGCTCGAACTCATGGTGGTGGTCCCGCAGCCACACCAGGTAGGAGAGCGCCTGGTTGATTACGTTCTGATCCCGCGACCGCTTGTACTCGATGACCACCGGAGTGCCGCTCTCGTCCAGCCCGAGCGAGTCCACCCGACCCCGGTGGCGCCGACCCGTCCGGTACTCCGAGGCCAGGAAACGAATGCCGAGCATCGCCTCCATGTTGGCCTCGATCAGCGACTGCAGATACCGCTCTACGGCCACCGAGGCCCCCGGTATCTCCGTCGCCCGGTCACCTCTGACCCGGAAGACCTTCAGGTCGCCCATGCGCTCCTCCCCGCTCCAGCACGATCACTGCAGGGCGAGAATCGACACGGCTTCCCTTTTATTCCCCCGGCACGCGACCAGACTGATGAGATGGCCCTTGCATGGTCGGTCCGGCGCAAGGCGGTCACCGGCCTGTCGCTCTGCCCCGGGTCTCTACCGGCAGGCCACGCTCCCGAATCCGTTTCAGGTGATACGCGACCGTCGAAGTGCTCGACAGACCCACGGCGTCCGCCAACTCCCTCATCGACGGCTGGATCGTTCCGCTCTGATCGCCTACCCGCCTCCATCTGGGACTCCCCGAGGGGCGAGGGCACGCTCTCAGCGCCCCTTGGACGCGTTCGCGGCACAGACCCTGCGCCCCGCGTCGCCGCACCGGGCATCGAAAGCATCACGCAGCCCCTCGCCACCGACGAGATCCGCAGGATCTTCTCCGGCGACTATGGCAACAACCTCGAGTGGTGGCTCCCCACACGCGCCGACCTGAACCGGCCAACATGACCGCGCCGGCCTCCTGTCTCTTCGACTTGGTGGGCTGGGACAACGCCCCACGCGGCCTGAGCGCTGTCGGCCTTTGGACGAGTTCGCTCGCTGTTCCAGTCCTGGTCGCCAACGCCGACTGGAGCAATAGATGCCGATGGCCAATATTCGCTCAGCAGGGCTTCGTATCAACGCACTTCAGGGGCGGCGTTGTCAGTGCTGCACGTTAGCTTGATGAGTGTCCCGCCTACCCGAGGGAGTTTAGCGTGACCTCCAAGCCCCGTCGCTCTTACAGCAACGCCACCATCGCCGCCCTGACTACGCTCGCGCGAGGGGGCTGCTACTACCCCGAGTGCAACGTCCCGATCCTTCGGATGATCGACGACGAGCCGTTCCTCAACCTGGAGATTGCCCACATGAGGGCGTTCGAGGACAACGGACCAAGGTCTGAGGAGGACCTCGACCTCCGAGAGCGAAACAGCTTCGGCAATCTGATTCTGCTGTGCACTCCGCATCACAAGTTGGTGGACGGGCCGCGAAGCGAAGAGTTTCCGGTCGAGATACTCGAAGCCTGGAAGGACGCTCGGGAGTCTGACGGCGTTGATGCGCTTGCAGGGCTGACCGACCTCACCGAGGACAAACTCGCAAAGATGATCCAGGGAGCCCAGGAAGAGCTGTTCGAGCGTCTGGAACCTGCCCTGGATGAATTCGCCAAGACGGCCCCCGAACTGGCGGACCTTCTGAAGAGCGTCACCAGAGGGATCTCCGACCCGAGGATCCATGGGTTTGGAATCTCCGAGGACGACGTGCGCATGCTCAGCAGCGCATCGCGTGATCTGGGTCACCTCCCGGACACCGCGCCTGGGCTGCTTCAAGCAGCCCAGTCTCTCAGGACGCTCCCGGACACAGCCTCAACGCTTTTGCATGCCGCCGATGATCTCAGGGGGCTATCCGATGCGGTGAACATTCTCAACCAGGCTGGCCAGGAGATCTCGACGGCGGCGGCGAAAGCTCAGGACGCGGCTTCTCTCTTGCACGACAGGCGCTACTGACGCCCCGCAGCAGATGGCGCCGAGGGTGCTCAGCGCAGGAGCGGGGGAGGGCGGGCAGGCACTTTCAGGTGGTGGGGCACCGGCCACCGATGCCGCTGGATGCGTGAGCGATGCGTGAGCGGACGGTCCCGCACAGCCCGTCACGCCACGGACTGCCTGATGCGCCACACCACACATGAACAGGCAATACCGGACAGAGAAGGACCGCCCGGACTCGTCCGGACGGCCCCCTCCAGGACTTTTAATCCATTGGTTGTGGGTTCGAGTCCCACACGGCCTACCGGTAAGCCCCAGCTCAGCAACATCTGAGCCGGGGCTTTCACCGTTCCGGGGCGGCCGAACGGCGCCGGCCCCCGCCCGGCCCGCCACGAGACGTGGAAGACCGGGCCCGTCGGCGGGTCAGGCGCCTTGGGGCAGCCGCAGCGGTGGAGGCACCGCCGAAGGCGTGCCGTCGTCCTGCCGGGCGACCGTCGTCCCGAACCTCGGCGCGCTGCGCGGAAGATGAACCACCGGCAGGTCAGCACGGGAGGCGGGAGATCTCCTGCGCTGCTTCGCGGGCGGGGCGGCCGACTCCGATGAGGGTGGCGGAGGCCGGGCCGGTCCAGTCGCCGTAGCCGAGCAGGTGCAGGCGTGGTTCGTCGCGGGCGCGGGTGCCGCGAGTGGGGATGCGCCCGTGCTCGTCGCGGAGCGCGAGTGGGGCGAGGTGGGCGAGAGCCGGGCGGAAACCGGTGGCCCAGATGACGGCGTCGGCGTCCTGGCGCGACTCGTCGGGCCAGAGCGCGCCGTCGGCGTTCAGGCGCGCGAACGGGGGCGCGGCGACGAGGAGTCCGCGGTCGCGCGCCTCGCGGACGGGAGGGACTGCGACGATGTCGCCGAGCGAGGCCGCGCCCCCGGGATCGGGACGGCCGGCTTCCAGGGCGCGGCGGCGGGCCGTGGCCGTGTCGAACAGGGCGCGGCCGTCGATGTCGTCGGGCAGGTAGCGCGGTGGGCGGCGCGTGACCCAGGTGTGCCCGATGTCCTCGCGGGCGGCCAGATCGGCGGCGATCTGCGCACCGGAGTTGCCGCCCCCGACCACGAGGACGTGCCGGCCGCTGAAGTCGTCGGGGGAGCGGTAGCCCACGGTGTGGAGTTGGCGTCCGGTGAAGACGTCCCGACCGGGCACGGCGGGAACGAAGGGACGCCGCCAGGTGCCCGTCGCACTGACGACGGTCCGTGCGCGCCAGGTGCCGGACGTGCTCTCCACCCGCAGCAGTGCGCCGTCCCGGTGCACGCCGCGGACTCGCACGGGCCGGTGCACGGGCAGGTCGTAGCGCCGCTCGTAGTCGGTGAGGTAGTCCACGGCGTGCGCGGCGGCCGGATACGGCTCGCCGGGCTGCTGCGGCATCGGGCGGCCCGGCAGCGAGGAGTGCTCGGCGGGCGAGAAGAGGTGCAGCGAGTCCCACATGTGCTGCCAGGCGCCGCCCGGGGTGCCCTCGGCGTCCAGGAGAACGAAGTCCAGGCCGCGGCGGCGCAGGTGGTAACCGGCGGCGAGCCCTGCCTGGCCGCCGCCGATCACCACCACGTCGTGCACCGTGCTCACGCCGCTCCAGCCCCCGGCCCCGAGCCCGCTCCGGGCCCCGCTGCGCGGTGGCTCCCGCGGGCGCGGGGCGCGGTGCGGGGCACGGGACGCCGGTCGCTCACGTCTGCGTGGTCAGCGCCTGGGCGCCGAACCGGCGGCGCCAGGCGAGGGAGACGTACACAAGGGCGATCAGGACGGGGACCTCGATGAGCGGGCCGACGACGCCGGAGAGCGCCTGGCCGCTCGTCACGCCGAAGGTGGCGATGGCGACGGCGATGGCGAGCTCGAAGTTGTTGCCGGCGGCGGTGAACGCGAGGGTCGCGGTGCGGTCGTAGGCCAGGCCGATGGCCTTGCCGAGGACGAAGCTGCCGACCCACATCAGGGCGAAGTACACGAGCAGCGGCAGGGCGATGCGGGCGACGTCCCAGGGCTGCGAGGTGATCGTGTTCCCCTGCAGGGCGAAGAGGAGCACGATCGTGAAGAGCAGCCCGTACAGGGCCCACGGCCCGATCCTCGGCAGGAACCTCTGCTCGTACCGCTCGCGGCCCATGCGCTTCTCGCCGAGCCGCCGGGTGAGGTAGCCCGCGACGAGGGGGACGCCGAGGAAGATGACGACGTTCAGCGCGATCTTCCACATCGAGATGTCCAGCGTCTCGCCGCCCCCGAGTCCGAGCCAGCCGGGAAGCAGGTAGAGGTAGAACCAGCCGAGCAGGCCGAAGGCGAAGACCTGGAAGACCGAGTTGAGCGCCACGAGGACGGCGGCGGCCTCGCGGTCGCCGCAGGCCAGGTCGTTCCAGATGATCACCATGGCGATGCAGCGGGCGAGCCCGACGATGATCAGCCCGGTGCGGTACTCCGGCAGGTCCGGCAGGAAGATCCAGGCGAGTGCGAACATCACGGCGGGCCCGGCGACCCAGTTGATGACGAGTGACGAGACCAGCAGCCTGCGGTCTCCGGTGACGGTGTCGAGCTTGTCGTAGCGGACCTTGGCCAGGACCGGGTACATCATGATCAGCAGGCCGAGGGCGATGGGCAGCGAGATACCGCCGATCTCCAGCCTGCTGAGGACGCCGTCCAGCCCGGGGACGAGCCGTCCGAGGCCGAGGCCGACCGCCATGGCGATCAGGATCCACACCGCGAGGAAGCGGTCGAGGGTGGAGAGCTGCGCGACGATCCCGCCCTCGTCGTCGGTGGTCGTGGGGGTGGTCGGGTTCCGGGTGTCGGTCACGGACAGGGCCTCTTCCGGTCGATCTCGAGAGTGGTACGCGCGGTCTCGGCGAGTTCCGCGAGGGAGCCGGCGAGCACCGTGAGGACGTCGGGCCGCAACCGGTAGTAGGTGAAGCGGCCGCAGGGCTCGGTCTCCACCACGCCTGCTTCGCGCAGTACCCGCAGGTGGTTGGAGAGGTTCGTCTGCCGGGCTCCGGTCTCCTCCACCAGGTGGGTGGTGCACAGGGTCTCGCGGGACAGCAGCGTCACGATGCGGAGCCGGATCGGGTCGGCGATCACCCGGATCAGCTCCGCGCCCTCCGGCGTCGCTTCAGGTTTGGCTGACGTCATCATGCGCTGATACTCTCACATCATTCCCCGCTGACTCCAGTGGTTGCTGATGTTCGGCCTCCGGATGCCGGATGCCGTCCCTGTGAGGAGAGGTCCGCATGGCTGAGAAGCCTTCCGTGCTGTTCGTCTGCGTGCACAACGCGGGACGGTCCCAGATGGCCGCCGCCTGGCTCAGCCACCTCGCGGGCGACCGCGTCGAGGTGCGTTCCGCGGGATCGGCCCCCGCCGGCTCCGTCAACCCCGCCGCGGTCGAGGCGATGCGGGAGGTCGGCATCGACATCACCGCAGAGACTCCGAAGGTGCTCACCGCGGACACGGTCCGGGCCTCCGACGTGTGCGTCACGATGGGCTGCGGGGACGCCTGCCCCGTGTTCCCCGGCAAGCGCTACCTGGACTGGAAGCTGGAGGACCCGGCGGGTCAGGGCGTCGAGGCCGTACGTCCCATCCGCGACGAGATCAGGGCCCGTGTCGAAGGGCTGATCGCCGAGATCGCCCCGGAGGGCGGCAACTGAGCGCCGATCCCTCCCAGGGGTCCCTTCCGGAACTGCTCCGCGGAGCCGTCCCGCCCGGGCCGGGTCCCCGTGCCCCGGGGCGCCCCGGGAGCCCGGAGGTACGGGGCGGGTAGGTCCCCGCGGGACGGACCGCCCTGCGGGGCGGGCAGGGTGCGGGGTGAGCCTCAGCGCTCCTCGGCGGCCGGTTCCACGTGCATCAGCGGCGGCTTGCGGATCTGCCCGACTTGGCGCCCACTGTGGTCAGGACCACGACGGGCAGATCCCGGCGCTTCTGGTCGTCCTGGTCGACCATCTCGGCCAGGGCGGTCCCCTGGGTGCCGCCGGAGCTCTCGTGCAGCTCCACCTGGTCGCGCACCCTCTGCATCGTGCTCGGTTCGTATGCGTCCTTGAGCGGCATGCCCTCCCTCTCCACGCGGTCGATGAGCCCTCCGGGCGACAACTCATGCGCCGGGCGCCGCATTCCTGTCACCCGCCGCTGCCTGTCACCCGCCGCTGCCCGCCTGCCGCCCGGCGACCGGCCCGAGCGGCGGGTCCGGGCCGACTGCCGACCGGTTCGCTGCGCACCGAGCCCCACGGCTCTTCCGGCGTCGCCCGCTCCGTGAGCCGTGGACCGGACGCCCTCGTCGTCGGCCGAGCTCCCGGGGCCGCGGGGCATCGCCTCTTTCGAGTGACAGTCCTCGCACAGTGGGCAACCTCGTGCGTACGCGGTGTGTCTGAGTATCCAATCCGAACAAGGCAAGGAAGCCCAGTGACCTACCCCCAGCAGCCCCAGCAGCCCTACGGCCGGCCGTTCCCTCCACCGCCGAAGAAGAACACCGGAAAGATCATCGGTTTCGGCTGCCTCGGGCTCGTCGTCGCCTTTGTCCTCCTCGCCGTCGTCATCGCCGCGGTCGCCGGCAGCGGAGAGGACTCCGGCGCCGGTTCCAGCGGCGCGCGGGACTCCGCCGCGAAGGAGAACCGGCCCGCCAGGGACGAGGCAGCCGAGGGTGAGGCAGCCGAGGGTGAGGCGGCGGAGAGGGAGGCGACCGACGGGGAACCGGAGCAGTCGGCCGCCGATCAGTTCAAGGACTGCGTCGCCGATTCCGGCTCCGAGGCGGAGAAGAGCGCCGTCGAGCATGTGACCAAGGTCGACGGCGTCGACCGCCGGAACGACATCCTCGACAGTGCCGAGGTCTTCACCGACTTCACGGGTGGCATCGCGGGCCCGGACGGCGGCGAGGCGAAGTTGATCGCCAGCGCCTTCGCCTCCTGCTACGAGTCGGACAACGGGCTTGTGACGGTGTACGGCGAGGACGGCGACATGATCGCGAACGGCAACTACTGACCACAAGGAGCCCCGCGGGCGGGGACCCCGTCCGCGGGGCCCCTCGCCCGTCCGCGTCGCCACCAGGTCACGTCGCCCTCTCCCCGCGTCAGGCCGCTTCCGCGTGGTCGGGTCGCGTCCGCCGCCTCGGCGCGGAACCGGGCGGCGTGTGACCACCGGCGTCCGGACGACCTGTCCCCGCGGCGGCGCGGCGGGGAACGCGTGTACCAGCTCCGAACGCACAAGCGGAGGGTTACCGCGGGGTCACGTCACGGTCATGTCACCGTGCGCGCCAATACGGTTACCCCGCCGGTGGCCTGTCGCTAGCGTCATCACCTCCAGATCCGGCCGTGCCATGGGGGAACCATGCGCACGGATATCGAAAGGCGCCCCGTGAACACGTTCCGCAAGCCCGCCGCCGTGGCGGTCGCCGCGCTCGCCCTCGCCGTGCTGCCCGCCGGCGCCCAGGCGCACGACGGGAACCACCCCTTCACCAACTGCACCGAGGCGTACGAGAACGGTCACGCGAACATCCCCGAGGGTGACGCCCACTACAAGCCCGCGCTCGACCGCGACCGGGACGGCGTGGGCTGCGACCAGCCGCCTGCGGACTTCGTTCCCGCCGAGGACGGGAAGGACGGCGCCGACGACGGCGCGGACACGGGTTCCGACGACGCGGCCGAAGGCACGGCCGGCAGCTCGGACGGCGGGGCCAAGGACACCGAGCTGGCCGAGACCGGCGGCGACAGCACCACTGGCTACCTCGCCGGAGGCGCCGCCGCGGTGCTTCTGGCCGGTGGTGGACTGGTCGTCCTCGCACGCAGGCGCCGCGCCACCCGCTGATCGAACCGGGCGCGGAGTTCCGGGCACAGAGAAGCCCCGGCTGGACGGGGGAGACCAGCCGGGGCGTACAGAGGGGGACGGAGGGTGGTCGCCTCTCGGCGAAAGGCTCCATGGGGCTTCAGCCGAACGATCTTCCCCATGGGCGTGAGGTGAGGCCCGGGGACACTGTCCCTCCGTACCCACACCCCTTCCAACGGCGGACCCCCGCCGAATGTTCCGGGGGATCTCGGAGACGTGGTGTGAGGAGGACCACCCGGTCTCACACCGTCCGCGGTCGCCCCGCCGCCGTTCGCCCGGTGAAGGGGGAGGTGGGGACTTTGGGCGTGCGGTTGCCGGGTACCCGGCAACCGCACGCCCAAAGGCGCCCGCCGCCGCGTCGCCCGTACAGCCCCACCCCACCTGGTGCCGGGCCGGGCGGCCGCCCGGCCCGGCACCACTCGAACGAGGGAGGTCGAAGCCCATGACCGGTATCGATCCGCACCGGCTCTCCGACGCGGAGCTGCTCCGGGAGCTGGAGACCGTCCACCGCACCCGCCACGAGACCCTGCTCCACGCGTCGGACAGCGCGCTCAGCATGCACACCAGCCGGACGAAGGAGTTGGAGGCCGAGTACCTGAGCCGCAATCCCCGACGTACGGTGACGGCCGGACGCACCCGGGAGGGCGCCCGCGAACGAGAGGCGTGACGCGGCACCCCGGGCCTCACGGACCGGGGGCGGAGCGGCAAACCGCCCGGCGCGCGTGCCGGTGCGGCGCCGCCGTCCCGGCGGCAGTGTGATCAGCAGCACGGCGAAATTTCGTGCCCGGCGTTGGTAACATCAGGATCACGACCTCGAGTTGGGCAGTCAGCTCGCGGCAGGGTTCGGACTTTTCCGGACGGTTTCCCCCGTCGGCTTGCAGTGGCGGAGGGACGACGTCATGTCCGGACCCTCGTCAGCAGCGCGCTGCGCGGTCCGGTCGGCGCTCCCCTCGGAACGCCCCCGAGGCTGCGGAGCACCGACTCCGAGGAATCACTTGAGCAACGCAAGCGTCGGCCGGTTCACATACCGACTGGCCCATGACAGCTGGACATGGTCGGACGCCATGTTCCGTCTGTTCGGACTGAGACCAGGACAGGTGGAACCGACGACCGCCCTGGTGACTCGCCATCTCAGTGCGGAGGACCAGGAGCAGCTGCTCGCCCTGTTCGCCGACACCCTGAAGGAGGACGGCGAGCCGCGGACCCTGCTCCACCGCATCGCCGCCGCCGACCGGGACCGTACCGTCCTCACGCTGGTGGAGCGGTCCTCCGAACCGGGGGAGCCCCCCGAGCTCCGCGGATACTGCGCGGACATCACCCTGCCCCTGCACCGTGCGGCCTCGCTGCGCGCCCGCCAGGACATCGAGGCGGCCGTGGAGTCGCACTCCATCATCGACCAGGCGGTCGGCGCCCTGATGCTGGTGCACGGTCTCGACGACGACACGGCGCTGAGCCTGCTGCGCTGGTTCTCGCAGCACTCCAACACCAAGCTCCGCACCCTCGCGGAGCGCATAGTGCAGAGCACCCGGCACGGCATCATGCTGCCGCGTGAGACGACGGACGCACTGGACGCCGCGATCAGCGACGCGGCGGCGATCAGCGACGCCACCGTGCGCAGCGCCACCGGCGCCGCCTCCGACGCGCACGCGGGCGCCCGTACGGCGGACGCCCCGGGCAGCCTCGTGGGGAGCGACGACGCGCCCCGCGCCGGGGGGCGGACCGGAACGACGACCGCACTCCGACCCGTACCGCCCGCCTCCACCCGCGGCCAGAGCCTCCGGGTGGACGCCCGGACGGCCGCGGGCGAGGCGGTGCTGAGCGTGCACGGACCCATCGACCTGACCGGTGCCCCGACCCTCGCGTCGGCACTGAGCGGGCTGCTCTCCGTCAGCGGGGGCGGGCGGGTCCTGGTGGTGGACCTGTCCGAGGTCACCTACGTCAGTTCGGTCGGGCTGGCGGAGCTGCAGCGGTTCAAGGACCGGGCCGACCAGCAGGACCGCGAGGTGCGGTTCATCCCCGCCGAGGGCCTGCCGGCCAAGCTGTTCGGTGATCTTCTCCCGTAGCCGCGAGTCCTCCGTGCCCGGGCGGCAGGGCGGGCCGCCGTTTCGGTGCTCGGGGCCGAGGGCACCCGCACGATCCGGTGGCGGCCCGCAGCGCGGTTGTGTGCCGCCCCGGCCGGTCCGGCGTCCCCACACGACCACCGCGAAGCACTCCTCCCGAGCGTGCAGGAGTCCGTTGAGCGCCGCGCTGACGTGCCGCGCTCTGCCACCATCGGCACCGAGGAGGCACGTATGACAGCGACAGCCGGAGGCGGCGGCCCGGTGGCGGACAGCGCCCTCCGCCAGCTGCACGCCCTGCTGGTCGGAGTGGAGCGCCTCGAGGAGTTCCTCGACGAGATGGTCAGGATCACGAGTGCCGCGTTCCCGCCGGAGGTCTCCTGCGGCATCACCATCCAGCGGGCCGGACGACCCGTCACCGCCGCGGCGAGCGACGCACGCGTGGGTCGCTTCGACCGGGCCCAGTATGAGCGGGACCGTGGTCCGTGCCTGGACTGCCTGCGCACCGGCAGGCCCCAACTCGTCCCGGACATGACCAAGGAGACCCGCTGGGGCGACTACGCGGCGGCCAGCCTGGCCGAGGGCGTGCGCAGCGTCCACTCGCTCCCGCTCACCCCGCTCGGCCGGGACTCCGCGGTGGGCTCGCTGAACCTCTACTCCACCGCGGCCCGCACCTTCGACGCCGGGCTCCGGAGCGAGGCGCGCGCCTTCGCCGACCACGCCTCCGGAGCGCTCGGGGTGGCGCTCCGGATCGCCGGGCACGTCGAGTTCGGTGAGGACGTGCAGGCGGCAGTGGCCCGCCGGTCCGTCATCGACCAGGCTCTCGGCATCGTCATGGCGCAGCAGCGCTGCACGGCCGACCATGCCTTCGAGGTGCTGCGCCGGCTCTCGCAGAAGCGCAACGTGAAGCTGCACGAGGTCGCCGGCGGCATCGTCCTGGGCCTGAGCGGCGCCGGTCCGCGGCTCACCCCGATCACGCCCCGAGATGCCGTGCCCGACGCGCCCCGCTGACCGGCCCGGTCGGACGGGAAAGGGCCACTCGGGTGATCCTCGCCGGCGCGAACCGGTGGCAGGGGGCCGAAATCGAGTGATCCGGATCACTCGGCAGTGCTGTGCGCACGCATGTGATCGTTGGAGCCGGATATGAGCAACGAGGAGCACCCCACCCGCACGGTCGACACCCGGCACACGCAGCGCACAGCAGGCGTGCAACGCGCGGCGGGCACGCGTCCCGCGGCGGGCAGCCCGCCGATACTGCTGCCGCTGCCGCCCGTCCTCGCCTCCCGGAGCGGCGGCGGTGAACCGCCCGACCAGGTGGTTCGCGGCGCCCGCTGGACGGAGGGCTGCTGCGTGGTGACACTCGCCGGGGACATCGACTTCTTCACCGCCTCGTGGGTGCGCTCCGCAGTGGCCACCGGCGCCAGCGGCCCCGCCACCACGGTCGTGATCGACGCTTCCCGGGTCGGCTTCTGCGACTCAGGGCTGCTGCGCGCGGTCCTGCCGTGCGACGCCCCCCGGCGCCGGGTGCGGCTCGCCGCGCCCTCCCCGGCAGTGCGACGCCTGCTGGCCCTCGCCGCGCCCCCGGATTTCCCGCCGCCGTACCCGTCGGTCGCCGAGGCGCTGCGCAGCGCCGGCGCGGGTTCCTCGACCGGGGCGGCCCCCATGCCGTCCCGGTCGGGGTAAGAGATGCGGCCGTCTTCTTCGGCTGCTGCCCAGGGACGGAAACGCGCATACGACGCCCGCCACCGGTGGGGTGCGGGGGGTTCGCAGCCGGTGGCTCAACGGATCGGCTGCGCCCGGGGAGCTCTCCGAACAGCGTGGATGCGGGACTCCGAATCGATCACGGGCACGCAGAGTCAGGTGTGGCGTATCGGGTATACGGGTCGTTACCGCTGCACTCGCACGGGAAAGGCAAGCCATGATCATTACGACTCCGTCCCCGGGAACCGAGCCGAACGGGGCCTCCTGCCTCCGGCGGGAGCTCGTCGTCGACGGGAGCTCCGAAAGCGGAGTGCGAGCTCGGCAGTTCGCCGCGGACTTCCTGGAGGACGCCGCCGCCGAACTCGGCACCGACGTTCCGACCGGGCCCAGTGACGACGTGCGGCTCGTGGTCAGCGAGCTTGTGACCAACGCGGGCAAGTACGCCTCCGGCCGCTCCCTGCTCACGCTGATGCTGGACCGCATCGAGCGGCTCGTGCAGGTCTCCGTATGGGACGCCAACCCCGAGCTGCCGCTGCGGCTGCGGCCGGACGCCCAGCGTGTCGGAGGGCACGGGCTGGAGATCGTGCACGCCCTGTGCCGCTCGGTGGTGACCGAGTCCGGCCCCGGCGGCAAGCACGTGCACGCCGCGCTCCACTACTGACCGGGCCGGGCCGGCAGCGCCGCCCGCCGCGTGCCCGCTCCCGCCGCGTGCCCGCTCCAGGTGGGTCTGCATGAGGTACGCGGCCCCCGGCCGACAGTGAGCGGGCCGCCTGGTACCCCGTCGTCCCGTATCCCCGTACCCTCGCCCCGCGCCCCGGCGGGCGCACCACCAAGTCGTGGCCGGGGGCCGAGGCGGGGGCGGCTACCGGCAGCACTCCCCGGCCCCGGACACAGGTCCGGCCCGGCGCGGTGACCTGCACCGGCCGGGCCGGACCCGCCGTCGGGCTGCCCCGCCTCAGCGGGACCGGCCCGTCACCCGCTCAGCTGCGGACGCGTGCCGCCGTCGCCGCCCGGGGGGACGGCGCCCGGCTGCCCGGGCCGCGGGGACGCGAGTCACCAGCCCTGGTGGCCGCCGACGTTCGCGCAGGTGTTGCCGATGGCCGGGTTGAGCAGCCCGATCACGTTCACGCTGTTGCCGCAGGCGTTCACGGGCACATGCACCGGCACCTGGACCAGGTTGCCGGAGAGCACGCCGGGCGAGCCGATGGCCGCACCCTGGGCGCCGCTGTCGGCGGCGGCGGCGCCGCCGCTCATCAGGGCGATACCGGTGGCCGCGGCCAGGGCGACGGTCTTGGCCGTACGCATCATCAGTCGATCCTTTTCGTCAGGGGAACCCGGGGCACGGCTGTCCAGCCGGAGCAGGACGGCCGTTCCGGGGGGCCGGAGAAACCCGGCCCCCCGTTGAACTTCGGCGGTTGAAGCCTCCGGGACGGGTCCTGCACCGATGTTTCACCTGCACGAAGGACCGTGCGTGCGGCTGATTGACGTCTTGACGGCCCTGGGCGCAGGGCAGCGCCGGGACTGAGGCGGTCCCCGGGAGTGGGCGGCACCCCCGGTGTGGGCCAGTGCCGGGCATGGGACAGCGCGGGGGTGGACGACGAGGGGCCGGGCCCCCACCGGTAGTCGCGCACCAGGCCGCCGACCCGGCGCCCCCTCCTGCACCGGGGGCCCGCCGCCCTGCCGCCGGCGCCCACCTGAGCCACCCCGGCGCCCGACTGTGCCGTTCCCGTCGACCGGCCTGCGCCGCACCCGCGAGCTGCCGCCGGGCCGCGAATGGACAGTGCCGAGTAGCCGACCGCCGGGGCCGGGCCGAAGCTTGGAGGTGTGCACAGTTCAGGGCGCCATGCGGCGCACACGGACACCGGCCGCGCCGCGCGATCCCTGCCCGCTGCCCTGATCGTCCTCGGGGCTGTCATCCAGCTGGCCACACCGCCCGAGGTCACCTTCACCGCCCTCTTCACCGCCGCCCCCCTGATCGCCGCACCGCTGTACTCCCGCCGCGGCACCGCACTGACCGGGTTGACGGCGACGCTGGTCCTGATGCTGCTGATCGTCGGCCAGGACGACGGTGGCTGGGCGCGCGACATCAGCCAGGCCGTCACGATGACGACCGTCGCCGCGATCGCCCTGGGCATCAACCGGGTGCTGCGGCGCGGCACCGAGCAGTTGGCCTCCGCCCGGGGGGTCGCCGAGGTGGCCCAACTGGCCGTCCTGCCGGCACCGCCGGAACGGATGGACCGGTTGGAGATCGCGGCCCGCTACCAGGCCGCGCACGCCGACGCCCGCATCGGCGGCGACCTCTACGCCGCCCAGCAGACACCGTTTGGAGCCCGGCTGATCCTGGGCGACGTCCGGGGCAAGGGGCTGGGCGCGGTGGAGGCGGTGGGCGTGGTGATCGGCGCGTTCCGGGAGGCCGCCGAGCAGGAGAGCGAACTCGGAGGGGTCGCGGACCGGCTGGACCGGGCGCTCGTGCGCGAGGAGGAGCGCCGGCGCGACCCGGGCGAACCGGGCCCGGAGTCCTTCGAGGGGTTCGCCACCGCCGTACTGGCAGAGATCACCTCGGGGGGCGTGCTGCGGGTCGTGAACCGGGGACATCCTCCACCGGTGCTCCTGTGCGCGGACGGCGAGGTCCGCGTGCTCGACCCGGACGAGCCGGCACTGCCGCTCGGGCTCGCGTGCCTGGTCCCGGAACGGCTCGGCCGGTCGCGTGGGCCGGAGGTGTTCGACTTCCCCGTCGGCTCCACCCTGCTCCTGCACACCGACGGGCTCAGCGAGGCCCGGGACGCCGCGGGCGCCTTTTACCAGCTCGTGCCCCGCATCCGTGCGGAGGCGTGGCACACGCACCGGCCCCAGGCACTGCTGGAGGAACTCGTGACCGACGTCGCCGCCCACACGGGCGGCCGGGCCGACGACGACATGGCGCTGCTCGCCGTCGTCCGCCACCGCTGACCGGCCAGCCGTCCGGGCTGCCGCGTCCCGCCCGTCATCCACCCGTCGTGAACCCACCTTCCGGTCACTCCGGGTGAGGGATCTTGACCCCTCCGCATAACGACTTGGCGAAGATCTCCTCCGCGTGCGTTACGTCGACCCGCCCGTTATGACCGATTGACGGCTGAAGATCACTGAATGTTCTGCCGTTTGACAGTCTTGTTTCCGCGAAGACTTGGAATCTGGGACCCGGGTCTATTAACGTTCGATAACGCAGCGCGGTCGTCACTGCCGTCGCAAGAGACGGCACCGTGCGCCTTGGCCGAATCCAGACAGTGCGTCACCAGTCATCACCACTGCACCAAAGGAACCGGGGAACCATTACTTTGGGGTGAATCCGTCGGCATCGTCACGATGCCACCGGTAGGAGACCTTCCTGCTCCGAACCCGTCAGCTAACCCGGTAGGCCAGAAGGAAGGAAAGGAGAGCGCCCCCGTGGCGTCAAGCAGGCCTGCCACCGAGGCACCGCCGGTCGATATCGCGGCCTACGGTCCCTCCGTCGGCGACACCTGGGACGAGTGGAATCCCACCGAAGAGTCCATCCGCCCCGTCCGTGGTCGGCACCGCGTCGCCAAGCAGCGCGGGATGGCCCGCAGCGGCACCGTCCTCGGCGTCGGCATGGTCGCCGCCATCGGTGCGGGCGGCATGGCGACCGCCCAGGACAAGCCCAAGTCCCCGGTCTCGATGCCGGACCTCTCCACCTTCACCGACAGCCTCCCCGACGCCGCCGATCTCCCGGGCGTGGGCGGGCTCGTCTCCGACACCGAGGACGTCGGGACGACCACCGTCGCCGCGCCGCTCACCCAGGCCGGCCTGACCGCCACCGCCACCGACGCCGGGCAGACCGACGCGGGCGAGGCGCTCCGGGCCCGCATCCTCCAGCAGGCCGACCAGCAGCAGGAGGCCGCCGACCAGCAGGTTCGCGACGCGGCGTCCGCGGCAGCCGCGAGCAAGGCCGCCGACGAGGCTGCCGCGACGGCCGAAGCGGAGCGCAAGGCGGAGGAGGAGGAGAAGCGCAAGGCGGAGGAGGAGCAGAAGCGGAAGGCGGAGGAGGAACGCCTCCGCAAGCTCGCCGCCAGCTTCAGCCTCCCGCTCGCGTCGTACCAGCTCACCTCCGGATACGGCGAGGCCGGTTCGATGTGGTCCAGCAACCACACCGGCCAGGACTTCGCCGCCCCGAACGGCACGCCCGTCAAGGCAGTGCACAGCGGCACCATCAAGGAAGCCGGCTGGGCCGGTTCCTACGGGTACCGCATCGTCCTGGAGCTCTCGGACGGCACCGAGATCTGGTACTGCCACCTCTCCTCCATGACCAAGACCAGCGGCAGCGTCACCACAGGCGACGTCATCGGCCGCGTGGGCTCCACCGGCAACTCCTCCGGTCCGCACCTGCACGTGGAGGTCCGGCCCGGCGGTGGGGACGCCGTCGACCCGCTCGCCTGGCTCCGCGGGAAGGGACTCTCCGTCTGACCCGCGGCGCGACCGCCGCAGCGGTGACCGCCGTGACCGCCCCGTCCGTACGGCGCCGGGGCGGGGGCTGACGGCCCGTCAGCGGCCGGCGCCCCCGTCTGCCGGAGCCTCGTCCGGGACGGCGGCCACCCGCGACCGCGACGCCGCGCACGCGTCCACCCTGCACGCCCGTTCGCGGGCCGCCCGAACCCCGTCGCCGCCCCGCACCAGCCGGAGCTTCCGCTCCGGCACAGGAGGGGAGGGGCGGCGGCGTACCGCTCCGACGGCCCCGGTGCACCCCCCCCCGACACCGGGGCCGTCGGACCCCCGGCCGCCCGCGTCCGCCGGCAACCGCCGGACGGGCGGGCCGGCCGGCCCGCCCGCCCGGTACGCCGCCCCATGCCCGGCAGGGCGTGGCCGCCTCGGTGCAACCGGGACGGCGGGGCGTCACCCGGCGACGAGGAACCGGTCGAAAGCGGCCTCCGGCCGTATCCCCCGCCGCACCGAACTCCCCCGTGCCACGCCTCGCCGGCTCCAGATCCCCCCCCCGGCACCCGGGCCAGCAAGCTCTCCGGACTGCGCCCGAGTAGCCGGCGCGGTCGCGGAGACTCGGCCAGCAGCCCGGAGAGCAGCCCGGAGAGCAACCCGCGCTGTGGAGCCGCCCGCCGCGGCGTCCCGTCCACACAGGCCAGCACGCCGTGCGTGGTCACACAGGCGAGCGCGTCTCCGTCCTCCCACGATTCCTGCTGCCCGGGACCGGCCGCCGCCGAGAGCGGCACCACCCCGAACCCCGAGCTTCCTCAGCGACCGGTCCGCGGGGGCGGGCATCATCGGCGCGGTTGTCCATACACCCGCCCCACCGGGAGACGTACCACCAGGCGGCGGTCGGCGACCATGGCCGCACGGTACTCGTCCCAGTCCGGGTGCTCCCCCCGGAGGGCCCGGTAGACCGCCACCAACTCCTCGGTGACGTCGTCGTCCGGGCCTGCTGCGGGTGCCGTCACCTCGGCAGTGCCCTCGACGACCGTCCAGGCCCATCCGTCAGCGGCCGTCACGTGCAGACTCGCCCGCGGGTCGCGCCTCAGGTTCTTCAGCTTGGCCCGGTCCGCGGTGGTGGAGATCCTGACGCACTGTTCGGAAGCCGAGTAGGCGTAGTTGATGTTCGACAGCTGCGGCCGGCCGCAGCTCCGCAAGGTGGCGAGCACACCGAGGGCGTGCTGAGGCAGGAGAGCCAGCAGGGCTTTCTCCGACATACCGATGACCTCCCACGTCATCTCAACGGAAAGAGGAGAAGCATGCTATGCGGTCGCCCGGTCAAATCCTTGCCCTGAGCGCCACACCACAGTGGTATCGACTGAGGCGCACAGGTCTAGCAAGTCGGGACGCGGACGTTCCGGCAGCAGCAACGAGAGCGTAGGGTCGGAAGCTATATAACGACGGTAATCGAAGAGTTGCCCGATGGCCGTTCTTACAGATTCTCGGTTGGTGCTTCCTTTTGCCTCGATCAGTACATTTGCGGTGACATCGTGTAGGTCAGTGTAAAGAGGAACGATTTCTCCCGCCGGTAGAATCTTCTTGCGCGTTACCTCGTGCCCCAATCCTTCAAGGTGTCGTCGGTAGTGCACGACAAGTTCGGCTTCGCGCCTTCTCGTAGTGTGCCCTTGCGTCTGCCTGTAAGAATGTGCAAATTCGGTCTTGTTCTGCTCCACGGGGACATCTGTTACTTTGGGCTTAGTGCTGGGTGGCTGCGCTGAAGGGGGTTCACGTGGAAGGGTCTCGTGGACGGGGACGAGGCGGAATACGATCATACTCCGCATTTCCCCGTCCATGTCTAGGGCATCGGTCCAGTAGTACGGGGCGCTCTTGTGTACGGCGAACTCCCCGACATGCTGCACCACGCCACTTTCCACAGATTTGAAGAGGTGTAGTGTCACGCCCTCTTCCGCGTGGTGAAGTACGGATCTATTTCCTTTCTTTATTCCTTGGTCACCCTGTCGTCCTTCGCCGCTGTAATAATAAAACCCGTCAGGCCCCCATCCGTCTGTGTATCCGTTGACGCGACCTTTGTGGGGGGTGCTGAAGAGGAAGATTTTCCCCGTGGTATTGTTAGGGGAAATACCCGACTGTCGATTTCCGCCCAGCTTGTCGTGAATGCGTGACCTTCGAACTGGGATTCCACTCAAGAATTCGTCCACGAGTCCCCCTCCGTTTGAACCGGTGTGCACGGAAGGGTACGCAATGTGTGGGCACATCGATAGGAGCGCGGCCTGTCGTGGGTGACCGTGGCCTGCCGCGCTTGCGGTTCAGGCGTCTCCGGAGCATCTCCACGGCTCCCCGGGCGAGTGGGGGCCGGGCGGCGGAGGGGGTGGTGCCACGGGAGTGGCGTCGGCGGGGCCGGTGCGGGGGCACGGCAGGCGGCCCGGGCCGGGGGGTGCGGAGAGTGGAGCGGCGAAGGGGGCCGGTGGTGGGAGCGGGCGGCCGTGCTGGGCGATCCACTGGGCCGGCAGCGGGAGGCAGGTGACGGCGGCGGCGGTGGCCGGACCGGCGATCGGGCGGCGGTCCAGGAGGTGGCGGAGGAGCTCCTGCTCGCGGGCGGCGAAGTCGGACCCCGGGGTGCCGCGTTCGGCGCGGGCGCGCAGGAGTGCGAGCGAGGTCGCGGCCGCGTGGTACTCGGAGGCCTGACGTGTGCCCCTGCTGCCGTGCGCGCGCCGGGCGAGGTCGCGGGCCGTCGCACGGGCCCGCATGGACCCCAGGACGAGGGGCTCGGTGGGGGCCATCCAGCCCTGGGCGGCGTAGGCGGGGAGCACGGCACGGACGGTGCGCAGGTCGCGTTGCCGGGACCACACCGCCAGCCAGACGAGTGTGGCCAGGACGGGCAGCATGAACAGCGCGTAGACGGCCAGGAAGAGCAGACCGCCCAGGGAGGCGGAGCCGTTCCAGAGGGCATGCAGGGCGATCGAGGTGAGCAGGCCGAGCAGGGGGAGGCCCGCGCGCAGGACCCGGCGGTGCCGGGGGAGGGTGGCCGCCACCCCGAAGGCGATCCCGGTCATCACGGTGAAGAGCGGGTGCGCGAAGGGCGACATCACGATGCGGATGACGAAGGTCGTCACGGTCGTGCTGGCGAAGCCGGACGGGTCGAGCGTCTGGTCCTCGTCGTAGGCGGTGCCCAGGTAGAGGATGTTCTCGGTGAAGGCGAACCCGGTGGCGATCACCCCGGCGAGGACGATCCCGGCCACCACCCCCTCGAACGCCCGGTGCCGGTAGCGGAACAGCAGCAGCATCGCCGCCGCCTTGGCGAGCTCCTCGACCACGGGGGCGACCACGGTGGCGCCCACCAGGCCGACATCGCCGTCGGCGATCACCGAGGCGGCCAGCCACTCGGTGGCGAAGGTGTTGGCCACGATGGCGACCAGGGTCGCCGTGCAGGCGCCCCAGGCGAAGGCGAAGGCCAGGACGCGCCACGGAGTGGGCTCCGCGCTGTCCACCCAGCGCAGTACCGCGATGAGGAGCGGAACGGGCAGGACGGACAGGACCAGCCCGATGACGAAGCCCTCGGAACCCGTCTCGCTGCGGACGATCGCCAGAATGGTCAGCCCGCACACCGCGAACAGCAGCGCGAGCACGCAGGCGCGGAGTGCGCGGCTGCGCCACCACGGCGCGCGCTTCGGCGCGTGGCGCCACTCACCGTGCGCCGTCGGCGTGGCCGGGAAGTGCTGCCGGGACCGGTCGGGCTGCCCGTCGGAGTGCTCGGATATCTGCCCGGCACCCCCGGCTTGCTCGCGGGCGGGTCCCGGCAGGTCGTTGGGGGACACCTGTAGACCCTAAGGGCTTTCCGGCCGCGCCCGCCGGGCCTGTGGCACAGCCGTCGGCCCGGCGGGGCTCAGCCGTCCGGCGGAGGTCAGCCGTCCGCGGGCGGGTCGGTCGGTCGGCGGCGGAAGATCAGGTCGCGGACCCGGTGGCCCTTGTCGAGTCCCTGGCCCTCGAAGCGGGTCCGGGGGCGGAAGCCGGGCCGAGGGGTGAAGCCGCCGTCCGGCTGGGTGTTCTCGAACGCGCGGTGCGCGGTGAGGACCTCCCGCATGTGCTCGGCATACGGCTCCCAGTCGGTCGCACAGTGCAGCAACGCCCCGGGCTTCAGCCTTGGTGCGGCGATGTCGAGGAACTCCGGCTGGATGATCCGGCGCTTGTGGTGCCGGGTCTTCGGCCACGGGTCGGGGAAGAAGACCCGCACCCCGTCGAGGCAGGACGGGGGCAGCATCTCGCGCAGCAGGATCATCGCGTCGCCGTTCGCCACCCGGACGTTGGTCAGCCCGTCCCGGTGGGCCAGCCGCAGCAGGTTCCCCTGGCCGGGGGTGTGCACGTCGACGGCCAGGATGCCTGTGCCGGGCTCGGCTGCGGCCATCGTGGCGGTCGCCTCGCCCATGCCGAAGCCGACCTCCAGCACGATCGGCGCGCCGACCGGAAGCGGGTCGAAGAGGGAGTCGGGGTCCAGCACGTGCGTGCCGTCCACGTCGAGCCCCCAGCTCGGCCAGTGCCGATGGATCGCCTGGCGCTGGGCGTGCGTGACGCGGCTTCGTCGGGGCTGGAAGCTCCGGATCCGGCGGTGGTGGTGCGCACCGGCGGGATCAGCGGTCGGCCCGGTGCCGGGGGCGAACATCGGGGTTCTCTCGGGTGCGGGTTTCTTCTCGGACACAGTGCGGCCAGTTTATGCCGTCCCGTCGGCTGCTCGAATCCGCAGGGGCGGCCCCGGAGCGCCCCGCTCAGAGGTCGAGCCCGGCGACCACCCGCCGGGCGACCTCCCGTCCGATCGGCAGAGACGCGGTCGCCGCGGGCGAGGGCGCGTTGAGCACGTGGACGGTGTGCGGGGCCTCGGTGATCAGGAAGTCGTCCACGAGGGTGCCGTCCCGCAGCACCGCCTGCGCCCGGACGCCCGCCGGAGCCGGCCGGAGGTCCTCCTCCTCGACCTCCGGCAGCAGCCGCCGGACGGCTGCCGCGAAGGCGCGGCGGGAGAACGAGCGGTGCAGCTCCCCGGCGCCGTACCGCCAGTTCCCGGCCGCCGTCCGCCACGCTCCGGGCCAGCGCAGTGTGCCGGCCAGGTCGGCCAGTTCGCCCCGGCCGGGAAGCCCGCGGCGGTACCCCTCGCGGGCGAGGGCCGGTACGGCGCTGGGACCGATGTGGACCTCGTCGTCCAAGCCGCGGGTCAGATGCACACCGAGGAACGGGAAGGCGGGGTCGGGGACCGGGTACACCAGACCGCGCACGAGCGGGGAACGCTCCGCGGACAGGGTGCAGTACTCGCCGCGGAACGGGATGATCCGCGCGGGCGGCGGATCCCCGGCCAGGTCGGCGATGCGGTCGCTGTGCAGCCCGGCGCAGTTCACCAGCGCACGGCCGCGCAGCACGGTGCCGTCCGAGGTGCGCACCGCGACGCCCACCCCCTCCCGGCGGTCGATCACCTCCACCCGGGAGCCCAGCCGCATCCGGGCCCCGGCGTCGCAGGCGAGTTCCGCCATACGGGCCGCGACGGCCGGGTAGTCGCAGACCCCCGTGGTGCCGACCCGGACGGCGGCCAGAGCGCGGACGGCCGGCTCGTGTGCGCTGATCTGGCACGGCCCCAGCTCCCGGACCGGGATGCCGTTGCGCCGACCGCGCTGGGCCAGCGCATGCAGCCGGGGGAGCTCGCGGCGCTCGGTGGCGACGACGAGCTTGCCGGTCAGCCGGTGCGGAAGCCCCTGCTCGGCGCAGAAGGCCATCAGCTCCGCCGCGCCCTGCACCGCGAAGCGCGCCTTGAGCGAGCCCGGACGGTAGTAGATGCCGCTGTGGACGACGCCGCTGTTCCGGCCCGTCTGGTGGCGGGAGAGCGCGTCCTCCTTCTCCAGCACCGTGACCCGGGCGCCCGGCCTGACCCTGGTCAGTGCGTACGCGGTGGACAGCCCGACGATCCCGCCGCCGACCACCAGTACGTCGCAGTCGTACCTCCGGCCGCCGCGGCGGCCCTGTCCGCTCTCCCTCACCGACACCACGGAACCATGATGGGTGCCGCCACCGACAGGACGAGCAGCCGGGCTGCCCGCGGGGACTCGGGCGCGCCGTCGGTCCGCAGCGGTGTGCCGGGGCGTGCGGTGGTTCAGGCGGGGGTGACCAGCAGTGGACGTGCCTTTTCGCGCAACTCCGCGACCTGCGGCTCGTCCCCGTACGGCTCCAGCCGGTGGAGCAGGTCCCGCACGTACTCGGTGGTGCGCACCGAGGAGATCCGGCCGGCCACCTCGACGGCCAGTACTCCGGCGGCGCAGGCCGCGTCCAGGTTGCCGGACTCCAGCTCCGCCACGGCCGAGACCACCAGACGCAGACCGTGCGAGCGCACGAACTCCTCCGTCGGCCGGGACAGCGCCTGCTGGGTGAACCGCCGTACCTGCCGCGGCGCCTTGAGGTCCCGGTAGCACTCTGCGGCGTCCGCGGCGAGCCGCTCGTACGAGTAGAAGTCGAGCCAGCTCGGGTCCGGATCGCCCTTCCTGGATCGTTCCAGCCAGCCCTCCGCCGCGGCCAGCGCCGTACCGCAGGCCGCCGGGTCGTTCGCCTTGGCGTGGGCGCGGGCTTCCACGAGGTGGAAGAAGCTCATGACCCGGGCGGTGGCCACGCTCCGGTTGCGTTCCAGTGCCGCCTGCGCGAGGTCGACCCCCTCGTCGGAGAAGCCGCGGTAGGTCGCCTGCAGTGACATCGATGCCAGGACGTATCCGCCGAGCGGTACGTCCGCGGCGGCCCTGGCCAGCCGCAGCGCCTGGATGTAATAGCGCTGCGCCGCCTCCTGCTGCCCGGTGTCGAACGCCATCCACCCGGCCAGCCTGGTCAGTTCGGCCGTCGCCCCGAACAGCGCACGGCCGACCTCGTCGGAGTACGCGCCCAGCAGCAGCGGCGCCGCGTCGACCCGCAGGCACTCCGGCACCATCGACGAACGCCAGTCCCCGCCCCCGTACTTGGAGTCCCAGCGGCGTGCCTCGGCCGCGGCCTCGCGCAGCTTGGACACGTCGCTGTGGCCCACCCGCATCGGTTGCGCGGCCTCACCGGCCGCGGCAGCCGCGCCGGCGTCCCGCGCCACCGAGCTGTCGGCCGGGGATATCAGCCAGCGGGACGCCGGAGTTGCATATGCGCTCACGGCGAAGGATCCGGCCAGCGACTGCCAGATGCTTCCGTTCCCGCGGCGACCGGCGAGATCCAGCCGGTAGAGGTCCGTTGCCGCCTTCACCGCCGAACCGACGTCACGCGGAAAGATCAGGCCGATCTCGGGCGCCGGGTCGGCGTCCGCGAGCCCGATCTCGTACAGCGGCACCGGCCGGCCCAGCTTGCTGCCGATGGCCGCGGCGATGAGATGCGGTGCCGCACCCTGCGGGACCATGCCCTTGGAGACCCACCGGGCCACCGAGGTCTTGTCGTAGCGCAGTGTCAATCCACGCTGGGCCCCCAGGTCGTTGACCCTCCTGGCAAGGCCGGCGTTGCTGATCCCGGCTAGTGCGAGAACAGTTCCGAGCTTCTCGTTCGCTCCGCGTGGCTCCCTGGACATGCGCACCCCTGACACACACCGACGGCTGCCCGGCAGCACGGTGGAACATGCTCGGGGCATTCGTGAACCCAGCGTAGTTCGCCGCATCCCTACCGTTAAGGGGAGGCTTGCCGGATGGCGGGATTCGTCTCTGCCCGTGTGCGCGCCCCCGGAGCGGACCGACGCGCCGTCCGGGGCGCGTAGCCGACGTTCGGCGGCTGGAAACTGTGCCCCCGTCGTGTGGTCGTGCGCCCGTCCGTGCGCTCTGTGCGAGGAGGCGTCCGCGCGGTTGCATACCGAGTGCGTGGGTCGGCCCGCTGTGGTGGAACCAGTGGGCTGGGGGAATACCGCCGTTGCATTCCCCGCGGACGGCGGCCCGGTCCGGGAGGCGGCAGCGCCTCCCGGACCGTCGTGCACCCTGCGTCACCCCGCACGCCGTCCGGCTCCGACCGGTTCCGAACCGGCGTGTGGCTGACCGACTCACTGCCCCCGACAGCGTGGCAAAGCAACCAGGTTGGCCGAATCTCGCTGTTTGGTTCCGAGCCCCTTCACCCACCCTGCTGCCGAACACGCGCATTCGTGCGCCCCCTTCGCGCCGCCCTCACCACCGTCTCGTGGCAGCATTGGCCCGAAGAGCACCGGAACGGCACGCGGCACAGCAGGTGCGGGCGAGGAGCGACGGGCGGAGGCGGCATCGATGCGGTGGCTGGTGGGCTGGAGCAGCACCGCCGCGGGAAACGCTCAGGTCTCCGGACGGAACCTGCACCCCGTCGGCGCCCAGCAACTCTGGGGCGACCCCGACCCCCTGTGGGCGGTGGGCGACTGGCGCGCGGACGAGGTCCGTGTCATCGAGGCCGAACCGGGCACCAGACTCGCGGTCTTCGGCTGCTGCGGGGCACGGGACGAGCAACTGCGCGTCGGGCTCTTCGCCGCCCGCGGCGGCGCCATCCGTCACCTCACCGCATGGCCCGGCTCCTACACCGCCGTCGCCCGGATCGGCCGCCGGGTGGTCGTCACCACCGACCTCGCCGGCGCCCGTCCCGTCTTCCACACCCCCTGGGCCGGCGGCACCGCCTACGCCACCGCGGCGCTGCCGCTCGCCGACCTGATCGAGGCGCAGCTCGACGTTCCCCACCTCGCCGCACTCCTCGCCGCTCCGGACGCCCCGGAGGCCACCGGCGACGGAACCCCCTACGCGGGCGTCCGAAGGGTGCCGCCCGGACACGCGCTCATCCTGCGCGAGGGCGGGGCCCGGGAGATCGCCAGCTACGAGCCCGCCGTCCCCACCGTGGTCGCCGCACCCCCGGTCGAGGCGGACAAAGCTGCCGCCGGTGTGCGGGACGCCCTCGTCGAAGCGGTCCGGGTCCGGCTTTCCGCCCCCCGGCACGTTCCCGACGAGAACGGCGACGGACCGGCCACCGACACCCTTGACCCCGGCCCGATTCCCGGCGTGGGTCCCGCCGCCCGGCGCGGCAGGCCCTCCCCCGGCATCGGCGCCGACCTGTCCGGCGGCTCCGCCTCCTCCACCCTCGCCCTCCTCGCAGCCGGTCTGCCCGGCGTCCCCGGGACCGTCTTCGGAGCCTCCGGGACGAGCGCCGGACAGCGACTGCTCGCCGTCACCTTCAACGACCTGACCGGCAACGGCGACGCGGCGCGGCAGGCCGAACTCGAACGCGCGCACGCGGTCGCCGCCGACCCGCGGCTGCACCATGTCGTCGTCGCGGCCGGAGAGGAGGCGCTGCCCTACGCGGACCTGGAGAACATCACTCTCACCGACGAACCGGGGCCCTCCCTCGTCCTCGCCGAGCGGCACCGTCGCCGCCTGTCGGCAGGCAGCGCCGACCACCTCATCGGTTTCGGTGCCCGCCAGGTGCTGGACGCCCACCCGGCCCGGCTCGCCGACCTGCTGATGGACCGCCGCCGGCGCCAGATCGTCAGACCCACCGCCGCCCTCGCCCTGGCCGACGGCGCCCGGGGCCGCGCGATGCTCGTCCCCTGGACGGTCTACCGTGCGGCCCGCCGCCTCGCCCGGACCTCCTATCGCGAGGGCGTCAGCCTCGCCGCCCGCCGGATGCGGGACGCCGCGGTCGCCGCCGGCCCCGAGGACGCGTCCGAGCGCGCCCTGCCCGCCTCGCTGGCCGCCCTCACCTGGTGCCGACCGGGCCCCGCCGCCCGCTGGCTGACCGGCGAGACCCTCGCTGAAGTATCGGTTCGGCTGGAGGCCGCGGCCATGCGCGGCGACAACGGCCTCAGCACCCGTCCGGGCGTCCGCCGGGCCCGGAACGCTCTGGCCCGGCAGGCCGCCGACTACCGGGTGCTGGAACAGGCCGCGGGTATCCCCCACCAGCGCCTGCACGCACCCTTCCTGGACAACCAGGTGGTCCGGGCCGCGCTCGAACTCCCCGAAGCGCTGCGCGTCCAGCCGGGGGCCCGGGCCGCGGTGCTGAGGACCGTCCTGGACGGGGCCGGGATCCACGAGCTGCCACCGGGCTGGGGCGCCACCTCCCATGCGGCCCAACTCGCCGCCGTCCGCGCCGGGCTGCGCAACGCACTCGACGAACTCCTCGCTCTCTTCGACGCCCCGCTGCTCGCGGACGCGGGGCTCATCGAGGCCCGCGTCGTCCGCAAGGCCCTCCGGGCGGCCGCCGAGGGCGAGCCGCTGCCGCTGGACGGCATCGCGGAACTGGTCTCGATGGAGCTCTGGCTGCGCCGGCTGATGGTGCGTCGGGGCACCTGCTGGACGGGCTCCTCCGCACCCCGTCAGCGGGCGGTCGCCGCGGGGGTTCCGCCTCGCCAGGCCCTCTGATCGGCTGCGGTGCCTCTCTGCCGCGCCGAGGACCCCTGAGGACTCCCGGTGCGTTCCGGTGCCGTTCCGGGGGCCGACCGCAGGCGTGCGTGGTGTCCGGAGGCGCATGGGAGGAGGCGCGTGGTGCTGAGGAGGTGTCCGGGATGGATGGGGTGTGCGTGGGAGGGACGGGGTGTGTCCGGGACGGATGAGGTGGAGGCCGGGTCCGCGTGATGCGTCACCGGTGGTCGCTGCGCATCGCGCGGGGGTCGGTCAGCGGCAGCGGATGACTGACTCGGCCCAGTCGCCCAGAGCCACGTCGCCGAACGGCGTGCTCGGCTCGACCACCAGACGCATCGTCCGCACCCCGGCCAGCGGAACGCTCACGGGCAGCGCCCGTTCTCCGCCGCGGGCGACGGGCGAACGCCACAGCTCCCGGCCGTCCCCGAGCACCGAGAAGCGCACCGCGCCCAGCCCCGCCGTCAGGTCGTCGACCCCGGCGACCGCCTCGTACGACTCGCACGCGCGGTTGAGGTCGATCACCAGGGAGGAGGACGCCTGCACCGTCACACCGTGGCCGTAGCGGGTGCCGCCGATGCGCAGACCGGAGCGCTGCCACATCCAGGAGCTCTCGCCGATCCGCACCGCCGGTTCGTCGTCCGCTCCGAGCAGGTCGTAGGCGAGTCGGCTGACCTGGTACACCTCCGGGACCGGAGGTGCTGGAGCGGGCGGGGAGGACGGGGGACTCGGAGGGGGCGAGGACGGTTCGGAAGGAGCGGGCGTCGGGCTCGGCGGCGGTTCCCGCCGTTCCGGTGGGCTGGAGGGCGGGGGCGTGGGGGTCGGCTCCGGCTCGGCGGGCGGTTCCTCGACCGGCGGGGCCGATTGCGAGGGAGGAGCGGGCGCCGGGGCGGCCGGCGGCTCGGGCTCCTCCGGTGGGGAGGGCGAGGGCTCGACCGCGGTGGACGGCTGGGCCTGCGGGGGCGGGGGCTCACTGTGGTCCGTACTGCCCGTGAGCGCGAGGATCAGGGCCACCGCGGCGGCCGCAGCGGTCACCGCACTCGCCGCGATGCCGGCCTTCGCGGGGGCGCCGAAGCCCTCCGAGGCGGCTCCGCCCGCTCCGGCCTTGCCGCCGGCCGCCGCGGCCGCCGAGCCCCCCGCCGACGCGGCACCGACACCGCCCACGATGCCGGCCGTCTTGACGGAGTACGTCGCGGCGAACCAGCCGATCACCGCCACCGGCAGCAGCACCCGCAGCCGCTCGTTGACGTCGCTGACCTCCAGGGCGGCGCTGCGGCAGTTCGCGCATTCCTCCAGATGTTTGCGCAGCCCCCGCTCGGCCCGTATGCGCAGCCCGCCGCGGGCGAAGGCACCCAACCGGTCCGCGTAGCGCGCGCAGTCGCCGCCGGTGGTCAGCGACAGGCTCACGTGGGCCTGCAGGTAGGCCTGCTTCAGCCCCTCACGGGCCCGGTGCGCCAGCACGGAGGTGGCGTTGGCGGTGAGCCCCAGCAGCGGAGCCACGTCCTGCGGCGATGAGTCCTCCACTGTGGTGTGCCACAGGACCGCCTGCCAGCGTTCCGGCAGTGTGCGGAATGCCTGCACCACCATCGACTGCTCGGCCTCGTACATGGCGCGGACGTCCGCGCCGAGCTCCAGGGTGTCCTCGTCACTGGCCTGCGAGCCGGCCGCGGAGGTGGCGAACAGCGCGAAGTCCTCGACCAGGTGTTCGCGCTTCGCCGTCTTTCCCCAGGCCGCCGCCGCGTGCCGCACCGCGGTCAGCAGGTAGGCACGTACCGCGGTGTCCGGACCCCGGCCGCCGCGCACCGCTTGGAGGGTGCGGGCGAAGACCTCGTTGGTGAGGTCGTCCGCGGTGTCCGCGTCGCGGCAGCAGCCGCGGGCGTACCGGCGGACACCCTCCGCGTGCCGACGGTAGAGCTCGTCGTACGCCTCGGTGTCCCCGCTACGGATACGGGACACCAGTTCGGTGTCGCTGCCCGGTCCGTCGCTCGCCCCGGCAGCGGAGTCGCCCGCCCCCGGGCCGTCGGCGGGCGAAGCCTCCCGCGCTGCGTCTGCCGCTCTGGCTCTCGCGGACTCACCTGCCGGCCCGGCCGCCGCGGGCTCCGCCGTCGCGGGCTCCGCGGCTGGCAGGGCGGTGTTCCCGGGGCCGCTGCCTTCCGGGTCCGGACCCGGACCCCGGGGATCCACTGTCCCGGAACCCGAATCCGGGGCCGGTGAGGCTCCGGGCTCGAAGTCCTTCTGCCCCGAGCGGCCGGTGGTGCCGGTCGAACCGCCCCTCCCGGCACGCTGCTGCGGCACCGACTGCGTTACCTCGGAGGACGGTGGCTCGGCCTGCTCCCGTGCGGCAGCGGAGGTATCGCGGTTGCGGCCCCCCTGACCGGGGACCTTGGGGGACACCGCTCCGTCCCGGTTCTGCCCAGCGCCATCTCCGCGCGACACGTTCGGCCCCTCATCACTCATAGCGGAAGCCCCTGTATGCACTGTCACAACCAGCCACCGCCAAAGAGTGACACAGAGTGGACGACCCGATCCCACCGCTGCCCGGCAATCACTCCTTCGGGGGGTTTCGCACTGGGGAGCCCTGCTGTTCACTCGTTGGGGTGAGCGGTCAACGGCGCGCTACTGAGTGCTCGGTGTCCCGGCGCCGGGCCGGGCCCGCAGCCCGTCCAGCAGGAGGTCCAGCAACCGGGACGAAGCCTCCGCCTGCTGGACGGCGTCCGGCAGGCAGGGAGCCGCGGTGGCTATCACCAGCAGCACGTCGGAGACCGTCACGTCCGGTCGCAAGGAGCCCGACTCCCGTGCTCGCTCCACCAGCTGCCCGACCATGTCGAGCAGCTCCGCCGCACCGGCGTCCGCAGCGCCGCCCTCGGCTTCTCGCGCCGAGGCGCTCCGCTCCTCGGGCCCCGCCCCCGACTGCGAGGCAGGGGGCGGCACCGGTCCGTCCCCGTGGGAAACCGGGTCCATCGCGCCGGGCCCGGCCCACGGAACTTCCTCTGCGGTTCCTTTGGCCTCCCCGGGCTGGCGCTGCTGCGGCACCCGAGGGTCGGCGGTCTCGGCCGCCCCTGCTCCCTCGGTCCCTGCCTCGGCCCGCAGCACTCGCGGTGGCAACAGACGGCCCGCGCCCGAGGACACCGACGTCCGCAGGAACCGGCAGAGCGCCGACCACGGCTGGTCCTCATGGGTGAGAGCAGCTCGGGCCTGCTCGGTCAGCCGGGCCGTCTCCTCCAGCGCTATCCGACGCACCAGGGCGTTCTTGCTCGGGAAGCGGCGATAGACCGTTCCGACGCCGACCTTGGCCCGCCGGGCGACGTCCTCCATGGGCGCGCCGTAGCCCAG
This sequence comes from Streptomyces sp. TAA040, assembly GCF_000424845.1. Classification (NCBI taxonomy): domain Bacteria; kingdom Bacillati; phylum Actinomycetota; class Actinomycetes; order Kitasatosporales; family Streptomycetaceae; genus Streptomyces; species Streptomyces sp. TAA040. The sequence goes on along the minus strand of NZ_AUKR01000024.1, from coordinate 5,413 downwards.
CTCCCCGAACACCTCGCGAGCGGCGCGCAGGACGTGTTCCAGGTTGCGCTGGGCGTCGACCCGAAGCGGCGCCCCTCGTCCGTTGCCGACCGCGCTGTCCAGCGCGACGGAACCGACGCCGTTCGACGTGTCCTGAAGGTCGTGGACGCCATTGATGCTGTGAGTGCGCATACGTGTTCCCCCGGTCATGACCGTCTCCCCCCGGAGACTCCCCGTCGTGGGTCGGACCCGCTGGGGCAACCCCCTGCGACCGACTGACTACGAACATAGTTCAGCCTCGGGCACGAGAGAAGGGGCGGGCTTCACCGTGACTGCCCCCGATCGGAGTACATCCGGTTTCTGTCCCGATTCGAACCCTCCCGTTCACCCGTTCGGCCGCCATGACCTGGGCTTTCTCCGTGCCAGTCGGAATCGGGCCATATCCGGAGCGCTTCACTCCTCCAGTCACACGATCCTGCGGACCTGTGGACAAACGTCCACTGCGGGGTGCGTCATGGAGGGGTGACGGACGGACAGGGGTCGAAGGTGGAGAACGAACCGACGCGCGTGCTGGTGATCGGAGGGGGCTATGTGGGCATGTATACCGCCCTGCGGCTCCAGAAGAAGCTCAAGCAGGAGCTGAGAGCCGCCGAGGGAGGCCGGGGCGGCGTCGAGATCACCGTCGTGTCGCCCGAGCCCTACATGACCTACCAGCCCTTCCTGCCCGAGGCTGCCGCCGGCTCGATCTCGCCCCGGCACGTCGTGGTGCCGCTTCGCCGAGTGCTCCCGCAGTGCCGCGTCCTCGTCGGCGAGGCCAAGGAGATCGACCATGCCCGACGCGTGGCCACCGTCGAGACACCGGCCACCGAGCAGGAGGGCGGCGAACCCCTCCAGCTCGCCTACGACGAGCTGGTCCTCGCCCCCGGCTCCGTGTCGCGCACCCTCCCCGTGCCGGGGCTCGCCGACTTCGGCATCGGCTTCAAGACGGTCGAGGAGGCCATCGGGCTGCGCAACCACGTCCTCGAACAGCTCGACATCGCCTCCTCCACCCGCGACCCCGACATCCGGGACGCGGCCCTCACCTTCGTTTTCGTGGGCGGCGGATACGCGGGGGTCGAGGCACTCGCCGAGCTGGAGGACATGGCCCGGTACGCCTGCCGGTACTACCACAACATCCGCCCCGAGGAGCAGAAGTGGATCCTTGTCGAGGCCACCGACCGGATCCTCCCCGAAGTGGGTGAGGAGATGGGCCGCTACGCGGTGCGGGAACTGCGCGGTCGCAACATCGACGTGCGGCTGGGGACCCGGCTCGAGTCGTGCGAGGGCCGGGTGGCGCAACTCGGGGACGGCTCGCGCCATCCGTGCCGGACCCTGGTGTGGACCGCCGGTGTGAAACCCCACCCGGTGCTCGCGGCCAGCGACCTGCCGCGCAACGAACGCGGCCGCCTGCGCTGCGAGCCGACGCTCCGGATCGCCGGCACCGAGCGCGCCTGGGCGGGCGGGGACGCGGCGGCGGTGCCCGATCTCAGCGCCGGGGAACCGGACCGGGAGTGCGCCCCCAACGCCCAGCACGCCGTACGCCAGGCCAGGCGCCTGAGCGACAACCTCGTCACCTCCCTGCGCGGCGGCGAGCTGACGCCCTACCGGCACGCCTACGCCGGCTCGGTGGCGTCGCTCGGACTGCACAAAGGTGTGGCCAGGGTGTACGGACGCAAGCTGAAGGGCTACCCTGCCTGGCTCATGCACCGCCTGTACCACCTCAGCCGGGTGCCGACCTTCAACCGCAAGGCCCGGGTGCTCGCCGAATGGACCCTCGCCGGGTTCTTCAAGCGGGAGATCGTCTCCCTGGGCTCCCTGGAACACCCCCGAGCAGAGTTCGAGATCGCCGTCGGCGACGTCCCGCGCCCGGAGCAGCGCTGAGGATGTCAGTGCCGTCAGCCACACTGGACATGTGACGATGGGTGCGTCCTCCCCACCCGTGCGTCACCGGAGCGGGGAGGCCGCCCCCGTGCTCCACCGGCAGCGTCCCGCCGAGCAGACCCCTCGCCACACCCGAAACCCCCTACGAGAGCGTATGGAACAGCACGAGCACAACCCCCCGCTCTGCCCGCCGACTCCCAGCAGAATCGGATCCGAACCGCAGTGAACTTCACGCGCTGGAGCGCACGCCTGCCCGGTACGCAACGCCGTACCGCCGCCGCGCGAGCGGAGCAGACCGCCGAAGCCGTAGCGACCACCGGCCGGGAGGTCCCACCCGCACGCGCCGAGCAACGCGGCACCGACCGGGAACGCGAGGTGGCGGAGCCCGGCATCGAAGGCCTCTCCGTCCACGGACTGCTGGACCAGGTGCCCGCGCTCGTCGCCGTGGTCCAGGGAGCCGAGCACCGCATCGCCTACGTCAACGACGCCTACGCCCGGACCTTCGGGCCTCGCACCGGCGGAACCCCGGCCAGGGACGCGCTCCCGGAACTCGTCGAGCTGGGGCTCATGCCTTTGATGGACCAGGTCCTGCGCAGCGGCACCCCCCGCACCGTCAAGGCACGCCGCGTCCCGGGCAACCACAAGCACAGCTACTACACTTTCACCTGCACTCCCATCGACCTCTCCGTCCAGGGACCCAGCGGGGAAGCCGCGGGGCGGGACGGCGCTTCCGCGGCGCACGCCGCCGTCCCCGCCGAGAGCCGGGGCGAACCCGGCGGCCGGACGCCCTTCGGCCGGACGCGCGCGAAAGCGGGCACCCACCCCGGCGGCCGGGGCGTGCTCGTGTTCGCCGCCGAGGTGACCGACCAGGTCGAGTCCGCGGAGCGGCTGCGGGTCAGCGAGGCCCGCCAGCGCGAGGCCGCCGTCACCCTGCAACGCAGTCTGCTTCCGCAGGAGCTGGAGCAGCCCGATGACCTCCGGGTGGCCGCAACCTACCAACCCGGCGGTACCGAGGCCGCCGTGGGCGGCGACTGGTACGACGTGATCACCCTGGGCGCCGGCCGTACCGCGCTGGTGATCGGCGACGTGATGGGCCGCGGGCTCCGTGCTGCGGCCGTCATGGGCCAGCTGCGCACGGCGGTTCGGGCCTACGCTCGGCTCGATCTGCCCCCGCACGAAGTGCTGCAACTCCTCGACGGCCTCGCTGCGGAGATCGACGCCAGTCAGATCGCCACCTGCGTCTACGCGGTGCACGACCCGAACGAGGGCAGGCTGATCTACTCCTCCGCCGGGCACCTCCCGATCCTGGTCCGGGACGCGGAGGGCACGGTCCACCGCGCCGACGAGCCCACCGGGCCGCCGCTCGGCACCGGCGGTTGGACGCACACCTCCGGGACGATCCCGTTCGGGGAGGGCGCCACCGCCGTCCTCTACACCGACGGCCTCGTCGAGCGTCGCGACGCCGACATCGACGAGGGCGTGGCAACCCTGGAGAACGCGTTCGCGGGGGCCGTCGGCCCGCCGGACATCATCTGCGACCGGCTGCAGCGAGCGCTGGGCATCACCGCCGCCCACGACGACGACGTCGCGGTCCTCGTCACGCAGTATCCCGCGCGGACCGGCCACGACGCCGAGCTTTTCCACAACGCCGCTCTGGACCTGCTCGGCGGCGTCGAAGCAGCCCCCCGCGCCCGGGCCTTCGCCTCCGGCGTCCTCACCTCCTGGCGCTTCCCTCGCGAACTCCACGACCTCGGTGTACTGGCGGCGAGTGAACTCGTCGCCAACTCGCTCCAGCACGGTATTCCGCCCATGCGGCTCCGACTGCGACGCACCGACCGTCGTCTGATCATCGAGGTGACGGACGGCGACGAGCACCTGCCTCGGCGCCGCCGTGCCGAGCCGGTGGACGAGTCGGGGCGCGGCATCTCGATCGTGGCCACCATCGCCTCTTGCTGGGGTTCCCGGCGAACCCCGGGGGGAGGGAAAGCGGTGTGGTGCGAGTTCGCGCTCCCCAAGAAGCCGGCCTGAGGGGCCGGGGCGGCCTGCAGGACCATGGCACGGTCGGAGACGAGAGCGCGCCATCCGGCGGTCGGCTGCCGGGAGTCCGCCGGTATCGGCTCGACCACCCCGGGCGACCGCGGCAGCCGCACGGTGGTCAGGACGGCGCCCAGCACCAGGAACATCGCCGACTCGACGGCGAAGACGGCGAGCACGACGCCCGCCGTGCCCGGGCCGAGTTCCCGCACTCGGAAGACGTAGAAGAAGAGGTACGGCACGGTGAAGCCGCTGCCGAACGCACTCAGCGCGTTGCCGAGCTGGATCCGGCGCAACGTCGTGCCCGTCGCGGTGGTCACGCTCACCTTCCTAGGATCGAGGTAGTCGGACCGAGGTGGAGGGGACGGTCCGAGCCCTCCCCGCTCGGAGCCGGCGGAGCTACTCCTGAGACATGAGGACTTCGAATCTAAAGAGTATGCAGTGAAAGTCTTCGATGTCGGCGAGTAGGCGTGGCATACTCCGTGCATGTCTAACCGGCAGCCGTCCCTGGACGAGCAGATCGCCATCTACCAGCGCGAGTACCGGGACCTGGACCCGCAGGTGGAGCGGGTGGTCAACGCACTGAGCCGGCTCGACCGGCGCATGGGCGTCGCCTACGGGCGACAACTGGCGACGCTGGGCCTGAGCAGCTCCGAGTGGGAGGTGCTCAAGGAGCTCGTCATGGCCGGCAAGCCCTACCAGCTCTGGCCGGGGACGATCGCCAAGCGCCTCGGCCTGACGCCGGCCGCCATGACCCACCGCGTCGACCGCATGGTGACCGACGGACTCGTCACCCGGGAGCGCGACGAGGAGAACCGGGTACGCGTCGTCATCGGCCTCACCGACGAGGGTCGGGAGAAGTGGTTGCAGGCGATGCGCCAGGCCTCCTCCTTCGAGGAGTACCTCCTCCAGGACCTGTCCGGGGACGACCGCGCGCTGCTGGGGGACCTGCTCACCAGGTTGCTCGACCGCGTCGCGGCCCACCTCGACCCCGTGTCCGGGGATCGGAGTTGACACAGGAGCTACGGCTCCGTAGTGTTCTTCGGGTTGTCGCGTGGCCGTGAGGCTGCGTCGGCGGCCACTTCTGCCACTTGCGGTGGCGTCCATTTCTGAAGCTTGTCTCCCGTTCGGGGTCTTTTCGGCGTGCCCGGAAGATATGCGAATGGCTCGATTTTGAGTCGGCGGGAATCGGCGGTAAAGTGGTGGACACGCCGGAAGGCGCGCCACACGGTCACAGGTTCGAAATCGCCGGTGAATGTGTGGTGTGACGAGGGCGGCCTCTGCTCCGACAGAGGGTTGGATGTGGAAAATTCGGCCGGGAACGGTCGGGGGAAACACTCTGATAGAGTCGGGGACACACCGAAGGGAAGCGCCCGGAGGAGCCTGGGAGGGTTTCGAAGGAAGCGTCCGTTCTTTGAGAACTCAACAGCGTGCCAAAAGTCAACGCCAGATATGTTGATACCCCGTCCGGGGGTGGGTG
>NZ_AUKR01000023.1:0-76115 GCF_000424845.1 Streptomyces sp. TAA040 | reverse complement strand
AGCACGGCCGGTGGGGCGTCTGCTACCCATTCACTCACCGCGAGCAGTGACTTCGCCCCGGCCAGGACCGCGCAGGCGGTCAGCGCGAGCACCGCCACCAATGGATGGCGTACTCCTCGCGGATCGCGTGGATCCGGGACCGCCGCCAGCCGCTCCAGCAGGCCGGGCACGTCCCGGCCCAGAGCCGGAGGATGAGGGCTGAGCTGGTCAAACGCGGGCGATATCAGAGATGATGCGTCAGCAGGCACGGGCTTCCCAGGATCACAGAGCGCAGAGAACTCCATGATCACGGACGTCCGTTCCTGCTTCGTACCGGACCCCACCCAACCCGGTAAGACGTCAGCAACCGGACGTCATCGAACTACGCCGAAGCCCTGCCACTCCGGCGGGCAGGTGTTCGCGTGGGAGATCCCTTGCCGTAACCGCGGAGGGTCCACGGGTCACCGGTGCTGATCGACGTCATGCTTCTGTAAGGCGAACGCCTCTGGGGCTCCCGGTCGGAGGTGACTACTTTCGCACTGCGGACACGTTCCCGCACTCGGGGTCACGCCGTGCCCCTGCACGCGTGCGACCGGGACGGAACGGGGCCGCCGAATCAGCAGGCGAATTCTCTCCACAGGAGCCCCCTTGCGCAGTTACGCAGTCGAATTCATCGGTACCTTCTTTCTCGTCCTCACCGTGGGCACGGCGGTGCTCTCCGCAGCACCGTTAGCCCCGCTGGCCGTCGGAGCGATCCTGATGGTCATGGTCTATGCAGGCGGACATGTCTCCGGTGCGCACTACAATCCCGCAGTCACCCTGGCGGTGCTCGTCCGCGGTCGGATCAGCGTCGCGACCGCGGCGGGCTACGTCTGCGTCCAGGTGCTGGCCGCCCTGGCGGCCGGGCCTCTCGCCCGGTGGTCGGCGGCCACGGGGTCCACGCAGCACCTGTCGCTCTCGGGTCGTCAACTGACCGCGGCCCTGGTGGTCGAAGCGCTGTTCGCCTTCGCACTGGCCCATGTGGTCCTCAATGTCGCGACCAGCTCCAGCCACCCCGACAACTCGTTCTACGGGCTGGCCATCGGCTTCACCGTTCTGGCGGGCGCGGTGACGGTCGGCGGGATATCCGGTGCCGTGTTCAACCCGGCCGTGGCCCTGGGCGGAGCTCTCGCGGGGCTCTTCGACTGGTCCACTCTGTGGGTCTACCTGCTGGCGAATCTCGCGGGCGGAACGGCGGCCGGTATAGTCTTCCGCCTCATCCACCCTCACGACCGGGGCCTTCTCGCGAGGGACGAGGCGAGCTCGGATCCTCGGGCGCTCGCCGTGCAGCCAGGCGTGTGACCCGTGTCCCGCCCTCCCTCAGAGGTGCCCCCCGCCCCCGCCGGAACCGTCCACCCCGCTGTCTCCGCGGCGGAGGAAGCGGCACACGCCTGCTGGGGGCTCGCCAGGACAGTCGCGGACCACCCGCTCGAAACGGGCCCTGCCCACGATGTCACCGCACGGCTCCTCGGCGCGGTCGACGCGCTCGGCGTGGTGCTGCGCACGACCGCTCGACTCCTACCGGAGGACGAAACCGGCGGTGCCGTGGACCACTGGCAAGCAGCTGACCGTGCCCTGGCATCCGTCTTCGCAGAGCTGTACCACTCCGTTCCCGAGGACCGACCGGCCAGGGAGTGGTTCACGCGGTACGCCGCCGAGACCTGACGGACCCACGCAGCCGGATGAAGTCCGGCCAGGTCAAGAGGCCGGGTCGCGCCGAACCACCGCGAGGGACCCGGCCGGGCACCGTCACCGTCGTCCCTGCGCGAGGCGTCGGACGTCACTCACCGTCTCGTCCCCGAACCGGTCGTGCGCATGCCGGGGGCGAGCGGTGAGGGGCGCCGGGTCGTGCGCTCAGGACCGCAGAGGGCGGAAGAAGGCGCGCAGTTCCTCCGCGTAGCGCTGGGGCTGTTCGAAGGGGGCGAAGTGGCCGCCGCGGTCGGGCTCGCTCAGATGGGTGAGGTTCGTCGTTCGCTGCAACCACTGCCTGGGCGGTCGGACTGTGTCGCCCTGGAAGATCGAGAATCCGGAGGGGGTCTCGACGTAGCGGGTGAGCTGTGCCGGGTCGATCGCGGCGTTCGCGTGGTACATGCGCATCGAGGATCCGATCGTGCCCGTCAGCCAGTACAGGGTGACGTTCGGGAGGATCTCGTCCTTGGTGTAGACACTCTCGATGTCGCCGTCGCCGTCGCTCCAGGCCCGCAGCTTCTCGACGATCCACGCGGCCAGCCCCACCGGCGAGTCGGTGAGACCGAACGCCGCCGTCTGCGGCTTGGTGCGGTGCATCGCGCCGTAGGCACCCTCGCGCGCCCCCCCATGTTCCGGCACCTTCGAACCAGGCCCTCTCCTGCGGCGTCAGCTCGGAGACGTCGCCGCTGAACACGGGCAGTCCCCCGTCCGTGCGGTGGACGCCCACGACGCGGTCGGGATTCTCCAGTGCGAGGTAGCGGCTGACATGGCTCCCCATGTCCCCACCTGCCGCGGCGAACGAGCCGTAGCCGAGCCGGGTCACCAACCGGGCCCACAATTCCGCCACGTCGAGGGAGCTGAGCAGCGTGCCGGTGGGGATCTCGGAGTAGCCGTAGCCCGGCATGTCCGGCACGATCACGCCGGAACGTCTCGCCCAACGATGTCAGGGAGGGAACGGTCTTGTGCCGTCGCTCACGCCTGGCTGAGGCTGGGCTGATCACTCGTGGAGAGGGTCCGATGGGAGCCGCGGCGTGACAAGGAGTCCAGGCAGGAGCGGTTCCGTATCGACGACCACGTGGTCAGTCAGGCGGAGATCCTGGCGGAAGGGGCCCGGCTAAGCGATCATGTCAATGACAACGGACGGCTGATCTACACGGAATCCCCGCGCTCGGCCTGGGCCAGGTTGCGACCGGCATCGACCCGGACATCGGTACCTTGCAGACCACCGCTCCGGCCAGCGCCTACTTCGACCGTGTCGGCAAGGTGGTTACGCCACGGTGGAGCAACGGTCGGGTCGTGGGGCGGGGGGGCAGCGTCGTGAGCAATGCTCAAGACCTGTGGATCGGTCTCGGGAGGGGTGCCTCGCGGAACGCGGAGGGCGTACCTTCCCGAGTGATCGATTGATGGTCACCGCGTAGACCCGCGGGTTGGGAAGGCACGCCCATGCTCAGCGTAGTCAACAACGACGGAACCACCGAGACCGGATCCCTGATGGACGACATCGTCCGCGAGGGTGCCCGGCGGATGCTCGCCGCGGCCCTGGAGGCCGAAGTCAACCAGTACATAGCCGAGTTGGCTGGTGAGCGGGACGAGGTCGGCCGTCGTCTGGTGGTCCGCAACGGCCATCATCGCGAACGGACGGTGACCACCGCCGCCGGGCCCCTCGCGGTGAAGGCGCCCCGCGTGAACGACAAGCGCGTCGATGTGGAGACCGGTGAGCGCAAGCGGTTCTCCTCGAAGATCCTCGCACCGTGGCGCCGCAAGTCCCCGAAGATCAGCGAGGTCCTGCCCCTGCTCTACCTCCACGGACTGTCCTCCGGGGACTTCGTGCCCGCGATGGAGCAGTTCCTGGGCTCCTCGGCCGGCCTCTCGCCGGCGACGGTGACCCGACTGACGAAGCAATGGAGCGACGACCACACCGCCTTCCACGCCCGCGACCTGTCGGATTCCGACTACGTCTACGTGTGGGCCGACGGCGTCCACCCCAAGATCCGCCTCGGCCAGGCCCACTCCTGCGTCCTGGTCCTCATGGGCGTGCGCCCCGACGGCCGCAAGGAACTCATCGCGCTGGCGGAGGGGCTGCGTGAATCGACCGAGCCGTGGGCGGATCTGCTGCGTGACTGCCGCCGACGCGGCATGCGCGATCCCGAACTCGTCGTCGGCGACGGTGCGATGGGCCTGTGGAGGGCCCTCGCAGAGGTGTTTCCGCAGGCCAGGCACCAGAGGTGCTGGGTTCACAAGATCCGCAATGTCATGAACGCGCTACCGAAGTCGGCTCAGCCCGGCGCGAAGAAGGCCCTGCAGGAGATCTACAACGCCGAGGACCGCGACCACGCCGAGAAGGCGATCAAGGACTTCGAACGCGCCTACGCAGCGAAGTGGCCGAAAGCGACCAAGAAGATCACCGACGAGGCCGACGAGCTCCTCGCGTTCTACGACTTCCCCGCCGAGCACTGGGTGCACCTGCGCACGACAAATCCCATCGAGTCCACTTTCAGCACCGTGAAATTGAGGACCAAGGTCACCCGCGGGTCCGGCAGCCCGGCCGCGGCCCTGGCGATGGTGTTCAAGCTCGTCGAGTCCGCCCAGGCCCGCTGGCGCGCGATCACCGCGCCCCACCTCGTCGCCCTCGTCCGCAACGGCGCCCGCTTCAAGAACGGTCACCTCGTCGAACACCCCGAGGAACCCGCCGCAGCGTGACACACCTCAACCGCCCTGCAACTCCTGACAGTTACTCATGGAACCAGCGCCGGTGGCGCTACGCTGCTGTGTCGTGCAGGAGACACGTCTCGACACTGCTCGGATCCGGGCGGCTCGCCGGGCAATCGACCCGGTCTTTCTCGACACTCCGCTGTACCGCTGCGAGGCGCTGGAGCCCGGCCTCGGGTGCACGGTGAGCATCAAGCTCGAAACGGCGAACCCGGTCCGCAGCTTCAAGGCCCGCGGCACCGAGGTAGTCGCGAGCCTGCTGGCCGACAATGCGTCGAGAGCCGCGGTGTGCGCGAGCGCGGGCAACCTTGGCCAAGCCCTCGCGTGGTCCGGTCGCGGCCGGGGGCTCGACGTGACCGTCGTGGCGTCCCGCTTCGCGGCTCGGGCCAAGCTTGATCGCATCCGCGCATTGGACGCCAAATTGGAGCTGGTGGACGGCGACCACGAGATGGCTCGCGAGCGGGCGGCGGCCATCGCACGGTACGACGGCATCCGGCTGGTCGAAGACAGCCTGGACATCGAGACCTGCGAGGGCGCGGCGACCATCGGCCTGGAATTGGTGGACACCGCACGATCGTTCGACACCGTCCTGATTGCTCTCGGTGGTGGGGCGCTGGCCACCGGCGTGGGTAATGTGGTGAAGGCCTTGGCACCCGAAGTCGAAGTGATCTGCGTCCAGCCGCTGGGCGCACCGGCGCTGACACACTCGTGGCGCCAACGACGTGTCGTCACCACCGACTCGACCAACACCATCGCTGACGGCGTCGCCGGCCGGCGTCCCATCCCGGCTGTCCTGGACGACCTCCTCCTGGTCGCTGACGACGCCATCCTGGTCCAGGAGGCGTCGATCATCGCCGGTATGCGGATGCTCCTCGACCACGCCGGCCTCGTCGTCGAACCTTCGGCCGCGCTCGGCATCGCGGCGATCCTCGAAGACCGTGACCACTTCGCCAGCCGACACGTCGTCACCATCGTGTGCGGCAGCAACGTCGACGTAGACGCCTACCACCGCTGGGTCGGCGCGGCCCCCGTCCACAGGTCTTGACAATTACTCGGGCAGTCGGCGACGCACGACGAGTGGGTGACCGTCGTCGCCCAGTGGCATGCCACGGCTGGTGTACCGCAAGAGCGGGGCGAGGTTCGAGCCCGCGCAGCACGCGTTCGTCCGGACGGTCGAGGCCTACGCCACCGGCGTGTTCCGCGACACTTTCGACACCACCCAGCAGTTACAGATCAAAGTCGCGGCGAGACTACGGGAGTTGGAGTCGGCAACCTCCGCCCTGGCGTTCACGAAGCTGACGCAGCCCGTGGACCTGCAGTGGGTCCTCGACGAGGACTCCGCCCTGGCATGGTCCGGCAGTCAGGACCCCTTGCTGGAAGCTTATGTCCTGCCGCTGGACTTTCACGGTTACTCGGCCCGAGAACTCGAACAGCTCAACACCTCACTGCCACCGGATCCGCACCTCCGGAGAGGTCGGGCACGATGTCGCTCTCACCCCGTCGAAGTCAACCGCACACGCGGCTGTGAGCATCCCCGCCCCGACGGCGGACCCGGAGCCGGTGGCCGACGCCTTTCCGCCGCCGACCACCTCGTCATCGCCGTCCTCAAGATGCGCTGGTCCATGACACACGCGAGGCTCGCCGAGGCCACCGGCCTGACCAAGAACAGAATCGGCGCGACTCTCCGCGACGCCGCCCCGTCCTGGACGCGCTCGATCACGCCGTGCCGATCGGCCCCCTCACTGTGACCACGGCACAGCAGCTCGCCGAGATCGCCGGGCACGACCTCACACCCCCGTAATCCCCCAAGAAACAGAGGAATTATTTTTCGACAGCCCCTGCCCTCGCTCCGCCCGCGCGAGGGACCCCAGGACCTTGCCGCGGCTCGGGACCGGCTGCTGCTCCTCGTCATCGCTCATGCCGACCAGTCGGCCACGGGGAACCTGTGGATGGAGTCCGGTGCCCGCGCAGGTCGTGCCGGGCGTCGGCGTGCCGGCGTCCAGGCGCGCGAGGGCGGCAACGGCAGTCACGGACGGGGGAATCGGGTCTCGTACGGGCGGGCTGTCGTGCACAATGCCAGGCATGATCTACGTGAGCCCGTTCGGCGACATGGACACGGACCACGAGTGGCCCGATGCAATGTGCCTGTCCCGCGCGCACTGCGCGAACGCGTCCGAGGAGACGATCGGCGCGTTCTACGAAGGCGCCATCGCGTTGATCGACGCCGGGGTCCCGCAGCCGGCCTTCTTCCTCGCCCGGCAGCTGGCCGAGCTTTCGCTGAAGGCGCTCGTCGGCCCCGGACACAAGGACAGGCATGACCTCGGCACGCTGCTGAAGCGGCTGGAGGAGCGCGGCGATGACCTGTTCGCCGCGGAAGACGACCGACGCCTGGTCGTCGAATTCATCCGGGACTTGTATACCCGCGACCCGAGGGGCGACCAGGGGCGCTACGCGACCACCCAGGGCGGGGAGCTCTCACTGGCCACGGTGTGCTGCGCGGACCGCGAGCTGTTTCGCCAGTACGTCAACCTCCTCTTCGCCTACACGCAGGAGCGGCTCGGCCGTGTCGGCCAGGCCGTTTGAGCTGCGACGGCTCGCGTCCCTTGAGCCGCACCCCGAACAGCCCGTGAGCCCCGGACCGCGTCGGTCCGGGGCTCACGGGCTGTTCGGGGTGCGGCTGCTACAGGTCGAACTCGAGGTGTTCGATGTCGGTGAACCGGACCTCGTCCAGGCTTCCGGCGCGGCGGCCGCTGTCTTGGAAGTAGACCTCCTTGAGCGCTTCGGCCGCGATCTCCTGCAGTCGGGCGTCGCTGGCGCCGGCTTCCTGGGCTTCGAAGAGGCGGGCTGCGTACTGCGGGGGCAGGGCGACGGTCAGGTGCCGGATGCGGTTCTCATCCGTCGACCCGATCGGCGCGGCGTAGCCCATGCGGGCCCGGGTGTCGATGACGATGCCTCCCGTCGATGCTGCCTTGGCCTTGGCCTTGGCCCGGATCTGCGGCTGCCATCTCTTCTTGACCTCGCGCTCCAGGCGGGCGGCGAGGTCCGGGCGGGGCTTTTTGATCTGGTCCTTCACGTACCGCTCGACGGTGCGCTGGGAGACTCGCAGTATCTGGGCGACGGCCTTGGTGCCGCCCAGCTGCTTGACCAGGTACCGCATCTGCGGGCCCGCGTTCTTGGGCGCCGGGCGGGTGAACGCCTTCTGCGCCGCCTTCTCCAGGCCGTCCCCGATCAGGCTCATCGTGGCCTTCTCCTACTCTCCGTTGTCGATGTCGGTGACGGTGCCGTCCTTGATGTACCGGGCGAGGTTGAGCTCGGGGGCGGTGAACCGGTCGCGGACTTCCTCGCCCCACAGGACTTCCTGGGTGCCTTCGTGCTTGACCAGGCCGGGACTGATGCCGAGTTTGAAGCCGCCGGGCAGCGGCTTGCCCTCCCGGTAGGGCAGGAAGTCCAGCGGGCTGGTGCCGTTGGCGGCGTAGACGACGCAGTCGGAGAGGATCGCGATCGGGTACTGCCCGGTGAACGCCGCGTGCTTGACGATCTTGCGGTGGAGGTTGATGCGGGTGCGGGAGATGACGGCCGCGCGGATGTCGGGCCGCCAGGTCGGGCGGGACAGGGCGCGCCACGGCTCGCCGGGCCGCCACCCTTCACCGCGGGGGCGCTCGCGTAGCTTGCCGATGCCGCCCTTGACCGTCGCCTTGATCGCCGTGGTGACGATCGCCAACTCGGGGTCGCGTTCCTTGTAGCCGTCCATTGCGGTAAGGAAGTCGGCCGGGGCGAGGTCGGCGGCGACGCCGAGGTCGGCCATCGTGGCGAGGTAGGCGTCACGGAGCCGGTTGTACCAGCCGTCCAGGTAGCGGCCGTTGTCGTACCGGACCCACGCCTCGATCGGCGCGACGTCGTAGCCGAGCTCCACCGCGTAGGCGACGGTGGGCGTCGCGTACCAGGCCGGCCCTTCCGGTCGCGCGCCCTTCGGCGTGAACGGGGACGGCAGCAGGCTGCCGTCCAGCTCCACCCGCTCCTTGCCGACCTTCACGCGGGACAGGTCGACGTGGGACAGGTCGACCAGCCAGCTCCCCGGGAGCTTCGGGGCGAAGCCCGGGTTCGTGACGTGCGTCGCCTCGCCGAGGCCGACGTTCAGGCCGTTCGCGCCGGCGGCGAAGGCCATGTTGACGTCCAGGCCGACCAGATGGCGCACGGTGCACTCGGCATCGGTCATCGGCCGCGCCCAGTCGTAGGCCTCCTCGAACAGTTTCTCCGCCGGGCCGCGCACGTGGAACCGGGGCAGGTCCTTGAGGGCCGGGTGGCCGTCGGGGACCTCGCACGGCGGCCAGTTCATCGGGTCGATGGCGTCCTTGCCCAGCGAGCCGGGGTTGTGCTCGCCGGTGCGCTTGCCGTTCTCGTCGGGCGCGGTGGCCCGGGTCGCCGGGTGCAGGGCGGTCATCAGCTCCAGGCCGGTCACGGCGGTCGATCCACGCGGCGTCATCACCCGCGAGGCGTAGACGCTCAGGACGCGGGCGAGTTCGGCCGGCGGAAGCTGCCCGGCCTCGCCCCAGTGCCGGGTGTCGAGCGCGTTCCAGGAGGGGATGCACAGCTGTACGCAGGCCCGCTCCGAACCGGTCGCGGGGCGGTAGATCCTCGCCCACGGGCCGAAACCCCTCTTTGTCAGCTTCCACTCCGCGCGAGCCAGCTGCTTGACGACCTTGTGGCCCTCGGGCAGACGTCCGGCGTGCTTCTCCTCCTCCGTGAGCGTGACGGGGAGGCCGTAGCGCTCCAGCGCGGCCTCGGTGAGCACGAGCAGCGGATCGGCGTCCTTGCCCGGACCGGACAGCTTCGGCTGCCCGAGCTTCGCCTCCTTGAGCGTCCACTCCACCAGGGCCGGGATGCTCTTGGCGGGCACGTCCAGGACCAGGCCGCCGGTGCAGTACGCGAGCACCTGCCCGTCCTCGACGTCGACGACCGCGAGCGGGCCGTTCTCGAACCGCGGGTCGGTGCCACCCGCCGGGGTTCCGGCCGGGGCCGCCTTCCGCGCGCCCGGACGGCGCGACGTCGACAACGGCCTGGTGGCGCGCGCCGGACGTGACGCAGCCGCCGGAGCAGCGGCGCCGGGAGCAGGGGCAGGGGTCTGGGTGTTCTCGGTTGCCGTCATGGCCGCAGCCTCGGGCGCCGGGCCGGTGGACAGAGTCCGCGCTTCCGCCGGGGCGGGCGCGCCGGTGAACGTGGCCGGCACCGCAGCGTCGGCCGAGGCGGGATAGAGCTCCGCGAGTTGCGCCAGCAGCCGCGCGTACGCCTCACGCTCCGGGCCCCGGGGCTCGGTCGGCTTCTTGCTGGACTCCCAGCCGCTGACCGTGGCCCGGCGCACCGCGAGCGCGGTGGCCACTTCGTCCAGCGTCAGGCCGTGCGCGACCCGCAGCCGCTTGCGCTCCTCCGCCGGCGGCAGCGGAGAGCGGGACGCGACCAGCGCGTCGACCGCGTCGAACAGTTCGGACATGGAACACCTCCTGACCCACACCCTACCCCATAAACCGTAAGGATCGCGTACGCACACCGTACGGATCGCGTACATGCTTTCGGGGG
Organism: Streptomyces sp. TAA040; assembly: GCF_000424845.1. Lineage (NCBI taxonomy): Bacteria > Bacillati > Actinomycetota > Actinomycetes > Kitasatosporales > Streptomycetaceae > Streptomyces > Streptomyces sp. TAA040. The sequence goes on along the minus strand of NZ_AUKR01000023.1, from coordinate 66,125 downwards.
TGTCTGTTGGGGTGTTCTGGCTGGATTGGTGGCTGACTCACACGAACGCGCACCAGCTCAGGGCCCTCCCTGACATCGTTGAGTGAGACACTCTGGCGTGATCAGTTAGCCTGAGTGGACGCACGAGCAGGAGAACCACCCGTATGACCAGCACCAGCACCAGTGGCCCCGATCCGGCTCCGAAGCCGAAGCGCCGCACCTTCACCGCCGAGTACAAGCTGCGGATCGTCGCCGAGTACGACGCCGCCCCGGCCGGCGAGAAGGGCGCCATCCTGCGCCGCGAGCGCCTGTACCACTCGCACCTGATTGAGTGGCGCGCTGCCCGCGACACTGGCGCGCTCGCGCAGCTGGCAGACCACCGCACCAGCCCTGCCCGTCCCAGGAAGCACCCGGCCGAGGCCGAGAACGCCAAGCTGCGGCGGGAGAACGAGCGGCTGCGCACGGAGATGGACCAGAAGAACGCAGCACTGGAGGTGCTGGGAAAAACACACGCGCTCTTGCAGTCACTGTCCGAGAGCGCGGACTGAGCCAGGGGAGACCATCCCGATCGGCAAGCCCGTCGAAAACACCTCAATGTACATCCTGGACGACGACCTCCAGCCGATCCCGGCGGGCGCGGAGGGGGAGATTTTCATCGGCGGGGTGTGCTGTGCCCGTGGCTACCTGGGCCGACCAGCACTGAGCGGCGAGAAGTTCCTTCCCGACCCCTACACCACTGAGCCTGGGGCTCGGATGTACCGCACTGGCGACCGGGCGACCTGGGACGACCAGGGCAACGCGGTCTTCCTGGGCAGGTCGGACCGTCAGCTGAAGATTCGCGGCTACCCGCGTGGAACCGGGCGAGGTCGAGTCGGCGCTCCGGCGGCACCCGGGCAGTCGACCGCTCCGCACTGGCACAGCAGGAGGCCGAACAGAATCCCGAGCCCGATCCGACCGCCGACGACCCGGGTGCGGGAGCCGTGGAGGACGTGCTGCGCGAGGCGTGGAAGTCCGTCCTGGGTGTGAGCACGGTGGACCCCGACGCGAACTTCTTCGAGCTCGGCGGCGACTCGATCTCGACGGTTCGCCTCGCGTCGGCGCTGCGAGAGCAGGGCTACGAGCTGAGCCTCACCGACGTGTTCCGCTGTCCGACGCTCAACGCCCTGGCGTCCTTGGTGGTCCGGGCGGACGCGGTGGCCGAGACTACGGTCGACGTCAGCGGGCCACTGCCGCTGACGCCGGTACAGCAGTGGTTCATCGACCGTGCGCTGGTGGACCAGGACCACAGCAACCAGTCCATCGTCCTGGAGTGGAAGGACGAGCCTGAGGTCTACGCGCTGGAGACCGCTCTCGAGGCGCTTGTCAGTGCCCACGATGCGCTCCGGCTGCGCTTCACGCAAAGTGCGAACGGGTGGCAGCAGCAAGTCGGTGAGGCGCCGCCCGGGTTCGAGCTGCTGTCCGAGGTCTACCTCGATGAGGACGCGATCCGGACCATGAGCTCCAGGAAGCGGCCACACGGCTGCAGCGCTCGCTCGACATCGAGAGTGGACGGGTGATTCGTGCTGCGCTGATCTCCAGCGCTGAACGCCCGAGTCTTCTCCTGATCACCGTCCACCACCTGTCGGTCGACACCTTCTCCTGGCCGAGGTTCGTGCGCGATCTGGACGTCGCATACTCGAACGTCGTTGCCGAACGTGGGCCCAGCCTGCCCGGAGACTCCTTCGTCTTCTCGCAGTGGGCGAGCGCGCTCGCTGCCGCGCGTCCTCGCGAGGCCGCCACGTCCGACGGCAGGGAGGACGCGGCGCGTGAGCCGGTCTCCCTTCCCCGGGACATCCCGGACGGCCCCACCACAGTGGCGGATATCGAGTGCGTCGAGGTGCGTCTGGAGGCGTCCGCCACGCGAACGCTGTTGCGGGAGACACCAAGCGACTACAGCAGCCCGGTCGAGGTCGTGCTTCTGACCGCACTCGCTGAAGCTCTCGGCTCGGCCCATGACCTGCCGTCGGTGATGTTCGATGTGGAACGGCATGGTCGGGACAGTCGCCTTCCCGGTCCCGATCGCTCCGATGCGGTGGGCTGGTTCGCGGGGATCCATCGGGTGACGCCGCAACCGGTGTGCTACCGCCGCCGCAGCAAGGCTACCGACCGTCGCCGCGATGCTGAAGGCCACCCACACCAGTCCGATCGCGGCAGGTCCGTAGCCAGACTCCTTGGCCCACACAGGCACGAACACCGCTATGCATGCGGCATCCAACAGATTCGTGATGCCGGGGGCCGTCCGCCTCGCCGGCCGCCACGGCATCGCCGCCGCCCTCAGGCGAAACGCCCGCCACGCCACCCGGTCACTGTGAATCCTGGACACTCCATGATCAGAAAACGGTCATACCCACTTCGCGCCGAGGCCCTGATCGGACGGGCCGTCCTCGACACCCTGCACTGTCGGTGTTCCTGCCGGTCCTCAGGCCCTGGCGGTGGTCGCGGTCAAGGCGAGCGGCATAGTCGGGCGCCCGGGTGAGCACGCCGATGGGAGCTCACCACCGGGCGAGACCGGTCATCGCGTCGATCAAGGCGGTGGCGTTTGCGGGGTCCAGCGCCCTGCGTCGGGGCCTTCGCGCTCCCGGCGACCGGTGCCGCCTCCGGAGCGAAGCGGTCGGGCCGTGATGTCCGCAGCGGGGCCCGGGCCCAGTACGGTGGCTGCTGACCGTGAGGGCCACGGGGAACGAGCAGGGGGCACCACCGGCATGACACTCGCGCTCTGTATCGATACGCGGCGGTGGCGGGAGCACCACAGGGAGACGCTCCGGCGGTTCCCGGGGCTCGTGCCGGTGTGCAAGGGGAACGGGTACGGGTTCGGGCTGCCGCGGCTGCTGCGGGAGGCGGAGGCCCTCGGCCCGGGGCTGCTGGCGGTCGGTACCGCGTTCGAGGCCGCGGTGGCCCAGGACGCGTACGCGGGTGATCTCTGGGTGCTGACGCCCTGGCGGGAGGGCGAGGCGGAGACGGAGGCGCCGCTGTCGGACCGGGTCGTACGGACCGTCTCGTCTTTGGACGGAGTCAGGGCTCGTGCCGGGGGCAGGGTGGTCGTGAAGCTCATGTCCTCGATGAGGCGGCACGGACTGGCGGAGGCGGATCTGCCGGAACTCCGCGCGCTTCTGCGGGGGCGGGAGTGCGCGGGGTTCTCGGTGCACCTGCCGTTGAGCCGGCCGAACGGCGAGAGCGGGGCGGACGAGGTGACCGCCTGGATGCGTCGGTTGCGTGCGGCTCGGCTGCCGCTCGACACCCTGTTCGTCAGCCATCTCTCGGAGGACGAACTCGCGCTCCTCCGGGAACGGTTTCCCGGTACGGCGTTCCGCCCGCGCATGGGGACCCGGCTCTGGCTCGGCGACCCGGGGGCCACCGGGTACCGCAGCCGGGTTCTCGGTGTGCGGCGGGTGACCAAGGGAGAGCGCTACGGTACACGTCAGCGGCGCGCCTCGGCCGAGGGGTACCTGGTGGTCGTGTCCGGCGGCGCCTCGCACGGCATCGGGCTCAGTGCGCCCCGGGTGCTGAGCGGCCTGCGGCCGCGGGCCAGGCAACTCGCGGGGGCTCGCTTCACCGCGGTCAACCGGTACCTGTCCCCGTTCCTCTGGGACGGCCGGCGCTGCCGGTTCGCCGAGCCTCCGGATCTGCTGGAGTCCGTGCTGTGGGTGCCCGCGGACGGGACAGCCCCGGCGGCGGGGGCCCGACTGCCGGCCCTCGTGCGGTACACGATCACCCGGCCCGATCACGTCGTGGACGAGCCGGAGGCGGCGGAGGCCGGTGTTCCCGGGGGGTGACTCGCGGGCGGGGCGGTCAGATGCGCCAGGTGCGGATGCGGTCGGCGGCCTGGTAGACGGTGGCCTTCCCGGCCTGGATGGCGCGGACCAGTTCCACCAGCGCGCCGTAGGGCGGGTCGATGCCCTCGCCGGCGGCGTGCATGTAGGCGACGGCGGTCTGGCAGGCGTACAGCGAGTTGCGGTGCGGCAGCGCTTCGAGTCGTACGAGGGTGTGCAGGAGCGCGGCGGCCCGCCAGGCGCAGTCGGGTTCGGCGGTGGTGGGACGGGGGATGCGCGTCCGGTGGCGGGCCACGGCGGCGACGAGGGCGGAGTAGTCGGCGACACTGACGTCTTCGGGGACGGCCTGCTCCTGGACGTCCAGCAGCCAGGGGATGTCGATGTGCAGCATCAGGCGGCGTCGGCCCCCCGATGATGGGCGGCGGGTTGCGGACGGGCGGGCGGCGTCTCGTCGGGGAAGGCCTCGTCGAACTCGGTCCGGTGGTTCTCGCCCCAGGAGACGGCGTGGCGGACGAACTGGCGGCGCTGCTGCTCGCGCAGTGGCAGGTCGTGGACGTACTGCTTGAGGGATTTGCCTTCGGCGGCCGCGGCGGCGCGGACTGCCTCCAGCTCCTCGTCGGTGAAGGTGACGTTGAGAGACGGCATGCCCGTCATGGTACCTAGTTGGTACCTCCCGCGGCCAGGGGCGCCGTCAGGGGCGGTACACGGCGGCGGTGAGGACGAGTCCGCGGGTGACCTGCCAGCGGCCCTCGAACGCGCTCAGCGTCCTGCCCTCGCGGTCCCGGCCGGCCTTGAGGAGGCGGGCCCGGAAGATTCGCGTGTGCGGGACCAGGTCCAGTTCGGCCTCCTCGAAGTCGAGCCACTCCCCGGTCAGCGGATACCAGGTCTTGTAGACCGCCTCCTTGGCGCTGAAGAGCAGCCGATCCCAGTGCACGGACGGGTCCAGGGCGACCAGCGCGGCGATCTGTTGCTGCTCGGCGGGGCGGGCCACCGCTTCGAGGACGCCTTCGGGCAGCGGCCCGTGCGGCTCGGCGTCTATCCCGAACGAGGGGATGTCGGCACCGCGGGCCACGGCGGCGCCGCGGTACCCGGTGCAGTGCGTCATCGAGCCGACGACGCCGTCCGGCCAGCCGGGAGCGCCCCGGAGGCCGGGCAGCAGGGGCACGCGCGGGCTACCGAGGGCGGCCAGTGCCCGCCGGGCGCAGTGCCGGACAGTGGCGAACTCACGGCGTCGCTTGTCGACGGCCCGCGCCACGTGGGCCCGCTCCTCGGGGAAGAGGAAGACCTCGGGCGGGTCCTCGAATGCCTCAGCGGTCTCGGCCCGCTCGGGGAGCAGGGGTGCGAGCAGTGTCGGGCTCACGCGGCATGCTCCCGGGGGGCGATGCGGCGGAGGATGCCGTGCGGGTGCCCGTGCCGGCGCCACTCCCGGGGGTAGCCCACCGACACCTCCTGGAAGGGCACTCCGTCGTGGACGGTCCGGCGCGGGATGTGGAGATGACCGTAGACCACCTGGGCGACGCGGAAGCGCCGGTGCCAGTCCTCGGTACGGCGGGTGCCGCACCACATGGCCAGGTGGGGGTGGTGCAGGACCCTGGTTGGCTCCCGGACCAGCGGGTAGTGGTTCACCAGGACCAGGGGGACGTCCGGGTCGGCCGCGGTCAGCCGCCGCTCGGTCTCGGCCGCCCGGGCGGCGCACCAGGCCTCGCGGCTGGGGTACGGGTCCGGATGCAGCAGGTACTCGTCGGTGAAGGCCAGCCCCGCCGCGTCCGCGACGGCCAGTCCCTGGGCCTTCGTGGTGGCGCCCTGAGGCAGCCACGAGTAGTCGTAGAGGACGAACAGCGGGGCGATCGCGAGTGGGCCGCCCTCGCCGTCGAACACAGGGTAGGGGTCCTCGGGAGTGACCACGCCGAGGCCGCGGCACATCTCCACCAGGTGGCGGTACCGTGCCTCGCCCCGCAGCGTCACCGGGTCGCCGGGGTGGGTCCACAGTTCGTGGTTGCCCGGCGCCCAGACCACACGGGCGAAGCGGTGGGACAGCATCGAGAGGGTCGTCTCGATGTCCGCGACGTGCTCGGCGACGTCACCGGCGACGAGCAGCCAGTCGTCGGGGGTCTCGGGGCGCAGTTCCGCGACAAGTCCCCTGTTCTCGCCCACCGCCGCGTGCAGGTCGCTGACCGCGAGCAGACGGCCGGAAGATCGCATGTCAGGCATCGCGCCATCCTACGCAAGCGCGTACGAAGCCGGCGGCCGGTCGCGGGGGCTGCCTCAGCCGTCCGTTCCTCGGAAGGCCAGGACCACATTGTGGCCGCCGAAGCCGAAGGAGTTGTTGAGCGGGACGACGGGTCCGTCGGGGAGGGCGCGGGGCTGGTCCGAGACGAGTCACGGGTCGACCTCGTCGTCGAGGTCGGTGATGTTGATGGTCGGCGGCGCGGGGCGGTGGTGCAGGGCAGGACGGTGGCGACGGTCTCGATGCCGCCCGCTCCGCCCAGCAGGTGGCCGGTCATCGACTTGTGGCCGAGACGGCGATCCGGTCGAGGCCGCTGCCCAGTACTTTCCCCATCGCCCTGAGTTCGGTGAGTCGCCCTGCGGGGTGGACGTGGCGTGCGCGTTGAGGTGAACGATCGACGAGGGGTCGGTCCCGGTAGCGGCGAGGAGCTGTTCGAGCGCCGCGATGTTTTGGCGTCCGGTCGGCTCCGGCTGGGCGATGTGGTGGCTGTCGGACGAGAGTCCCTGGCCGATCGCCTCGCAGTAGGCGGCGGCACCCCGGCGGACGGCGTGTTCGTCGGCTTCGGGCACCACCACGCCGGCTCCCTCTCCGAGCACGAGGCCGTCGCGGGCCCTGTCGTACGGACGGGCCCCCGCTGCGGGTCGTCGTTCCGCTTATACATCGCCAGCATGTTGCCGAAGGCCGCGAGGTTCAGCGGCAGGATCGCCGCCTCCGTACCACCGGCCACGACGACGTCCGCCCGGCCGGTGCGGATCATGTCGATGCCGTGGCCGACGGCTTCTGCACCGGAGGCGCAGGCGCTGACGACGGTGTGCACGCCTGCCTCCGCGCCCACCTCCATTCCGACGGGGGCGGCGCGGCTGTTCGGCATCAGCATCGGGACCGTCAGCGGGGAGACCCTGCGGGCCCCCTGCTCGCGCAGGACGTCGTGCCAGGGCGTGTGGGAAGTTGTGGCGGGGACGCTGTCGGCGGCCTCCCGAGCACTGCCGGTGAAGCCCGCGTCGGCCCACGCCTCCCGTGCGGCGATCAGGGCGAACCGGGTGGCCCGGTCCAGTCGGCGGTCGAGATGGGGCGGCAGGATCTCCGACGGGCCCGCGGCCGCCGACGCGGCCCTGCACACGGACAGTCCGGCGGCCCTGTACTGGCCGAGGGAGACGGCGCCGGAACGTCCGGCGAGCATTGACGTCCAGGGGGACGCGGCGTCCCCGCCCAGCGGGGTGGTGGCGCCGACGCCGCTGACGACGACCGGCGGAGGTTCTGACCGGAATGCATGGGAACCGTTCACTCCACTTGTGGAAGGGCGCTGGCCGTGCGGCGGGCGCCACTCGACGCACTACTGGGGCAGCGGCGCTGGTGGGAGAGCCGTTCACTGGTCGGTTCCCGGCAGGCGGACCGGAGTGCGGGGCGTGCCCGGCCACGGTCGAAGGAGCCGCGAGGGCTGCTGCGGCCGCGGCCGGGCACGTTGAGGACATTCGTCCGAGCGGACGGTCAGACCCGCAGAAGGCGTTCCGTGACCTCGCGGTAGGCGCGGAGCGCCACCCGCAGGTCTTCCGTTCCCGCCCCGTCGGACCGGCCGGCCCCGTCCCAGTCCGCGCGCAGCGACCTGCTGTGGGCGGACAGCGACCGGGTCAGGTGCTCGGTGGCCTCGTCCAGGACACCGGCGGCCTCCTCGACGGCCTGGCGGGGCTCGTCGACGAACCCGTTGAGTGCCTGCTGAAGACGTCGGGCGAGTTCCTCCCGCTCCCCGTGGGCGAGGAGCCCCTCGGGCGTCCCCGTCCCGTCCGGCCCTCCGGAGCGGGCCGGTGTGCCCGGCGTGGAGGCAGCCGTGTCGGGCGACGAGGCCCGAAGCGGCCCCGGCGGGCGACCGGAGTCGCGCGGGACCGCAGGGCTGCTGCCCGCGCCGGGCAGCGGGTTGCCGACGCCCGGGTCGCGGTCGGTCCCGGTCCTCTCGGGGCCGCCGGGACGCGGGACTCCGCCGCCGCGCGCCGCTCCGTCTCGCGTTCCGCCGGCCCGCACCGGAGGCAGCGGGCCGCGCTCCCCCGTCGCATCGGGTTCCCGGGCTCCGTCTGCTCGCTTCTCGTCGTATGTCATGAGGTGCTGCTCCCCTTCGGTCGCAGTGAGGGACCGTGCTGACTGTCCCGGCTGTCGGCGGGGGCACTGCCCCGGACGTCGTCGGCGGCGGGGCGGTGGCCGTCGCCGGAGCGGCCCGCCACGAGTTCGTCGAAGAGAGCGCGGGCGCCGACCATCGCCTCCCGCAGGGATTCGGTTCCGCTCTCCTCGGCGCCGCGTGCGGCGCGGTGCACCTGGCGGAAACCCTCCACGCGGTGCGGGTGGTGGACGGAGAGCGCCGCCACCTGCTCGTCGTACTGGTCGGCCGCAGGGAATCCCCGGTCTGCGGCGAGCCGCGCGACTAGCTGGTCGACCTCGGCGACGACTTGTCCCGGCACGTCCACGAAGCGCTCCTGCAGACCCTGCCAGGTGGCAAGGTACTTCTCGCGCTCAGCGGGCTCCAGGGGTCGCGGTCGCAGGTCACCGTGTCGTTGGAGTCGTTCGTTCAGCTCGCGCTCGGTCGCCTCCGCGTCGCCGTCGTGCCGGGCGAGCGTCCGCTCGTACTCGGGGCCGAACCGTTCGCTGAGTTTCCGGCCTCCGGTTCGGCCGCGGTTGTTGACGTACCACGCGGCGGCTGCGGCGAGCGCCACCACGACGAGGACCGCCACAACGATCCATACAGTGGACACCATGGCCCCCTTCCCAAGTGCTGCTCTCGTGCAACACCCGTTGGATGCAGGGCCCTTGTTGGCTTTCGGGCCCTCACAGGAACCGGGTGACCCGCATGAGCCCCGCCAAACCCCGGACAGGCGGTGGACACTGGGCGCGCGGTGGTGCGCGAGGGGGCGACACAGGGCGCGGGAAGACGGCGTGGTCCGGTCGGCGTCGGGTTCCGTCGCCGACCGGCACCGCGGGGTGTCTCAGGGCTTGCGGGCGACGGCCCCGTACATGGCGACGTCGGCGTCGTCGGTCTCCCCGACCTCCACCGGGTCCGGGTGCCACTTGTGGATCTGCACCACTCCGGGCTCCTCGAGTTCCAGGCCGTCGAAGAACCGCTCGGTCTGCTCCCTGGTGCGGAACTTGAGCGTCTCCCCCCGCGCCCGGTACTCCTGCTGGACACGGGCCAGCATCTCCGGGGCGAAGTCGTCCGTCGCCACGGCCAACGCGACGTAGCTTCCGGACGGGAGCGTGTCGACCACGCTGCGAACGACGCGGTAGGCCTCGTCGTTGTCCTCGATGAAGTGCACCATCGCGATGACGGTGAGGCCGACGGGCTCGTTCAGGTCGAGGGTCTCCCGCAGCGCGGGAGCCGAGATGATCTTGTCCGGATCCCGCATGTCCGCCTGGATGTACGCCGTCCGGCCCTCCGGCGTGCTGTCCATCAGCGCCCTCGCGTGCGCGAGCACAATCGGGTCGTTGTCGACGTACACGACCCGCGACTCGGGCGCGATCTGCTGCACCACCTCGTGGAGGTTGGGGGGCGTAGGGATGCCGGTGCCGATGTCGAGGAAGTGGCGGATACCCTTCTCGGACACCAGGTAGCGTGCCACCCGGTGCATGAAGGACCGGTTGGCATGCATGTGGATCCGGAGCGAGGGCCAGACCTGCAGCGAGGCGTTGCCCGCCTCCCGGTCGATGGCGTAGTTGTCCTTGCCGCCGAGGATGTAGTCGTAGATCCGTGCACCATGGGCCCGACCGGTGGCCAGGTCGAGTGCGTCGGCGGATTCGGACTCGCTGCCTGCTCCGCTCACTGGCGTGCCTCCTGCTCGTGTGCTGGTGAGGGCTGCCAAGATACCTCAAGTCCGCCGCCCGGGAATGATGTTGACCCGCGGCTCACTCTCCCGGCAGAACAGCTCGCCGTGCCGCTGCCGGGACCCGGTACGGCGAGCCGAGGGTCCGGCCGCCCCCGGGCGTTCGAGCACCGCGGGCAGCCGGAAGGGTTCCGGGTTGTCCCGAACAGCCCCGGCGCGGACATCCGGGACAAAAGTACTCCTTCCTTTCCGAACAACTGGAAAGGGTGCTGATCGACACAGGGCGCTGCCGCCGCTTGGCACGGGTGCGCCGGCCCGAGCGTCGGGGCGCGCCGGGCCGGTCGACCGCGGAGCAGTGGCACCAGGGCCGCGGTGCCGGACCCGTGGTGCGCCGGGCCGGCAGGAGAGCCAGAAAATGCCGACGGAGCCGTTCCGTGGAGCAACCAGTGGGAGCGCTCCCATAGTCGAGCCGCCCGTGTCCACTGTCAAGGGCCCGGCACGATGCTGCCCTGACCGATAATTTTGCGGCCCGATTTCTGTCCGCCGTCTGGCCGTCACGCATTCTTGCCGCTACGTTCTGCTGAACCAGTGGGAGCGGTTCCACCTGTCGGGCGCCCGGGACGGCGCGGATCGGACAGCAAGGAGTCGCTCCAATGCACATGTGTCACGCACGCGCTCCACATCTTCCGGCGGCGCACCACCGCAATCTGTGCCGCCTGCTGCACCGGGGCGGCGCCGTTCGCGCGCCCCGCACCTCCCGCCCGCCAGGGCAGGCCCCTCCCCCCGGCCCGCGCAGCCCGTGACGGACCGCCGCGTCCGGCAGCACTCCACCCGGCCGGTCGTACCACCGGCCCCACCGACTGCCGCGCCGGTCACAGCGGCGCGGCGCACCACCTCCGTGCGTGCCCGGTCCTGAAAGGGCGTGCACGGAGCCGGCACCGACCAACTGGAGGAAACCCGCATGGCAGGAAGCAGAACCGCGGCGCGCAGGCGCCCGATCGGATTACTCGCGACAGGCGCGCTGGTGCTGGGCACCGCGGCGACCGGAGGTGCGCTCTCCGGAGCCGCCTCGGCCGCCGCCCCGGCCTGCGCCGTCACGTACGAGGTGCAGAACGCGTGGAGCGATGGCTTCACGGCTTCGGTCACCGTCACCAACAACAGCACGGCCCTCGACGGCTGGCAGGTGGAATGGGACTTCGCCGGATCGCAGCAGGTGACGCAGGGCTGGAACGCGGATGTCGCGCAGAGCGGTGCGCACGTCACGGCCGCGAACCCCTCGTGGGGCGGTGGGCTGGGCAGCGGTGCCTCCGCGACCTTCGGATTCCAGGCGACGCACTCCGGGACGAACACCGACCCGGGCGCGTTCACCCTCAACGGCGTCGCCTGCAACGAGGAGGAGCCGACGGACCCCACCGATCCGACGGACCCGACGGACCCCGCCGACCGGGTCGACAACCCCTATGAGGACGCGAAGCTGTACGTGAACCCCGACTGGTCCCGCCAGGCCGCCGCGAACGGTGGTGAGGCGGTCGCCGACGAGCCGACAGCCGTATGGCTGGACCGGATCGCCGCGATCGACTCGGGCTCCGCCGGTGAGAACACCATGGGCCTGCGCGACCACCTGGACGAGGCGCTGGAGCAGAACGCCGACGTGCTGCAGATGGTCACGTACAACCTGCCCGGCCGCGACTGCTCGGCGCTCGCGTCCAACGGCGAGCTGGGGCCGGAGGAGATCGACCGGTACCGCGACGAGTTCATCGACCCGATCGCGGAGATCCTCTCCGACGAGAAGTACGCCGGTCTGCGGATCGTGAACACGGTCGAGATCGACTCGCTGCCCAACCTCATCACGAACGTGGGAAGCCGGGCCACGGCCACTCCCGAGTGCGACGTGATGCTCGCCAACGGCAACTACGTCGAGGGCGTCGGCTACGCCCTGGCGACCCTGGGTGCCATTCCCAACGTCTACAACTACATCGACATCGGCCACCACGGCTGGATCGGTTGGGACGACAACTTCACGGCGACCGCCGAACTGCTGCACGAGGCCGCCAACACCGCGGGAGCCACCGTGGACGACGTGGCGGGCTTCGCGGCGAACGTCGCCAACTACGGAGCGCTGCGGGAGCCGCACTTCTCCATCGACGACACGGTGAACGGCACCTCGGTGCGCCAGTCCTCGTGGGTGGACTGGAACCGGTACGTGGACGAGATCTCGTTCTCGCAGGCGTTCCGTGAGGAGGCCGTGCAGGTCGGCTTCAACGCGAACGTCGGGGTGGTCATCGACACCTCCCGGAACGGCTGGGGCGGGGCGGACCGGCCCAGCGGCCCCGGACCGCAGACCAGTGTGGAGGCGTACGTCGAGGGCAGCCGGGTGGACCAGCGGATCCACCTCGGGAACTGGTGCAACCAGAGCGGAGCGGGGCTCGGGGAACGTCCCGCCGCCGCACCCGCGCCGGGGATCGACGCCTACACGTGGATCAAGCCCCCCGGCGAGTCGGACGGTTCGAGCGAGGAGATCCCGAACGACGAAGGCAAGGGCTTCGACCGGATGTGCGACCCGACCTACCAGGGAAACCCGCGCAACCTGGACAACCCCTCCGGCGCACTTCCCGACGCGCCGGTCTCGGGGCACTGGTTCCAGGCCCAGTTCGAGGAGCTGCTGGCGAACGCCTACCCGCCGCTCCCGTGAGGTGAGCGGCACACGGGCGTCCTGACGGATCACCCGTGCCCCGCCGAGTCCGGAGAGGGCCGTGTCCCACGGGGGGGGGACGGTCCTCTCCTTCGGCCCTATTCTCCTCCTCTCCTCCGGCGAATCCTCTCCGGCGGGCGAGGACGCGACCGCCGCGGGAGCGTCCGTTTCCCGGCGCGGTTGACGGGCACACGCTCAAAGCCCCGACCGGGGCCGTCGATCAGGAGGAGAGAGCAAATGAGCACGGGGTCGATCAGCACCGGCAAGCGCAAGGCGCAGCGCGGCGCGAGGCAGGCCGCGAACGGAACGGCGATGGAGGCGGCGGCGCGCTGGGGCCTCGCGGCCCGGGGGGCCATCTACCTGTTGATCGGCCTGCTCGCCTTCCGCATCGCGTTCGGCGGCGGCGGTCAGGAGGCGGACCGCGGTGGCGCTCTGCAGGAGCTCGCCGGGCGGCCGTTCGGCTCGTTCCTGGTCTGGGCGGTAGGTGTCGGGCTGGCGGGTATGGCTCTGTGGCGTCTCTCCGAGGCCCTGTTCGGGGCGGCGGTGCCGGACGGCAACAAGCCGTCGAAGCGGGCCCTCTCCGCGGTCCGGGGGGTCGTCTACACCCTGATCGCCTACTCGGTGCTGCGGTTCGCGTCCGGCGAGTCCGGCAGCGGTTCCAGCGACAAGCAGTCGCAGGACGTCACGGCCCGGTTGCTGGAGATGCCCGGCGGCCAGTGGCTGGTGGGTATCGGCGGGCTGGTGCTGGCCGGTGTCGGCGGCTACATCGGCGTGAGCGCGGCGATGCGCAAGTTCCACGAGGAGCTGAAGCGGGCCCGGTTGTCCCACCGCGTGCGGCAGGTCGTGGACGTGCTCGGAGTGAGCGGCGGTGTCGCCCGCGGCACGGTGTTCGCCGCGGCGGGCTGCTTCGCCGTGGTCGCCGCGGTGGACTTCGACCCCGACGAGGCGAAGGGCCTGGACGCCACGCTGCGCAGCTTCGCGGAGACACCGGTCGGCCCGTGGCTGCTCGCGGTCATCGCGGTCGGGTTGGGCCTGTTCGGGCTGTTCTCGTTCGCCCTCGCCCGCTGGCGCAAGGTCTGAGCGGAGCACGGGAGGAATGCGGGCGGCATCCGGACGGACGCCGCCCGCGGCCGATCCGTGGCCCGGCCCCCGCGGAGGCGGACGATGGGACGGTCGGCACGCCGCGCGTCGCCTCGACGGCGGCACGCCCCGCCCGCCGGAGCGGTCAGCGGTCGGGACGGCCGGGACCGCAGACCCCGCAGGCGCTGCCCAGGTCCGGGTCGTAGCGGCTGCCGCAGGCGCAGCGGGGCCAGTTCGCACAACTCGGGCAGCGGGTGCGGGGAGCCGCGACCGGGACTCCGCAGGAGCCGTCCCCGCCCTCGCACTCCCGCATCGGCGGCCGGTGGGCGATCGCCTGGGCTGCGGTGCGGTCGGTGCCCGGGGCGGACGCGGCGCGACCGGCGATCGCCTCACCGGGCGGGGCGGCGCAGTGGGGGCAGCGCCGGTCGGGGTCGCCCGGAGCCCAGCCGTCGTCGCACCGGGCTGGGCAGCCGCCGGGGGCGACTAGCCACAGTGCCACGTCGTCGGGCCGGTAGGCCGCCTGTGGGCCGTCCTCCTCGCGGCGCAGCGGCCGGTCGGCCCAGCCGTTCCACCAGCGGCGCTCGATGCGGCCGGCGAGCTGCGGGGCGGTGTGGTGGCGGAGTTCGGCGCGGATGGTCCGGACGACGGCAGGCGGGGCGGAGCCGCCGCAGGCGCGGACGACCTTGTCCGGCAGCGACGCGAGGACGGCGCGGACCGGGTCGGCGGCGCCGGCCGCGTGTCGGCAGTCCTCGCACAAGTCCTGGTGGTGGGAGCGGGGCGGGTAGACCCGCGCCCAGCGACGTCCCGTCGCGTCGGTCCTGACCGGCGCCTCCTTGCGGACGGTCTCCGCAGGGCGCCGGTCGGGCAGCGGTGACCGGCAGGAGCGGCACTGACCGCGGCAGGAGCGGCACGGCCCGCCCTCGGGGTCGCCGGTGGGCGCGGCGCACCCGGGACACTCGGTCCGGCACATGGCGCAGAGATGGTCCTCGGGGTGCGGGACCGGCAGGACCCGCCCCTCCCCCTGGCAGCGGACGCAGCGCCGGGTGTCGATCTCGCAGGGGGTGGGCAGGACCGGCTGTCCCGGGCAGAGGTCGCAGCGCACGAGGACGCGGTTGTCCCGACGGTAGCGGGTGCTCATGGCGGCTCCGGGTGGCGGGCGGTCGGTCGAGCGGGGGCGGAGCCCCCTGGCCGCGGCGGAGGGGCGGCGCCCGGCGGCCCCGGCCGGGCGATTCGGGCCGGGCGATTCGGGCCGGGCGCCGATCCTACCGTCGCCGCGGGCCGCCGCACCGCGCTCGGAAGCGAGGAAGGGTGGAGCGGGTCGGGGGCGGCGCGGCACGGCCAGCGGGGTGGTCAGTCGCCGAGCAGACGGCGGGCGGCCAGGGCGGGGGACACCTCCGCGGCATCGACCGTGCGGCGCAGCGCGAGACGGACCGCCGCCTCCCGGTCGACGTCCGCCCAGGGCAGCCGGGGGTCGTCCTCGCCGCGGGCCCGGGCGGCATCGCTGATGTCGATGGCGAAGGCACCGCCCGAGGCACGGTACTCGCCGACCATCCGCGGTACGGCGAGGGGCAGGACGCGGGTCTGGGCGCTGCGGAGCGAGCGGACGCTGGCCCGCGGGTGGTAGCCGAGTTCGTCGACGGCTTCCCTGACGGCGCGGCGAGTTTCCTCGGAGATCTTCCGCGAGCCGTTGAAAGCATAGGAGACGGTGCTGGGTGCCACGCCGACCCGCTGGGCCACATCCCTGATCGTTGCCACGCCCGCTCCCTTGCGGTCGGTCCGGATGCCCGGTGCATTCATCGAATCGATTCGATGACGTGTCTGTCATGTCAATGAGCTTCCCGGGGCCGGGACAAGGGGCCTGCCGGGAATTCGTCCGGTGCCGCCGGGCGATGCGGGCAGGCGGCAGGGAGCGCGAACTGCCGGGACGCGCGACGGCCGGAACCGGCGGGAGGCGAGCGGGGCGGGCCGCGGTCGAGAGCGGCCACGTTGTCCGGATGCGGAGGTGTCTGCGCCCCTACGGGCGGCGCGGGCGGTCAGCCGGCCGGGAGGGGACCCGCCGCTCGGCCGGCGGCGACCGACCAGGCGACCGTGACGGCCGCCCTGGCGTGCGCCGTCGCTTCCGCGAGGTCGCCGTCGAGCACCACCGGGGTACCCAGGTGCACATGGAGGCATGGACGGCGCACCGGGGCGGAGAGCAGCCCGCCGATCTGCTTGCCGCGCGTACCGGAGGTGACGTGCCGGGCACCGGCCTGCCCGACGGGCACCACGGGGGCTCCGGTGCGGCGGGCGAGTCGGGCCAGTCCGCTGCGGAACGGGCCGGGCGGGGCCTCCTTGGCGTCGGCGCGGCGCGGCAGACCGCCCTCGCCGTAGAGGAGCACGAGCCGCCCGGCGGCGAGTGCCGCAGCGGCGGCGTCCAGGGACCGCGCGGCCTCGGTAGTGCCACGGCGCACCGGGACGTACCCCTCGGCGGTGAGCAACCGCCCGAGCAGCGGTATCCGCCACAGCCCGGCGGTGGCGAGCACGACCGGTTCGGCCCCGAAACCGCGCAGTGCGGCGAGCACCACCGCGGGGTCGATCAGCGAGGTGTGGTTGGCGGCCAGAATGCTGCCGGGCGGCAGGGCGGCATCCGTCGCGCGGTCGGCTGAGACCGTGAGCCGGGCGATCGCGGGGACGACGGCGGCGGCCACGGTACTGAGCACACTTCCTCGAACGTTCGGCTGCATGCACTCCCTCGTTGCGCCGGCCACGCCGCGGAACATGAGCACCGGTACTCAACCCCAGGGGCGGAAGAGCGTGCTCCCGGCCGGGTGGATGGGGCTTGTCGAAGTCGCTGTCCACCGTCGGGCCGGGAATCACGCTCCGGAAGGGAATCCTACCTGCAGGTGACGACCCCGTGATCCGGAGCGGCGGCCCGGCCCGTGCCCGCGGGGCCAGGCCGCTCCGGTACCGCGCTCACCAGCGGTGGTGCACCTGGGCGCGGAACCGGCGGTCGTACAGGTCCCGGACGCCGTCGAGGACGCTCTGCGACAGAGGTGGCAGTTCGGCCGCCGCGGCGTTCGACCGCGCCTGGCCGACCGAGCGGGCACCCGGGATCACACTGCTGACCCCGGGCTGCTGGATGATCCAGCGCAGCGCCGTCATGGCGGGCGTCGCGTCTCGGGGCGCCAACGCGGCGAACTCCACGGCGGCTTCGAGCCCGGTCGTGAAGTCGACGCCGGAGAAGGTCTCACCCTGATCGAACACCTCCCCCCGGCGGTTGAAGTTCCGGTGGTCGTCGGCGGCGAAGACGGTGTCGCGGGTGTACTTGCCGGACAGCAGGCCCGAGGCGAGCGGCACCCGGGCGATGACGCCGACACCTGCGCCGGCCGCAGCAGGCAGGACCTCTTCCAACGGCTTGAGACGGAAGGGGTTCAGGATGATCTGCACGCTCGCGATGCCGGGGCGCGCGAGGGCGGCCAACGCCTCGGCGCACGTCTCCACGCTCACCCCGTAAGCGCTGATCCTGCCCTCGGCCACGAGGGTGTCCAGCCCGTCGAACACCTCGTCGCGTGCGTACGCCGCGGTCGGCGGGCAGTGC
The DNA here is from genome assembly GCF_000424845.1 of Streptomyces sp. TAA040. NCBI lineage: Bacteria > Bacillati > Actinomycetota > Actinomycetes > Kitasatosporales > Streptomycetaceae > Streptomyces > Streptomyces sp. TAA040. The sequence goes on along the minus strand of NZ_AUKR01000023.1, from coordinate 48,961 downwards.
AGCTGGACGAGGTCGAGGGTGTCGACCCCCAGATTCGCCCGCGAACGGTCGTTCCAGGCACGGAAGTTCGCCAGGTTGTAGTTCTCGGGGAGCTGCTCGGTCCGGCGTCCCATCTTGGTCGCCACGACGACGCCCGCATCGGGGCGTTCCCGGAGATAGCGGCCGATGGTCTGCTCGCTCCGCCCGTCCCCGTAGACGTCCGCGGTGTCGAGGAGGGTGACGCCCGACTCGACGGCCGCGTCGAGCACGTCGAGGGCATCCGCCTCGGCCACCTCGCCCCAGTCCGAGCCCAACTGCCACGTGCCCAATCCGACGACGGAGACCTTCCGGCCTGTCCTGCCCAGTACGCGCTGTTCCATGGCGCCCATGCTACGCGGCGACTCCTGCTCCGTCCGGGGGCCCGCAGGGGGCGGTCGGCGGCACGGTTCCGCGGCCTCTCGGGCGGGCCGGGAGGGCGGGCGCATCGGTGGCGCGGGCGCACCGGCGGTGAGCCGACTGGCGGGGCGGGAGGGCAGCGTTCAGGGGCGGACGGCGGCGGCCGGGGCAGCGGCCCGGGCCGGTCCGAGGCTCTCCACGGCGTTGCAGAACTCCAGGTCGTCGAGTGCCCGTCCGGTGCAGAAGCGGGCGAGGAGTTCGGCGAACTCGGCCATCCGTTCCACCGGCGCGAGGTGGTCGGCCTCCTTCACCGTGGTGAAGCGGACGTCCGGGAGCAGGCCGGCGATCTCCCGTCCGTGGCGGGGCGGAGTGAGGGTGTCGTGCTCCCCCGTCAGCACCAGGGACGGTACGTCGGGCAGCGGCCCCGGCCGGAACCACTCGTGCCGCACCAGCCGGGTGTTGTGCTCGTCCCACATCGACAGCTCGCGCGCGCCCTGGTCGAGGAACTGGCGCTCCAGGAAGCGGACCACCGCGGCCTGCTTGCGGACGGTTCCGTGCTCCGGCGGGGCGACGAACCGCTCCACCAGCTCGGCGGCGATCTCCGCGGTCCTGCCCTGCGCGAGCATCCGGGACCACCGGGCGGCGCTCTCCTCGTAGTCGCGCGGCACCCGCATCGTCATCCCGACCAGCACCAGCCGGTTGAGCAGGCCGGGACAGTGCTGTGCGAGGCGGACGGCGATCGCACCCCCGAAGCAGGCCCCCACCAGGTTGACCCGCTCCATTCCGAGCTCGGTGAGCATGTGGCGGGTGGCGGCGGCCAGGAAGTCGATGCCGTAGCGGGCCGGCAGGAAGTCCGACGTGCCGTAGCCGGGGAGGTCGACGGTGACCACGCTCCCGAGCGGCGCCAGCCACCGCTCGTGCCGCACCCAGGACCAGCGGTCCTGCGACGACCCGCCGAGGAGCACCAAGGGCGGGACGAGCGGACGTTCCTGCCTGACGACGCGGCAGGTGAAACCGAAACCCGCGAAGCGCAGGTCCCGTTCCTCGACCCGTACCGGCTCGACGGGTCCGGAACGGTCCGGTCCCGAGGTGGCGCGGGCCGCGGCCGGACAGGGGACGGAGGGGGTATGTGACACCGAGTGCTCCCAGAAACGCGAATGGCGAACTGCGATCTGTACCAGCAGCGGGCGCGCAGAGCGGGGTGCGCCACCCCTTCGTGGGCAGTGCGGGAACGGCGGCCCGATGGGGTGTGCGAGAGTCGCTCGGCACTGCGGAGCCACGGGGCCCGCCCCGGCACCACCGCTCCGGGCCGTGGCCGTCCTCGGCAGCGCGCCCGCCACCTGGCTGAGCCGAACGATTGGAACCTCGTCCCTGGGGCCTCGGCCGCTCGTCGCCGCGCGGCGCCGGGCGGCCTTCCACCGCCGGACGGGCAGAAGGGCGACCCCGCTTCCCGTTCGAGTGACGGAACACCTCCGTCCGTGACGCTTCCGCGCGGGCGGGGGTCGGTTCGGCACCGCGCGTGCTCGTCTCCGGCCGAGTCGGCGGGCCTCTTCGGCTCCCGGACGACACACGGAGCCCGGTGACAGGCCGTGGCCCGCCACCGGGCCGACTCCTCACTTGACCACATGCCATTTCGTCACCCCCCTTGATGAACGCGCATCCGGGGTCCCGCGGCAGGCCAGCGACCGCGGGGCGGCACACCCGGGTGCCGGCCGCCGGGAGTGGGAGGGCCGGTCGTCCGGCCCGGCACCCGCTCCAACCGATGCCCCGGGAGCGGAGACGGCTGCGGGAGGCCTGGGAGCTGAGCCGTGGCCGGTTGGCGGATGGGGTCGGCGTCACCCCTGCGACGGTCGGCTCCGGGCACTCTGGAGGGCCACCGCGCAGATCCTGCCCCAGCCGCCGGTCCCCGCGCCGCCGCAGCCCGCCGGGGCCGGGGCGGGAGCAGGGGCGGTGGGGAGGCTCGTCCGGCGTTCCCACGAGGCGGGTTCGCCGAACAGGAGGGGTGGATCAGCAGCGTCACCGAGGCCAAGGCGGCCCGCTTCGCACTGCAGCCCCGCTGAGCACCACCGCGCCGATCCGCCCGGCCACCCGCGGCCTCCCCTGCCTGTCTTCGGGGCGGAGACACGCCCGGTCCGGTGGGGAGCGCGCCCCCGGCGAACGCGGGACGGGGCCACTTCGCCGCGACCGCTCCCCGACCGCGGTCGGGGAGCGGTCGCGGCGCGCGTCCGTACGGGCCCCGGGGACTCGTACGAGCGGCGCGTCAGGCCGTCACCAGGGACAGTCCGTAGCGGTTGAGGATCTCGTTGACCGGCTGGTGCCAGGTCTCGCCGCCGCCGCTGCAGTTGCCCCAGCCACCGGAGGTGACGCCCTGCGCCTGGTCCCCGCTGATGAAGGAGCCGCCCGAGTCGCCGGGCTCGGCGCAGACGCTGGTCCGGGTCAGCTGACGGACCTGGGCACCGCCGCCGTAGTTGACGGTCTCGTTCTTGCCGAGCACAGTGCCGCAGTGCCATCCGGTGGTGGAACCGGAGCGGCAGACCGAGGCCCCGATCGGCGCCTCGGCCGAACCGCGGACGAGCCGGTCCGAGGTGGTGCCCCAGCCGAGCACGACGGGGGTCGTCCACCAGCCGTGGCCTACGCTGACCCAGGCCATGTCGTCACCGGGGAAGGAAGAACCCCGGAAGTCGCCGATCTGCGAGTTGTCCCAGCCGCGCACCGAGGCACCGGTCTGGCCGCAGTGACCGGCCGTCACGAAGCCGCCGTGGACCGAGAATCCGATGGAGCAGCGGACGTTGCCGGTGTAGTAGGGGTCGCCGCCCACCGTTCCGGCGGCGAGGGTGTCCGGCGCCTCGGTGACGTCCGCCTCGACCGACACCGGGCCGGCGTTCTCGGCCCGGTCGAGGAACTTCCGCACGTCGGCGTCCTTGCGGCTGTCCTCGACCACCTTGATCACGACGCTGTTGCTCTCGGGGTCGACGTGCCAGCTGCTGACACCGGCGGGGGCGCCCTGATCCGCCGAGCGCCGGTCGAGGGCCTTCTTGGTCCGCTCCAGCGTGTCCGCGTCGTGTCTGACGACCTCGGCGTTCGCGTCGGCGGCGCGGACCTCGTCGACCTTGGATCTGCTGCTGACGGCCACCGTCAGCTTGCCTGCCTCGGCGTCGAACCAGGAGCCGGCGTAGGCCGAACCGGCCGCACGCTCGGCCTTCGGCGCGGCCTCAATGGCCGCGGTTTCCTGGCTCAGCCGCACCCGGGCCTGCTTCGCCGTCAGACCGAGGTCCTCCTGCATGGCGGTGAGGAGTCCGATGGAGGCCTGCTCCGGCGCCGGTTCGGGGGCTGCGGCGGCGGGGGCCAGACTCGCCGCGCCCAGCGCGCCGGCGGTCACGAGGGCGGACAGACCTATTCGGATGCCTGACGTCGTTCGCATGGTGATTGCCTCCCTGTTGTTCCATGAAGTGGGGTTGGAACAGCGGCAGTTCGAGAGCGCTCTCAGACTGGCTCCGGTGCATCGTAGGGACCGCTTTTCTTCATGTCCATACCATTGGCGGTGCGGCCGGTGGCGCACCACCGCCCGGCCCCGACGGGCTCCCGCGCCGCCCGGGGCAGGGCACACGGGCCGGATCAGCGGGCGGCGCGCACCGCACCGACCGCCTTGCGGGCGGCCACCAGCACCGGGTCCCACACCGGCGAGAAAGGGGGCGCGTAACCCAGGTCGAGAGCCACGAGCTGCTCGACGGTCATGCCTGCCGTGAGGGCCACCGCCGCGATGTCCACCCGCTTCCCAGCGCCCTCCCGGCCGACGATCTGCACCCCCAGGAGCCGGCCGGTCCGGTGTTCGGCGAGCATCTTCACCCGCATCGGCTCGGCTCCGGGGAAGTACCCGGCGCGGCTCGTCGCGTCGACCGTGACCGTCTCGAACCGCAGCCCGATCTCGGCGGCCTGGGCCTCCAGCAGCCCCGTCCTGGCGATCTCCAGGCTGCAGACCTTGCTGACGGCGGTGCCCACCACGCCGGGAAAGGTCTCGTAGCCGCCGGCCACGTTGGAGCCGATCACCCGGCCGTGCTTATTGGCGTGCGTTCCCAGCGGGATGTGCCGGGACCGCCCCGAGACGATGTCCGCCACCTCGACGCAGTCGCCGCCGGCCCAGATGTTGCCGTGCCCGCGCACCCGCATCGCCCGGTCGGTGACCAGCCCGCCCGACTCCCCCAGCGGGAGACCGGCCGACCGGGCCAGCTCCGTCTCCGGCCGCACCCCCAGCCCGAGCACCACGAGGTCGGCGGGGAAGCGGTCGTCCTCCGTCCGTACCGCGCAGGCACGGCCGGACGCGTCGGTGTCGATACCGGTCACCGCGGCTCCGCCCACCGTCTCGATGCCCATCCCCCGCATCGCCTCGCCGACCAGGGCGCCCATGTCCGGGTCGAGGGTCGTCATCGGCTGCTCGGCCCGGTCGACCACGGTCACCCGGTAGCCGTGACGCAGCATCGCCTCGGCCATCTCCACGCCGATGTAGCCGGCGCCGATCACCACCGCACGCCGCTCGCCCCCGGGCGCGACCACCCGGTCCAGGGCCTCGATGAGCCGCATCCCGTCGTCGAGGGTCTGCACCCCGTGCACGCCGACGGCGTCGATGCCGGGCAGCGGAGGCCGGATCGGACGGGCTCCGGTGGCCACCACGAGGTGGTCGAAGTCCGTCCAGCCCTCCCGCCCGCCCTCGCCCGTCCCTCTGGTCCACACCCGGCAGCCGGGCAGGTCGATCTCCGTCACCTCGGTGCGCGTGTGCAGGTCGATACCGCGTTCGCGGTGCTCCTGCGGGGTGCGCGCGACCAGGTCGGCCGAGTCCGCGACGTCGCCGCCGATCCAGTACGGGATGCCGCACGCGGAGTACGAGGTGAACGGGCCCCGCTCGAAGGCGACGATGTCCAGTTCCTCCTCGCCCCGCAGACGCCGCGCCTGGGACGCGGCGGACATCCCCGCCGCGTCCCCGCCGATCACGACCATGCGCTGTCCGGCTGCCATCCGTACCGCTCCCCTCCATGACACCGGCCGCCGTGCGGCAGCCGGTAGGACACCCCAGGGACGTCCCTGGGGTGTCCTACCGCATCACGGCTGCCGCGCGCGGCAGCACCCGCGGTGTGTCGGGGCGGACCGACGACCCGTCACCCGGGCCGGTCACCGGATCCGGTGGGCGCGGCGGGTACGCGGGCGGGTCCGGATCACTGCACGGCGCGCGACGCCCCCGGCGGGCCGGGGGCCGCCATCCCGTTCCGGCCCGCGGCCGGAACGTCGGAGTACTCGCCGCGCGCGGATACGGGCGGCGGGTGCGGCGCCGACGCGGTCTCGGGGACCGGGGCGGCCTCGCGTGCCGCGGGGCCCGAGGACTCCCCGGGAGCCGTGCTCCCGGCGGACCGCGCCACCTCCGGAGCCGCGACGCCGCCCGGCGGTCCGACGGCCTTCGGCGACGCAGTGGGGCCGCTCCGGCCGGCGAGCGCCACCGGTGGCGGCGGGGAGGCCGCGGCCCGCTCCCGGTCGGCAGCGCCCGGTACCGTGCGGAGCCGGAGGCGGTGCCCCGCGGCCTCGTCGAGAGTGACGGGCCGCTGGAACCGGTGGGCGAGACGGGCGGCTTCGTGGCCGAGGGCGGACACGTCCTCCCAGCGCAGACGCAGCACCACGGTGAGTTCCGCCTCCCCGTCCGGCAGCGCGTGCAGGGGCGGGCGGCTGCGTTCGGTCATCGACGTCTCCTTGGCAACAGGTCGGCGGGAGCGCGAGGCCGAGTTCTCGGCCCCCGGCGGACAACGACGTGCGGACGGGCGGCGCGGGCACCCGACGGCCGCCCGCGTCCGCACTCCGGTACGGACGGGCGGCCCCCGCCGTTCACCCGCAGGCGGTCCGCGCCGCACGGGCGCCTGCACGCCGAGGGGGGAAGTCCTTTTCACCGCCGCGATTCGGGGTATCAGCATGCAGCGTGGCCCACACACACCACCGCTCCGCCGGGTGCGCCCGGCGCACGACCACCGAGTACCGAGTACCGAGCACGAAATGAGGAGCCCATGAGTTACCCGGCCGCCGACCCCGTCCAACCGCCGCCGAGCAGCCCGCGCAACGGATTCGGCATCACGGCCCTTGTGCTGGGCCTGGTCGCCCTCCTCCTCTTCTGGACCGTGTTCGGCGGGCTGCTCTTCGGCCTGCTGGGCGTCGTCTTCGCGGTCCTGGGCTATCTCCGCAAGCGCAAGGGCATCGCGACCAACGGGGTGATGGCCCTCGTGGGCGGTGCGCTGAGCGTCCTGGCGCTGGTGATCTCGGGGGTGCTGCTCGCCGTCGGTGTCTCGTTCCTCAACAGTGAGGAGTTCAGCAACCTCCAGGACTGCCTGGACCAGGCCCAGTCCCAGTCGGAACGGGACCAGTGCCAGCAGGACTTCACAGACGAGGTCCAACCCTGACCCGGACCGTCTCTCCGGCGGACGCGCCTGCGGCCGCCCCCCGCACCGCGAGGGGCGGCCGCAGGCGCGTCCGGCCACTCAGGGCGGTGGTGCGGCGCTCCGCGGAACGGGCCGCTCGGTCGGGCGCCAGCCGGACGCCGGCCGCCACGCCACGCAGGCGGTCAGTACCGCGGCACCGAACAGCCACCCCGCGAGCACGTCCGTGGGCCAGTGCACTCCCAGGTGGACGCGGGTGAATCCCACACCGACCATGCTCAGCACCGCGAGCGTCCACAGCATCCGGCGCTTCGACGCTCCCGTGGTGGACGGCACCAGCAGGAGTGCCCCCAGGATGACGGTCGCCGTCATGACGTGACCGGAGGGGAAGGACCAGTAGTCGGCGGTGGCGATCGGCTCCCGGAACACCGGACGGGCGCGTTCCACCGCGGTCTTGAGCAGGAACTGCGCCACCCACCCGAGCCCGCAGACCGCCGCGAGCCAGCCGGCGTCGAACTGCCTGCCGCGACTGAGCAGGGCGAGGACGACGGCTGCCGTCACCAGCCGCAGGGTCACCGGGTCCCACACCCAGTCGCTGAGAATCCGCACCACCTCGGTGAGCCCGGGTTCGTCGCCGGCCACCCGGTGCAGGGCGTCCGAGATGCGGCGGTCGGCGGTGACGAGAGGGGCCCAGGCAACCGCGACCAGCGCCAGCAGTACCGTGCCCAGCGTGGCCGGAACCGCCGCCGCCCCCCAGGTGCTCCTGCTCCGCATGCGCGCGCTCCCGACTCAGCACAGCCGACGGTCGGCAGGGCGGGCGGGTGTGACCCGTTCGCCCCCGGAGTGCCGTGGTCCACTTCCACCCCACCACACGGCGTGGCTCTCCGGGCCGGTGTCGGGACCGGGCGTCCGCGAGCGGCTCCCGGCGCGGGGCAGCGAACGCGGCGGGTGGCCGGATCTCGTTGCTGTGGGGAGCCGCCGGAGCGGGCCATCCCGACCCGTGCCGGACCGCGACGACGGGCGGAACGCCGGGCGCGGCCACAGCAGAGGAACAGGGTGCGGCGCGGCGGTCCTCGCCGTCACCTTCACCGCACTGGCCGGACCCGCGGGGGCCTCTCCCACCGCGGAGCCGCCGGCGCCCGCCGCGACGCCGGCGGGCCCGGTGCACGTGCACAGCACGGTGAAGGGGCTGAACGCCGCCGACAGCAGCTCGGACGGAGCCGTTCTGCTGCACCGCCCCCGCGGCGACGAGGGCCGCCAGTTGTGGACGATGGAGGCCACAGACGGTGTGCACCGCCTCCGCGGCGTCGATGACCCCGGCCGCTGCCTGGGCCGCGCAGGCGGCGACGCAGCGGTCGTGGCCTGCGGGGAGACCGCGTCGGGCTGGGAGCTGACCGAGGCCGAGGCCGAGGACGGGACGCACCGGCTCGGCGTCCCCGGTCGGACGGAGTTCCTCTCGGTGGCGGCGGCCGCGGGCGGGGCGCACCCGGAGCGACCGGTGCTCGACGGAGACGGCGAAGGCGCCCGCTGGTACCTCACCCCTCGTCCACTCCCTCGTGCGCCGATGCCGGGAACCGGCGAACGACCCTGGCCGACATGACCTTCCTGACCGCGCACAACGCCTACGCCAACGGCGTCGACGGCGGTTTCGCGCCACCCTTCGTCAACGCCTTCCCCAACCAGACCCGCGGCCTGCGGCAGCAGCTCTCCGACGGCGTCCGCGGCTTCATGCTGGACGTGCACCACACCCCCGACGGGGCGATCATGTGCCACAACAGCTGCACGCTGGTGACCCGGCCGGTGGCACTCTGGGTGGGCGTTCAGCAGATCGTGGACCATCTGCGGCAGCATCCGGGGGGATTCGCGACGGTGTTCCTGGAGGACTACGTCCCCGCCTCGCTGCTGCGCGACGAACTCGCCCGGGTGGACGGCCTCGACGAACTGCTGTTCCGCCCGGACCGGTCCGACGTCCGGGAGAACGGCTGGCCGACGATGGCGGAGCTCGCCGCGGACGGGAAGCAGCTGCTGGTCTTCTCCGACCGCACCCGGGCGCAGGACGCGCTCTCGGGCACGGTGCGGGAGGACTTCGGGGTGATGTACCAGCGCGAGTGGACGGTGGAGAACCACTGGTCGTTGGGTCCGGGCGTCGGCACCTCGGACTGGTCCTGCTACAGCCGCTGGTACGGATCGGGCGTCAACGTGCCGCTCACCCGTGAGGAGACCGGCTCCACGCCGCTCTTCGTGATGAACCACTTCCGGGACGTCCCGCTCACCGGCACTGCGGCATCCGACAACGCCAAGCTGCTCAACCGTGCGGAGAGCTTCTGCGCCCCCGCCGCCCGCAAGAAGCCGAACTACGTGGCGGTGGACCACTACGACCTCGGACAGGCCAGCGACGGCGTCGACCGGCTGAACGCGTGCGTCAACGTTCCGTGACCCCGACCCGGGAGGCGTCAGCTCCCGTCCGCCGCGGTGCGGGCATTCCGGCGCCTCCCGTCGGCCCGCGGGCCGTGACGCACGGCGAGCAGGTCCGGGGCGCGGGGTCGGAATCCACGAAGACTCGCCGGTCCTATTGTCGGCTGAGTCACGGAATCACCCGTTTGCGGGCCACAAATGTTCGGTACTGTCTGTGCAGCGGGGGACACTAAGCGTGACCGTTACCGCTACCGCAGGAGACCTCATGGTCCTGTCGATCTCCGGCGTCCTCCTGTTCGGAGTGATCGTCTTCCTGTTCTTCCGCAAGGACGGACTCAAGCCCTCGCACGCCGTGGTCTGCGCGCTGTTCGGCTTCTACCTGGCCGGCACCGCCATCGCTCCCGGCATCCAGGCGGGCGGCGAGAGCCTGGCCAATCTGCTCGGCGGGCTCGATCTCTGACTGTCCGACACGAGGTGGGACACCATGACCCGACTGCTTCCCCGCCGCGTGCCGCCCGTCGGCGCGGCGCTCGCCCGAGGGCGTGCGTTCGCGACGGCGGCACCCGGCCACGCGGCTGAGGCCTTCCGCCCGCTCGTCGTCGTCGGCCGGGGGCTCTCCCGTCTCGCAGCGGCCGGCCGCGCCCGCTGGTCGGGCCTGCCCGCCGACCGGCGCGGACCGGCGCTCTTCCTCGGCAGCGCGTGCCTGCTGCTGGTGGTGCTCACCCCGTACGGACCGCTCGCCGCCGGTGCCGCGCTGCTGATCACCGCGGCCTGGCAAGGGCGCGACCGCGCCGAGCCGGCGGAGGAGGAGCCCGAGGGGCCCACCGAGGAGCAGGCGGCGCGGCTGCGGGCCCTGTACGAATCGCTCGTGCCGTACTTCGCACTGCCCGACGGGGGCCACCCCGACCCGCTCTACACCCACGACGGCGAGTGGGAGCGAGCCTTCGAGGAGTACGCGTTCACCTCCGCCGGGAGGCTCACGCGGCTGCGGCTGCGCTATCCCCCCTACTTCCCGGACGGAGAGGCCGACGCGCGGGTCCGGGTCCAGCAGGTGCTGTGCGCCAGGGCCGGCCGGGGACGCGAGTACCGCTTCGACTGGGACGAGGAGGACAACCGGCTCGGCCTGGCGGTACTGGAGCCGTTGCCGACGGACGTCGTCGCCCAGCGGTTCGTGACCTCGCCCGGGGAGACGGTGCTCGGTTTCACCGACGCCGAGGCCGTGCCGCGGACCGTACCGGTGGAGTGCGGGGAGGAGACGAAGGACGCTCCCGCGGTCCTCTGGCGGACGGGCCCCCGGTCCTCCGAGGCCCATCTGCTGGCGCTCGGACAGCCCGGTTCCGGCACGACCACACTGCTGCGCTCCGTGGCCCTGCAGGCGCTCCAGCACGGCGACGTGGTGGTGGTGGACGGTTCGGGATCGGGCGAGTACGCGTGTCTGAGCGGCCGGGCGGGCGTGCTCTCGGTGGAGAACACCCTGGTGGGCGCGCTGGCCGCGCTGGAGTGGGCGGCGCACGAGACCCAGCGTCGGCTGCTGGAGGCGGGCCGGGCCCGGCAGGAGGGCCGGGAGGCACCCGAGGACGTACGCCGACCACTGTGGGTGCTCGTGGACCGGCCGGGTGTGCTGAGCCATCTGGCCAGGACCGAGGGGCGCACCGATCCGCAGGAGCTCCTGGAGGGAGCGCTGCGGCACGGCCGGGCGGCCCGGGTCACCGTCGCGCTGGCCGAGCAGTTCGAGGGTGCCGACGACCTGAGCCGTCCGGTCCGCGCCTGCACCGCGGCGCGGGCCGTACTCGGGCCGGCCACCACCGAGCAGGTCCGGGCGGTGCTGGGCGAGCCACCGCACACCTCGGCGGCGGTGGGGATGCCGCCCGGGCGGGGCTGGGCCCGACTCGGGAGCGGACCGGTCCTGCGCCTCCAGGTACCCGCGACCCCGGACCCCTTCGACGAGTCCGCCGCGGAAGCGGACCGGGAGGCGGTGCTCCGTTTGCTGCCGGAGCGGCCCGTCACCCTGGCCGGCCCCTCCGAATGAGGCCGCACCGAGGGGGCTGCGCAGAACCGGGCCGCTCCGGCGGCGGGGCAGGAGCGGCCGCCGCGTCCTGCGGCGCGGCGCCCGGAGCCGGGCCGCCTCTTTGAACTCCGAGGCTCCCACTGGTCCGGGGGCTGTCCGGCGCCGTGCACCCGGCGGGAGCGACGGGGCGTCCCTCAGGCGACGAAGGTGCGCGGGACGTCCGCCGCCGCCTCCCCTCTCGCGACCAGCCGGGCCGCCGCGGCGAGCCGCCCGGCGGCCTCGGTCGCGACCGGCCCGGCCACGGTGAACGGGAGCCGCACGTAGCCCTCGAAGGCGCCGTCCACCCCGAACCGCGTACCGGCCGGGACCCGCACCCCGAGCCGCTCCCCCGCCGCCGCGATGCGGGACCCGGACAGGCCGCCGGTCCGCGTCCACAGGGTCAGCCCGCCGCCCGGCACCGTGAACTCCCACTCGGGCAGTTCCCGGCGGACCGCGGCGACGAGTGCGTCCCGGTTGCCCCGGGCCAGCTCGCGCCGCACCGCCACCGCCTGCTCCCAACCGTCCCCGGCCATCAGCCGCCCGAGGGCCAGTTGTTCGAGCACCGGACTTCCGAGGTCCGCGTAGGCGCGGGCGGCGACCAGGCGCCGGATGACGTCCGGCGCCGCCCGCACCCAGCCGATGCGCATGCCCGCCCAGAGGGCCTTGCTGGCCGAGCCGACCGTGATGACGGCCGCGCCCCCGGGGTCGAAGGCGCAGACCGGCCGGGGCAGGGCGCCCTCCGCCCCGGGGTCGAGGGCGAGGGGGGCCATCGACTCGTCGACGACCAGCGCGGTACCCGCAGCCCGGGTGGCGGCCACCAGGTCGCGACGCTGCTCCTCGGGCACCAGCGCGCCGGTGGGGTTGTGGAAGTCGGCGACCACGTACGCCATCCGGGGGGCGGCCGCGCGCAGCGCCTGCTGCCAGGCGGTGAGGTCCCAGCCCGCGAGTCGATCGGCCATCGGCACCGGCACGAGCCGTGCGCCCGCCTCCCGCATCAGTTGCAGGACGTTGGCGTACGAGGGGTGCTCGACGGCGATGCGCTCGCCGTGCGGCACCAGCAGCCGGCACAGCGCGGCCACGGCGCCCATCGCCCCGGTGGTGACCATGATCTGCTCGGGCATGGTCGGCACGCCGGCCGCCGTGTAGCGGTCGGCGAGCGCCCTGCGGAGCGCCGGCAGACCGGCCGGGTAGTCACCGTGCGTGCGCGCGTAGGGCGGCAGGTCGTCCAGAGCCCCGCGGAACGCGCGGCTCAGCCACGGCTCGGGGGCGGGCAGCGCGGCGCAGCCGAGGTCGATCATCGTCTCCGAGGCCTCGGGAGGCAGCGGTTCGAGGCCCCGGGTCGGCAGCGGGTTCCCGGCCGGCACGGCCGTCCAGCTTCCCGCCCCGCGGCGGGACTCCAGGAGGCCGTCGGCGCGCAGCGCCTCGTAGGCGGTGGCCACGGTCGTGCGGCTCACGGAGAGCGCCGCCGCCAGTTGGCGTTCCGCCGGCAGCCGAGCGGCGACCGGCACCCGCCCCTCGAGCACCAGCAGACGGACCCCGTCGGCGAGGGCGCGGTAAGCGGGTTTCCTGCTTCCCTCGTCCGAAGCGGACTGCTGGGAGCCGAGCAGCCGCGCCAGTTGGCGCGCGCCGACGGCTGGGGTCCAGGGCGACATGCGGTCCACCTTCTCTCGATTGGCCTTGGGATTGGCCCGCATTCTTGGGAGAGAGTGTCCCCGAACCAACCGGAGAAACCAAGCCGGCCGTCCCCGCGGCGCCTGCCGACGGGCGCCGGACAAGGGGGAGCGTTGACCGGAACCAAGGGGGCCCGAGGCGGCGGAGCGGGTCGGCTCGCACGGCTCTACGCGGGCTTGTGGCTCTACGGGGCGAGCTGCGGGCTGATGGTCCGGGCCGAGCTGGGCCTGGGGCCGTGGGACGTGTTCCACCAGGGTGTCGCGGGCCGCACGGGGCTGTCGATCGGGACGGTGTCGGTGGCCGTGGGCGCGCTGGTGCTGCTGTTGTGGATTCCGCTGCGACAGCGCCCGGGCCTCGGCACCGTGTCCAACGTCGTCCTGGTCGGGGTGTCGATGGATGCCACGCTGCTCGTCACTCCGCAGGGGGAGGCGCTGGCGGTGCGGATCCCGCTCCTGGTGGCCGGAGTGGTGCTGAACGGAGCCGCCACCGGACTGTACCTCTCGGCCCGCCACGGGGCCGGGCCGCGGGACGGGCTGATGACCGGCCTGCACCGCGTCACCGGACGTTCGATCCGGCTGGTGCGGACCGGCATCGAACTCACCGTGCTGGCGGCGGGAGTACTGCTCGGCGGGTCCGCGGGAGCGGGCACCGCGGCCTACGCGCTGACGATCGGGCCCCTGGCTCAGTTCTTCCTCCGGCGCTTCGGCCAGCGGGAGCCCGTACCGTCCGGTGGGCGGGTGGCTGCGCCGGAGGGGCGAGGGGCGATACTGCCTCGGTGAGCAGAGCATCCCACCCCTTCTTCGACCATCCTCACCCGCTGCCCTTCGCCCACCGGGGCGGGGCCGCGGACGGCTGCGAGAACACCCTTCGGGCGTTCCGGCGGGCGGTCGACCTCGGCTACCGCTATCTGGAGACCGACGTGCACGTCACGTCGGACGGCCGGTTGGCGGCCTTCCACGACTCGACCCTGGACCGGCTGACCGACAGGCACGGCCGCATCGCCGAACTGCCGTGGGAGCGGGTGCGGGAGGCGCGCGTCGGCGGCGAGCCGGTGCCGCTGTTCGGGGAACTGCTGCGGGCGTTCCCGCACACCCGCTGGAACATCGACGTGAAGGCGGACGCCTCCGTCCGTCCGCTGCTGCGGGTGCTGGACGAGGCGGACGCCTGGGACCGCGTCTGCGTGGGCTCCTTCAGCGAGCGGCGGGTGGCCGGGGCCGCCGCTCTCGCCGGGCCCCGGCTGGCCACGTCGCTCGGCACCGGCGGAGTGCTCGGGATGCGGCTGCGCTCCTGCCGGCTGCCCTTCCCTGTCCGGCGCGGGGCGCGGTGCATGCAGGTGCCGGTGCGCCACGCGGGCCTGCCGGTGGTGGACCGCCGGATGCTGGCCGCCGCGCGGCGCCGCGGGCTGGAGGTGCACGTCTGGACCGTGAACGAGGCGTCGGAAATGCGCCGGCTCCTCGACCTCGGGGTGGATGGCATCATGACCGATCACATCGAGCTGCTGCGCGAGGTCCTGAGCGAGCGGGGTGCCTGGGAGGCATGACGGATCCGGAGCACGCGGCAGCGGCATCGAGGGGGCACGGGTGAGCACGGAGGCCGTGAGCGAATCCGCCGACGGGGCGGCCGCGCGCAGGCGCGAGCAGCGGGGCTGGTACTACTACGACTGGGCAAACTCGGTCTTCTCCACCAGTGTGATCACGGTCTTCCTCGGGCCGTACCTGACCGGGATCGCGAAGAGCGCGGCGGACGCCGACGGCTACGTCCATCCGCTGGGCATCCCGGTCCGCGACGGCTCCTACTTCGCCTACGTGATCTCGGCGTCGGTGCTGCTGTCCGTGCTGGTGATGCCGCTCGCCGGGGCGATCGCGGACCGCACAGGCCGGAAGAAGCCCATCCTGGGCGGCTTCGCGTACCTGGGCGCGGGCGCGACCTCGGCGATGTTCCTCCTGGACGGCGACCGCTATCTGCTGGGCGGTGCGCTGCTGATCGTGGCGAACGTGTCGCTGGCGGTGTCGGTGGTCGTCTACAACGCCTTCCTCCCTCAGATCGCCGCCCCCGAAGAGCGGGATGCGGTCTCCTCGAAGGGCTGGGCCTTCGGCTACGCGGCCGGCGCCCTCGTCCTGCTGGCCAACCTGGGCCTCTTCCTCGGCCACGAGGCCTTCGGGGTCACCGAGGGCACGGCGGTGCGGATCTGCCTGGCGTCTGCCGGCCTGTGGTGGGGGCTGTTCACGCTCGTTCCGCTGCGGCGGCTGCGGGAGCGGCCCGGCACGGCGGACCACGGCGCCGGGAGCGGGCCGGGGGCGGCCTCGCTGGGCGGCGGTTGGCGACAGCTCCTGGCCACCTTCCGTGAGCTGCGCCGCTACCCGCTGACGCTGATGTTCCTGCTGGCCTACCTGCTCTACAACGACGGCGTGCAGACCGTGATCTCGCAGGCGTCGATCTACGGGGCGGAGGAGCTGGATATGGAGCAGGAGGTGCTGATCGGCGCGATCCTGCTGGTGCAGGTCCTCGCGGTGGCCGGGGCGCTGCTGCTGGGCCGCCTGGCGCAGCGCCACGGGGCCAAGCGGACCATTCTCGGCTCGCTGGTCGCCTGGACGCTCACCGTCGCGGCAGGCTACTTCCTGCCCGCGGGCGAGCCACTGTACTTCTTCGCGCTCGCCGCGGCGATCGGCCTCGTGCTCGGCGGCAGCCAGGCGCTCTCCCGCTCGCTGTTCTCCCAGCTGGTGCCCCGCGGGAAGGAGGCCGAGTACTTCTCCCTCTACGAGGTGAGCGACCGCGGCACCAGCTGGCTGGGCCCACTGGTGTTCGGTCTCACGTTCCAGCTCACGGGGAGCTACCGGGATGCCATCATCTCCCTGGTCGTGTTCTTCGTCCTGGGGTTCCTGGTGCTGCTGAGGGTCCCGGTGGCACGGGCGGCACGGGCGGTGGGCAACCCGGTGCCGGAACGGATTTAGGCCTGGGGCCACGGGGCCGGTAGTGTACGCGTTCGGCTCGCCGAGCGGACCGTTACTGCAGGGCACCAGCACCCGACCCCTGGGTGGGATCGCGCCACAGATGTGACAAAGCGGGCGCCGGCGGGTACAACAGGGGGCGGCACGACGGGCGACGCATGTCCCGGATCGGGAATCTTCACCGCCGACCGGACGTTGACCGGATGACGACGACAGCGACACCTGTCCTGTGGGCGACCAGCCCGGGAGGCACGATTCATGAGCGAGCGAGCTCTACGCGGCACGCGACTTGTGGTGACCAGCTACGAGACCGACCGCGGCATCGACCTGGCACCACGCCAGGCGGTGGAGTACGCATGCCAGAACGGACATCGTTTCGAGATGCCGTTCTCGGTTGAGGCGGAGATTCCGCCGGAATGGGAGTGCAAGGTCTGCGGCTCCCAGGCCTTGCTGGTGGACGGCGAGGGTCCGGAGGAGAAGAAGGGCAAGCCAGCGCGTACGCACTGGGACATGCTCATGGAGCGGCGCACCCGCGAGGAGCTGGAGGAAGTGCTGGCCGAGCGGCTCGCGGTCCTGCGCTCCGGCGCCATGAACATCGCGGTGCATCCGCGCGACAGCAGCCGCAAGTCCGCCTGAGGGCGGCACCGGTGCGCGAATGGGGCCGGGGAGCAGGTACGCGTCGGCGTACGCGCTCCCCGGCTCTTCCATGCCCGGGACCTGCCGGGCGCGGGCGCTCAGGGCCGTCCGCGGCCGTCCTCGTCGCGGATGACCTCGCCCTGGACGACCTTGCCGTCCGGCCGGTGCGCCCGCAGCTGATCGCCCGCCGTGCGGGCCTCCTGCACGGCGTGGCCGAGGCTTCCGGGGGTGAAGTTCCCGCGCGCCGCCCATACTCCGGCGGCGGAGCGCAGCAGCCGGGCCGTCGGCGGGAAGAGGCAGCACAGGCCGATCAGGTCGGTGAGCAGCCCGGGCAGCATCAGCAGCAACCCGCCCAGCATGGCCAGCCCGTTGCCGCCCCGGGCGGCGGGCGGCGCCGCGTCCGCTTCCGCCGGGCCCTGCAGGGTCTGCGAGAGAGCGCGCCAGGCACGGCGGCCGGCGCGCTTCACCGCGAGGGATCCGAGCACGAAGCCTGCGGCGACGACCAGGAAGACCGCCGGCCCTCCGGCTGCGTCGGCCAGCAGGATCAGGAGCCAGATCTCCAGCAGCGCCCACAGGGCCACCGCGACCGGCAGCAGGGGGCGCCGCCGCCGGTTGGGCGGCGTGGCGCCACCCGGGGCGCGCGCCCCGGCGCCGAAGTCGTCCCGCGGGGGCTGGAAGGGGGTCGGTTCACCGCTCGTCATGGTGTCCAGTGTGCCTGTGTCCGAGGACTTTCCCGAAGCGGGCGGCCACGCCCCAGGCAGTGACGCGCCACAGTGCCTCGACGACGATGTCCCGGCTCATCTTGCTGTCGCCGCGCTCCCGTTCCACGAAGGTGATGGGCACCTCCACCACGTGGTATCCGGACCGCACGGCACGATGGGCAAGATCGACCTGGAAGCAGTAGCCCTGGGAGGCGACGCCGTCCATACCCAGGCCCTGGAGCGTCTCCTTCCGGAAGGCGCGGAAACCGCCGGTGACGTCCCGGATGGGGATGTCCAGGGCCAGCCGCGAGTAGGTGCTGCCGCCCCGGGAGAGCAGCTCCCGGGACCTCGGCCAGTTGACCACGCGGCCGCCGGGCATCCACCGGCTGCCGAGCACCAGGTCGGCGCCCTTCAGCGCAGTCAGCAGCCGGGGCAGTTCCTCCGGCTGGTGGGAACCGTCGGCGTCCATCTCGACGAGGACGTCGAAGCCGTGCTCGATCCCCCAGCGGAAACCGGCCAGGTAGGCCGCCCCGAGTCCCTCCTTGCCCTTGCGGTGCAGCACCTCGACGTGGTCGTCGTCGGCTGCGGCCTCGTCGGCGATCTTCCCGGTGCCATCCGGGCTGTTGTCGTCGGCGATCAGGACGTGGGCGTCGGGAACCGCCGCGCGCACCCGGGCGACGACCGAGCGGACGTTGTCCGCCTCGTTGTAGGTGGGGACGATCACCAGAACGTCGCCCAGGGGGCCGCGGCGTCGCTCGGCAGCGTGGTCGTTCACGGCTGGTGCCCTTCCTCGTCCGTCCGTCCGCGCCTGCCGAGTGCCGCAGCGGCCACCACCGACAGAGCGCCCACCATAGCGAGCAGCCACTCGGGAGCGGCACCCACACGGTCCGCCACGGTGAGACCGTCCCGCAACGGGAGCCGTGCGGTGAGCACCTCCTGGGTGAACTCCTCGGTCCGCTGTTCGACGGTGCCGTCCGGGGCGACGACGGCGCTGATGCCGCTCGGTGCGGCGGTCACGACGGCGCGGCCGTGCTCCATCGCCCGCAGGCTCGACATGGCGAGCTGCTGCTCGGGCTGGCCGGTGAGCCCGTAGGTCGCGTTGTTGGTCTGCACGACGAGGGCCCGCGCACCGTCCCTGACCGTGTCGCGGACGATCCCGTCGTAGGCCACCTCGAAGCAGATCACGTCACCGAGCCGGGCCGGACCCACCTGGAGCACCCCGGTGCTCTCACCCGGCCAGAAGTCGCGGGGGACGCGATCGAGCCGGGTGACGACCTTGCTGAGCTGCTCCCGGAAGGGGACGTACTCGCCGAACGGGACCGGGTGCTGCTTGGTGTACGAGTCGCCCGGGCCGGTACGCGGGTCCCAGACGATGCCCTGGTTCTCGACATAGCCCTCCCGCGTCGGGTGGTCCACGAGCGCGCCCACCAGGATCGGTACCCCGATCGCCCGCGCGGCGCGGTCGATGGCGGCCCCGGCCTCCGGGTGGCGGTAGGGGTCGAGGTCGGAGGCGTTCTCCGGCCAGATGACGAGGTCGGGCTGCGCGACCCGGCCCGCCTCGACTGCCTCGGCGAGTTCGAGGGTGGGCTCGACGTGGTTGTCGAGGATCATCATCGGGCGGCCGAGGAAGTCCATGCCGGGCTGCTGCACGTTGCCCTGGACGACCGCGATGTCCACCGTGTCGTCCGCCGCCGTCGGGATGGGCACCGCGTAACCCGCGGCACCCACCGCCACCGCCAGTGCCGTACCACCGAGGGCCGGAAGGACCACTCCGGCGCCCCGGGAGGAGGCCACGCGGGCCCGGAGGGCGGCGAGGGCCGCCCAGGCCAGCAGCGCCCCGCTGAGGGCCACCGCGAAGGTCACCAACGGGGCGCCGCCGAGCGCGGCGAGCGGCGTGAAGGGCGAGTCGGTGTTGGCGAAGGCCAGCCGCCCCCACGGGAACCCGCCCAGCGGGATCCGGTCGCGGGCGGCTTCCTGGGCGACCCACAGGCAGGCGGCCCACAGCGGCCAGAGCCGCAACCCCGAGGTGGCGGCGAGCGCTCCGCCCAGTGCCGCGAGGAACAGCGCCTGGAGCACGGCGAGTCCCAGGACCGCGTCCCAGCCGATCGCGCTCAGCCAGTGCAGCAGCCCGACGAAGAACGCCACTCCGAGCAGGAGGCCGCTCAGCGCTCCCCCGCGCACACCGCGCCCCCGGCTCAGCAGGCTGAGCGCGGCCACGGCCACCAGCGACAGCGGCCACAGGCCGAGAGGCGGGAAGGCGGCGGCCAGCGCGAGGCCCGCGAGGAGGGCGAGCCCGGCGCGCGGTGCGCCGCGGCGCGCGGCCCGCCGCAGGCGGCCGGCGCGGCCGGTTGCCGACGGCGCCGGTGCGGTGCTCGGGGCGCCGGGGGCCGGCACCGCTCCCGAGGGCCGCGCGGTGACGGCGGAGGTGTCCGGTCCCGATGGCACGGTCGCTGCCTTTCTGCAGGTCGTCCGAGGTGGTGCGCGGTGATATCCCGACGGTACAACGAGCCGGTCCCGCGCCGGAGCGGGTGGGCCGGGCAAGGGCGCGATCCCGGTGACCGGCGTACCGGCCCGGGCGGCCGTCTGCCGTACGGCAGAGGGGCCGCGGCGGGAGTGGCCGGCGGGAGCGGCAGAGCGCGACGGCGGCGGGCCGACGGCGGAGTCGCTCGCGCCGGAGCGGGCCGCGGGGGCGGCCGACCGCTGCGGCGGTCGGGGCCCGGCGCCCTTCGGGCCGACCTGGGGCCCGCTGGCTGCGGGTCGACCGAGAGCCGTTGTCTACTGAGCGTCCGGGCCCCACCCGGGTCGCACCTGCCAACCTGCTGAAACCTTCCGCCCGCGTGCCGCGGGCGCTGGACCTGGCTTCTGGTGGTGGTGTGCCGGCGCGGCGCACCACCATGGCCCAGCGGCGTTCGACGACTGCGCGGAGGCTTCCCGGTCGGACGTCCTGTGGTGGACCCGGCCGAACCTACCGGGCTCCGAGTGCTGCCTGTCAACAGCCCGACGACCTGCGGCGTTTCGCCATCTCAGCAGGTCAGTGGCAAGCCGCCCCCGGGGTGGCCGCCCGCTGAGCACTCATCATTCGGCGGAACGCCGCGTCGGTGGATCACTCGTTCGGCCCTGTGTGGACGGTCCGACCGCCCACCACGGTACGCAGGCACACCGGCAGCGGGTTGCCCGGAGTGAGGTCGGGGAGGCCGGGGGTTCCGGAGCGCGGGTCCGTCGACCAGTTGGCAACCCGCGAGTCCGGCGTCTGCACGATCAGCGCACCGGTGCGCCAGATCGCGTAGTCGGCCGGGGCGCCGGGGACCAGGGTGCCCGCGTCGTCCCTGCCGAGGGCCCGCCAACCGCCCCGGGTGTGGGCCATGAACGCCCCGCGGACGGAGATGCGGTGCTCCGGTGTGCGGTGGAAGGCAGCGGCGCGTACGCCTCCCCAAGGATCGAGCGGGGTGACCGGGCTGTCCGAGCCCAGGGCGAGCGGCACACCGGCGCGCTGCAGCGCCGCGTACGGGTTGAGTGTGCGGGCCCGGTCCGTCCCCAGCCGGCGCGCGTACATGCCCTCCTCGCCGCCCCACGCGGCGTCGAAGGCGGGTTGCACCGAGGCGGTGAGTGCCAGGTCGGCGAAGGCGGCGACGGTCTCGAGGGTGAGCATCTCGGCGTGCTCCACCCGATGCCTGAGCGCCCTGACCCGCCCCGGCCCGACCCGTTCCGCGGCGGCGCGGACTCCCTCGGTGACCGCGGTCAGCGCGGCGTCGCCGATCGCGTGGAACCCGGCCTGCACACCGGCCTCGGTGCACAGCGCGACGTGTTCGGCGACGGCGCCGGCGTCCAGACCGGAGGCCCCCGTGTGGCCGGGGTCCGCGTGGTCCAGGTAGGGAGCGTGCAGGTGCGCGGTGTGCGAGCCGATCGAGCCGTCCACGAAGAGGTCGCCGGCCGCGCCGACCGCGCCGAGCTCCCGTACGCGCGCGAGATCCTTCGCGGTGGTGACGGCTTCCGCCCAGTAGCCGAAGACCCTCGGTCCCGGCTCGGCCGCGGCGAGCGCCAGCAGCCCCACGAAGTCCTCGGCGCCGGAGATCCCCGGGCCGGCGCACTCGTGCACGGAGCCGATGCCGAGCGCAGCGGCCCGGCGCAGCGCGGCGCGCTGGGCGTGGGCTCGCTGGTCCGGGGTCACCGAGCCCAGGGCCACCGCACGCACCGCATGATGGGCGGCGTCGGTCAGCGGCCCGTCCGCGCGGAAGCCGGCGAGGTCCCGCACACCCGGCACCAGGTCCAGCAGGGCCGTCCCCGCCATAGCGGAGTGCACGTCCGCACGGCTGAGGTAGACCGGGCGCCCTCCGGTCGCGGCGTCCAGCTCCGTCCGGGACGGCGGCCGGCCCTCCGGCCAGTCGGTGCAGTCCCACCCGTGGCCGAGCAGCACCGGCTCCGCGGGCCGGGCGGCGGCGTGCCCGCGTACCCGCTCCAGCGCGTCGGGGAGCGAGCGCGCCGGGCCGAGGTCGAGGCCGGTCAGCGCGAGCCCGGTGGCCGTGGTGTGCACGTGTGCGTCCGTGAACGCCGGCGTGACGAGCGCGCCGTCCAGCCGGACGACCTCGTCCACGGCGTCGACGAAGGAATCGGCGGCGCCCTCGGAGCCCACCCAGGCGATCCGGTCGCCCTGCACCACCATGGCGGTGGCGAACGGATCGGCGGGGCTGTGCACCTCGCCCTCACGCAGCAGTACGGTACGTCCGGTCTCCTGGGGGGCGGTGCTCTCACTCATGGGACCAGTTTCCCGCCCCGGCGCGGCCGGCCGCCGGGCGGGGTGCCGGGCGGCGGCGGGCCCGCTCAGATTCTCGGCGGCCTGGCCTCGTACGGAGTCGAGAGGACCACCGTCGTACGGGTGGAGACACCGGAGAGCGAGCGGAGCCGCGCCAGCAGGTGCTCCAGCTCGATGGGGGTCGCCACCCGGACCTTGAGGATGTAGTTCTCGTCCCCGGCAA
This sequence comes from Streptomyces sp. TAA040, assembly GCF_000424845.1. NCBI lineage: Bacteria > Bacillati > Actinomycetota > Actinomycetes > Kitasatosporales > Streptomycetaceae > Streptomyces > Streptomyces sp. TAA040. The sequence goes on along the minus strand of NZ_AUKR01000023.1, from coordinate 26,788 downwards.
CGCTGTGGCAGGCCTCGATCTCGGGCACGTCGGCGAGCCGCTCGGCGATGTCGTCGGGTGCGCTGGGATCGAACGGCTTCACCGAGATGAACGCGGTCAGCGGCAGGCCGACGGCCTCCGGGTCGACCAGGGCGGCGTATCCGCGGATCACCCCCCGCTGCTCGAGTCTGCGGACCCGCTGGTGCACGGCCGAGGTGGACAGGCCCGTGGCCTTGCCCAGGTCGGTGTAGCTCGTCCGCCCGTCCTTGACGAGCAATTCCACGATCTGCCTGTCCAGCTCCTCCACAGCACGTCAACCTACTGTGCCCGGCGCGCGGAAGCACGGCGGACGGCGTGGCGGGGCATCGAAACCCGCACGGGTGTGAGGAACGCCACACCCGTGCTTCGGTGCCCGCCGGGGCGGGGCGATTATGCGCGCGGCATGACGGGCATTGCTTGCAGTGGCCGAGGCCCGGTTGCCCGGCCGGTTCACCCGAGGGGGATTGCATGCGCATGATCAAGCCGCTCCGCGCCGAAGCCCTGGAGACGCACGACGAGCCGATGGCCGTCGAGGAGGACGACGGTCTGGAGTTCCGCCGGGTCCACTGCCCCGACTGCGCACGGCCCATCGCACTGTTCGCGGAGGACTCGGCCCTGCCGCTGCACGCCTTGTGCCCCACCCCGTGGGACCCGTTCGGGCTGACGGTGTGCCAGGGATCCGGTCGCCGGGCACCCGAGAGCCGGCCAGTCGCCGGCGGTCAGCGGGCCGGCGAGGAGGAGGGTTTGACCCTCACGCTCCCGGACGGCCTGGACTGGCGGACGCAGCCCTTCTCACACGCCGGGGGCCCGGGCTCGCGCCCGCTGCGGCTGCGGGCTCCCCGGCAGCCGCAGCGCATCTGAGCGGGAGGGGCGCAGCCGGCCCGCTCGCGGTGGGCCGTTGCGCGTCCGGACGCACCGGACTCCTGACCGGACCGCCAGGGGCCTCGCGTCACCCACGGGCGCGGGTGCCGGCAACAGGGCCGGGTCTCCGGCGGAGGCGTCACCCGCGGGCGGGCTGCCCGCCGGAGGTGCCGCGGACCCGGGCACGCGCCGTGCACGGCCGTACCGGGGCGGGATCAGGTTCCGGGTGGGCGGACCGTAGAGCTGCGCGGGGTCACCCGCCCAGGCGACTTTGACGGAGCGGCGGGGGCCGTCGAGCAGTACCTCGACGGCTCCGTTCCGCACACCGTCGAGAGCGGCGCGTGCGACCTCGGTCGGGTCGTCGCTTCCCGCCATCATGCCGGTGTCCGCGGCCGCCAGGTGCACGCCCTGGACGAGGGTCCCCGGCCCGTCCTCGCTCGACCCGGCGACCGCCGAGGCGCCCTCCCGAGCCCGACGGCGACGACACCGGTGTGACTCCAGCGCGGCGCGTCCGGGGCCTCACCCGTGGAGCACCACTGACCGGCGTGGGTGGGCGGAGCTCGCCATGATCAAGCCCGGTCGGCGTTGACCACGCTCGTGATCGATACCCCTGGCAGCGGAGGCTCCGGGGCCCGGGTCTTTGTCCGTTGGTGATGAACCTTGGGCGACCACTCCCCCATCGGCGCTAGCGTCCCCTCGTAGCAAGGGGCGCACGTGCACCGAGGAGGACCCATGCACCACGTCAACGGCAAGCCGGTCCCGTCGGGGCGAGCGGTGGGCACCGCGCTCGTCGTGGCCGCGCTCGCCGCCACACTGACGGCGCTGCTGGTACCGGTCCAGATGTTCGACGGCGCCGACCCGGTCGTCAGCACCGGCCGGAGCTTCGACGACGACGGACGCGGGACGGTGAGTTCGGAGTACGGCCCGCTCACCGCGCTCGACCGGGACTTCGTCCGGAAGGTCCGACTCGCCGGCCTGTGGGAGCTGCCGGCCGGGAGGCAGGCCCAGGAGCGCAGTGCGCGGGACTCGGTCATCGAGGCCGGCGACCACCTCGTTGAAGGACACACCGAGTTGGACGAGCGCGCCATCGAGACCGGCCGGGCGCTGGGGATCGACCTGGCCAACCAGCCGACGGAACAGCAGCAGGAGTGGCTGAGCCGAATGAACGGCGCAGCCAGCGACGACGAGTTCGACCGGCTGTTCACGAATTTGCTGCGCCGGGCACACGGCCAGGTCTTCGGCCTGATCGCCCAGGTTCGCGACGAGACGCGCAACTCGATGGTGCGCTCGCTCGCCACCCGCGCCAACGCGGTGGTCCTCGACCACATCACCGTGCTGGAGGACACCGGTCTCGTCGACTTCGAGTCACTGGCGAGCGACTCGGTGCCACCCGCCCCCCGGGCCACCGCCACCCCCGGAGTGCTCAGCACCTCGCGCGAGCCCGGGCCGACGAGCGGCACGGACCGGTGAGGGGCGGCCCCACGTCCCGGTGAGGGGCGGGCCCCCGCGGCGTGCACCACGGGGGCCCGCCCCTCACCGGGACGTAGCGGCCGGCCGGCTCACAGCCCGTTCACCCGGGCCTCCCTCGCGACGCCCGGCGGACGCATCCCGACTGCCACCGCGCGGACCCTGCGTCCGCCCCGGGACTGCCGCCGCCGGACGTGCGACAGCAGGCGGCGGCTGCGCAGGGTCATCTCCAGCTCGAACCGGGTGCGGGGGTCTCGGAGCGCCGCTCCGAAGAGTTTCTCTATCTGGCGCAACCGGTACCGGACCGTCTGCGGGTGCACCTGGAGGGTCCGTGCGGCTTCGGGGGCGCCGCCGCCCTCCAGCCACGCCAGCAAGGTGACTTCGAGTCGTTCGCTCTGCCGCGGCGTCAGGTCGTCCAGGGGGGTGAGCCAGCGGGCGGAGAGTGCGCGGCTGAGCGACTCGTCCTGGAGCAGCAGGAGCAGCGTCAAGTGGTCGTCCGCGAAGGTGGGCTCGGCGTTCTGGCCGGTTCTCACCGGGGTGAGGGCGAGCAGTCTGCGTGCCCACCGCAGCGAGGAGGACGCGTCGCCGAGTGGGACCGGATGGCCGACGGAGGCCGCCCGTCCGCGCAGGGCGTTCTCCAGCGTGCTGCGAGTGCCGACACCCTCGTCGGGGATCAGCAGGCAGGTCTCACCGTCGGCGAGGCTGGCCAGGGTGTCGCCGAGGGTGGCGGCCAGTTGGGCGGCCTCGCCCGGAGAAGCGAGCACCACCGCGCGGACGGAGCCGGGAAGAGGCCACCGGGCGGCCCGTGCGAGCTCGGACAGCCGGACGGCGGACAGGCCGTGGTCGGCGGTCAGCGCCGCGAAGAGCCCGCGGCGTGCCCGGTCGATGGGCACCGGGGACGTGACGGGCCCGGCACAGGGCCCGGCGTTCCCGTCAGCGTCCTGAGATCCCAGGGCGGTGTGCAGGGCCGCTTCCACGGCCCGCCTCGCGTCATCGCGGCCGGTCAGCGGTGGAAGTGCAGAAAACTCCGGAATGCTGCGCTGCAGTGCATCGACGACCTGGTCGGCGATGGCGGGGAGTTCGTCGTGCAGAACCCGGGTCCACTCGTCGCGGGGGCGTGACCAGATGCGATTGGGCAGTTCACACATCTTAACCTCGTTCCTGCCGGGGGGGCCCGCCCTGAGCGGGGAGCGGGCGGGCCCGTGGGAGGTGACGTCCCTCCCCGGATCCCCTGGCCGGGAAGGGAGTTGACGGTACTGCGGGCGGCCTGCGGATTCAGCCCTCCGTCACGGGATCAGGCCCGGGCCGGAAGACGGGAACAGCCGGACCGCCCTGGAGGGGCATCATCCGCAGGGTGTGAGCGTAGCGGCGATCCGACCGCAGGAATTTGTCACAGCACGATAAATCTTATGAAGATTCCGCGAAGTTCGGAGATGCTCATGCACCCCGAACCCTGCCCTCCGGTCGCGCGAAGCGGCCGGTCCGCCGCCAGCGGCCACCCACCGTCGGCAGCGGACCGTCCGTCGCGCACCCGTCGCCGACCGCGGCGGCACACGGCCGCAGTGCTCGGAGAACCGCTCGCTCGGGAGGTCTCGTTGTCCCCGCTTCCGCCACCGCCCCCGCTGCGCAACCGGGCGCGGTCCCGGGCCCGCGCCCCGCTCCGCGCCGGACCTTCCCGGCGGCGCGGCCCCCTCGGCGCTCCCGTCCCGCCCACTCTCGGCCAGTCTCTGAGGCCGGGCCTGGGGCTCACCGCGCTGCTGTCGCTGCTGGTGGCCGTGAGCGCGGGCGCCTTCCACCGGACCCGTGAGTTCCTGGACTTCGGCGCGGGCGTGCTCGCGCTGGTCTCGCTCACCGCGACGGTGCTGTGGGGGCTGGCCGCCACGGACCGGTTGATCCTGAATTCCAGCCACCGGCTGCTCGCCCAGGGCGTGCACCGCGGCACCGCGGTGGCCGGCCTGGGCTTCCTCGGTCTGCACATCTGGGTGAAGATCGTGGAGAGCCGCACGGCCGCGAGCGCGGCAGCGGTTCCCTTCACCGACGACGCACGACCCTTCCTGATCGGGCTCGGCACCTCTTCCGCCTACCTGTTCCTGATCGTGGCGATCGTCGGCGCGGGCCGGAGCGTCTTCGCCAAGAGCGGCAGGACCCGGTGGTGGCGGGCCCTGCACATGCTCGCGTACCCGGCGTGGGGCGCGGCGCTCGTGCACGGGCTCAAGGCCGGACGGGCCGCGAGCGGCTGGGTGACGGTCTCGTACGCCCTGTGCATCGTCGGGGTCGCCGCCGTGCTCGCCGCACGGCTCTTTCCGCGCGGCGGCGGGCCCCGCGCCGCCGGGGGCGGCGGGCGGGGGTGGCGGACATGGCTCCGGTGACCCCCTCGGTGATGTCGATCGGGCCACCCCGGCTGCTTGCCGGGTTGGACGAGGCGTCCCGGATGGACCGGGTGCGCCATCTGACGGTGCACGGTTCGCTGCCCGACCTGCGGGCGGGCGAACTCGTCGATCTGGCGGAGAACATCGATCTGCGCGGCCGCGGCGGTGCGGGCTTCCCCTTCGCCCGGAAGCTGCAGGCCGTGATCAGTTCCGCCCAGAAGCGCGACGGCCGCACCACTGTGGTGGTGAACGCCAGTGAGGGCGAGCCGAGTTGCCTCAAGGACGCCGCCCTTCTGCTGCACGTGCCGCACCTCGTGCTGGACGGCGCCGCCCTGGCGGCCCGGGCGCTGGGCGCGGAGGACGTATGGCTCGGGATCACCCGCCCCGACGTGGAGCGCTCGGTGCGGGACGCCATCGCCGAGCGGGGCCGGGCCTCCCCCCGGCTGAACATCGCGCCGCTGCCCGAGCGTTTCGTCACCGGCGAGGGCACCGCGCTCATCAACGGGATCGGGCAGAACCCCGCACTGCCGTCCGGACGCCGGGTCCGCTCCAGCGACAGCGGGCTGGGCGGACTGCCCACGCTGCTGTCCAACACCGAGACGTACGCCCAACTCGGCGTAGCCGCCCGGATGGGCGCGCTGGACTTCCGCGGACTCGGCCTGCCCTCCGAGCCCGGCACGGTCATGCTCACCGTCTCGGGGTCCCTGGTGGTGGAGACTCCCACCGGAGTCCCGCTGCCGTACATCCTCCAGGTCTGCGGTGAGCAGACCGGGCAGGGCGTCCTCGTCGGCGGCTACCACGGCGGTTGGCTGACACCGCAGGCTGCCTGGTCGACCGTCGTCTCGCGGGAGTCGATGAAGGCCGCCGGCGCCGGGCTCGGGGCCGGGGCCGTGATGCCGGTGCCGGAGACCACCTGCGCGGTCGGCGAGACGATCCGGGTGGCACGCTGGATGGCCGGCGAGTCGGCCGGCCAGTGCGGCCCCTGCTTCATCGGTCTGCCCGCCCTCGCGGACGACCTGGAGAAGGTGGCGAAGGGCGGCGGCCGGGACGCGCTGGACGGCGTCGTCGCCCGCATCGACGCGGTCACCGGCCGGGGCGCGTGCAGCCATCCGGACGGCACGGCACGTTTCGTGAAGTCGGCGCTGGCCGTTTTCGAGCAGCACTTCACCCTGCACGCGGTCAACGGCGACTGCGGGCTGCCGGTCGCCGGAGTGCTGCCGCTGGGAGAGGACGACGAGTCCGCCGCGCCCAAGGCGCTGACCGGACCGCCCGCGGGCGGCGACGAGAGCTCCGAGCGGCTGGTCGTCGACTGGACACTCTGCCAGGGGCACGGGCTGTGCGCGGACATCGTCCCCGGGGTCGTCCAGCTCGGTCCGGACGGCTATCCGGGCCGCGCCTCCTCCCCCGTGCCGGCCGGGCTGCGCCAGGAGGCACTGCGCGCCGTGCGGCGCTGCCCGGCGCTGGCCCTCCGCATGCAGCAGTGAGCGCCGCCCGTCCCCGGAGATTTCTCCCCGGCGGCTGAACGCTGCGGCAGCCGCGCCGCGTATCCCCCCTCGAACGGCGGAAGTCGCCGGACCTGAAGTGGAACCGAGGGAGCGACCATGACGAATCGGCGTCGGACGACGGCGGCAGGCGCGGCGGTCGCGGCGGTCATCATGATGACCGCCGCGTGCGGCGGGGAGTCCGCCGAGGAGGGCAACGGGCAGGTGCAGCCCGCGGGTGACACCTCGTCGCTCGCGCCGGGGTACGGGTCGGACGGGTACGGCGACGACGGCGCAGCCGCGCAGGGCGACCGGAGCGGTCCGGCGAAGGCCCTGTCGCTGCGTCAGGACGCCGAGCTGGGCGACGTGGTCACCGACAGCGCGGGCTGGACGCTGTACCGCTTCGACGACGACACCGCCGACCCGCCCACGTCCAACTGCGAGGGTGACTGCGCCACCGCCTGGCCGGTGGTGCCCGCGGACGACGCCTCGGCGACGGACGGCATCGACGAGGCCGAGCTCGGCAGCGTCCGGCGCACCGACGGGGCCTCGCAGCTCACCCTCGGCGGCTGGCCGGTCTACCGCTACGCCAAGGACACCGCTCCCGGCGACGTCAAGGGCCACGGCGTCGGCGGCACCTGGAACGCGCTCGCCGCGAACGGCGGCAAGGCCGGACAGGACGGCGGCGCGCCCGCCGGGGGCGGGGAACCGGCGAGTGGCGGCGACGGCGCGGAGGAGCCCTCGGCGGAGCTGACCGCGGTGCGGGACCCGGAGCTGGGCGAGATCGTCACCGACGAGCAGGGCCGGACCCTGTACCGGTTCGACAAGGACACGGCCTGGCCGATGAAGTCCAACTGCGAGGGCGACTGCCTGGACACCTGGAAGCCGGCCAAGCCGGTCGGCAAGAACGACCTCGACGGGGTCGACCCGGAGCACATCTTCACGGTGAAGCGCTCGGACGGCAGCGAGCAGCTCGCGATCGACTGCTGGCCGGTGTACTGGTTCACCGGTGACACCGAGCCCGGCGACACCGAGGGCCACCTGAAGCAGAACCTGTGGCACGCGGTCACCCCGGAGGGCAAGAAGGCCAAGGCAGGTTCCTGACCCCAACGCCCGCGGCCACCCGCCGGCCGGCCGGCACGGAAGAAGACCCTGGTGGGACGGGCAGCGGAGGTCGGTACGCTGTCCGTCCCACCAGCGTCTTTCCGCCGCGGGCCGCGGCCCGGTCGGAGGCAGTCCGGTCGGAGGCGCCGTGGCGGCCGGGTCGGCGGCGCGGGCGGCGGCGCAGCTCCGTGCTGTCGGAGGCTGCTGCGAGACTCGGTCCATGGAAACCGAGCACCCCGCTGGCGCGCGCTGGGCGCTCGCCACCGCGCCCGACGGCAGCGCCCTGACCTGCCCGGTGAACGGGCAGGGACGGCGTGCAGGCTCGGTGCGACGGGCCGCGGGGCCCGCAGAGGCCGTGCGCGCGCAACCGGGCGCGGCCCGCTGGGTGTGGCGGTCGACGGCCGCGGTACTCCCGGCGCTGCTGGACGCCGGAGTCCGCATCGAGCGGGCCTACGACGTGGAGGCGGCCGAGGCGCTGCTGCTGGCTCACGAGGGCCGCTTCGGCAGGCCGCGCTCGCTGGCCGCGGCGCTGGCCCGGCAGCAGGGCCTGCCGGAACCGCCCGACCCGCCGGTGGCGCCGCCGGATGCCCAGCCCTCGCTCTTCGACACCGGTCCGGTCCCGCTGCCGGAGGGCGCCGACCCGCTGGAGTCGCTGCTCGGGGTCTACGCCGGGCAACTGGCCCGGGCGGCCGCGACGGCGCACCCGGAGCGCATGGCGCTGCTGCTGGCGTCCGAGTCCGCCGGATGGCTGGTGGCCGTGGAGATGGGGCGGGCGGGCGTCCCCTGGCGTGCCGACGTCCAAGCCGCTGCTCGACGAACTCCTCGGCGAGCGGTACGCCGGCGGACAGGAGCCACGGCGGCTGGCCGACCTGGCCGAGGAGGTCTCGCGGGCGTTCGGCCCGCAGGCGCGGGTGCGTCCCGACTTGGCCTCCGACATCCTGCGGGCCTTCGCCGAGCAGGGCGTCCGGCTCTCCTCGACCCGCGCCTGGGAGCTGCGGGAGGTGGACCACCCCGCCGTCGCTCCGCTGCTCCGGTACAAGCAGCTCTACCGCCTCCACACCGCCCACGGCTGGTCCTGGCTGCGCACCTGGGTCAGGGACGGCAGGTTCCGCACCGACTACGTCCCCGGCGGAGCGCCGTCGGGCCGGTGGACCACCAACGGCGGCGGCGCACTCCAGATCCCCAGGGTACTGCGCAGGGCGGTGGTCGCCGACCCGGGACGGCGGCTGGTCGTGGCCGACGCGAAGCAGCTCGAACCGCGGGTGCTGGCCGCGGTCTCCCGCGATCCGGAGCTGATGCGCGTCGCGGGCAGCGACCGCGACCTCTACACGGTGCTGTCCGACCGGGCCTTCGCCGGCGACCGCGCCCGGGCGAAGCTCGCACTGCTCGGTGCGGTGTACGGGCAGACCTCGGGCGACGGGCTCCGGCACCTGGCGGAGCTCAGGCGGCGCTTCCCCGCCGCGATCGGCCACGTCGACGACGCGGCGCGGGAGGGCGTGGAGGGTCGGCTCGTCCGCACGTGGCTGGGCCGGACCTGCCCGCCCGCCCACGCCACCGGCTCGGCGGGTGAGGAGGACACTTCCCCGCCACCGGAGGATCGGGGGCCGCCGGGCGGCTCCGCGGCGGCGCGGGCCCGCGGGCGGTTCACCCGGAACTTCGTGGTGCAGGGCAGCGCTGCGGACTGGGCACTGCTGCTGCTCGCCGGGTTGCGCCACGCGTTGCGGGACATGGACGCCGAACTGGTGTTCTTCCAGCATGACGAGGTCATCGTGCACTGCGCCGAGGAGGAGGCAGAGCGGGTGGCGGACGCCGTGCGCGCCGCCGGGGAGACGGCAGGGCGGGTGGCGTTCGGAGACACCCCGGTCCGGTTCCCGTTCACGGTGGAGAGCGTCGAGTGCTACGCCGACGCGAAGCGCTAGTCGTATCGACCGCAGGGTTGTTCAAGGGGTCGGTGCGACCGGCTGATCGTGGACAGGCGGTACACCCCCGGCCCGCAGTGAGCAGCGGGCGGGGCACACCGCGGGCCGGGGGCACGCTTCTCGTGGCCGGCACCGCCCACCGCCGGCGCACAAGGGGAGAATCGGACCATGACCACGAGACCCGGTGACTTCGAGCTGACCCCGGACGAGCTTCGCGCGGTGGCGCGCTACGCGGTGGAGAGCGCCCAGGAGGTCCTTCCAGTGTTCGAGGACGCCGTCCCCGGCGACACCCGGCCTCGCGCAGCGGTCGATGCCGCCTGGCAGTTCGTGAACGGGGCGAGAAGGACCAGGCTGCAGCGCGTTGTCGCGTCGGCCGCGCACCGCGCTGCGAAAGAGGCACCCACCGAGACCTCGCGCCTTGCCGCGCGCGCCGCCGGGGACGCCGCGGCTGCCGCGTACCTGCACCCCCTTGCGAAGGCCACTCAGGTGGGTCACATCCTGCGCGGCGCCGCATGCGCAGCGCGCGTGGCCGAGTTGCGTGCAGGCGATGACCCCGACACCGGGGACCAGCGCGTCGCGCAGGCCGCGCGGCACGCCACGCCGACCCTGATCGGTGTTCTTGAACGGTATCCGCTCGCGCCGGGAGGCAGGAGCCGCGTTGCACGGCTCATGAGTGCCCTGGACGCGGCCCTGCGTGCCTCGCACCCAGCGGACCCACTTCGGGAGGGCTCCGGTGGCATGTGACCGCCCGGCCCGCACTCATGCGATCGCGGGTCCCCGGCTCGTAGCAGGCGTCGGGACGCCGGGAGCGGACTGCGGACTGCGAGGAGGCGGCAGGAGCGGGGAGGGCGAGGAGGGTCGGTGACCAGGTGCACACTGATAGGAGACGCCTATCGGTGGCGCCCGGAGGGAGGACGATGGACGTCCGGCAGTTGGAGTACTTCCTGGCAGTCGTCGACCACGGCGGGTTCACCCGGGGAGTTCAGCGGAACGCGAGGGCCGTCGGCGAAGGAGCGGCGCCGGGAGCGCGGCCAGGCATCATAGGCAGCACCTATGGCTCCGATCGGTGATCGGTCTTGGACGCCGGTGCCGGCGGCCTGCTGGAATCGGGGCATGTCGAACCACGAGTCACCCGCAGCCCCCCACCGGATCGCCCTCGTTCCCGGGGACGGCATCGGGACGGAGGTGATCCCGGCGGCCCGCCGGGTCCTGGACGCCGTCGCGGAGCACGAGGGGCTGTCTCTGGAGTACCGCACGTACGACTGGTCCTGCGACCGGTACCTGCGCGAGGGGGCGATGATGCCGAGCGACGGCCTGGACCGGTTGCGGGAGCACGACGCCATCCTGCTCGGGGCGGTCGGCGACCCGGGAGTGCCGGACCACGTGTCGCTGTGGGGACTGCTCATCCCGATCAGGCGGCGGTTCCGGCAGTACGTCAGCCTGCGGCCGATCCGGGTCTTCCCCGGGCTGCCGGGCCCGCTGCGCGCGGCCGACACCTCGGAGATCGACTTCGTGGTGGTGCGGGAGAACTGCGAGGGCGAGTACAGCGAGATCGGGGGCCGGCTCAACCGGGGCTTCCCGGACGAGATGGCCGTGCAGGAGTCGGTGTTCACCAGGCCCGGCGTGACCAGGCTGCTGGACTACGCGTTCGAGCTGGCCGAGCGCCGCGGGGGGCGCCTCACCTCGGCGACGAAGTCGAACGGCATCGTGCACACCATGCCGTTCTGGGACGAGCTGGTCGCCGGGCGCGCGGCCCTGCGCCCCGAGGTGCCGTGGGACCAGGAGCACGTGGACGCGCTGGCGGCGAAGTTCGTCCTGGACCCGGGCCGCTTCGACGTGGTGGCCGCCTCGAACCTGTTCGGCGACATCCTCAGCGACCTCGCCGCGGCGGTCGCGGGAAGCATCGGGATCGCGCCCTCGGCGAACATCAACCCCGAGGGCGACTTCCCGTCCATGTTCGAGCCGGTGCACGGCTCCGCTCCGGACATCGCGGGGCGGGGTGTCGCCAATCCGCTCGGCGCGGTCTGGTCCGCGGCGATGATGCTGGAGCACCTCGGCCACCGGACGGCGGCCGAGCGCATCACCTCCGCGATGACCCGGATACTGGCCGGGGGCGAGGTGCGCACGCCGGATCTGGGCGGCACCGCGACCACCGAGGAGTTCACCGGCGCGCTCGTCGCCGCGCTCTGAGGTACACGCCCACCCCGGTTACGGCTGCCGGCGGGCGCCCGCCGGACACGCGGGGCGCGGGATCAGGGCTGCGGCCAGTCGTGCGCGGCGGCGGCCTCCACTCCGATGGTGGTGCTGTCGCCGTGGCCGGTGCAGACCACCGTCTCGGCGGGCAGGGTGAGCAGCCGCTCCCTGATCGATCCCACGATCGTGGGGTAGTCGGAGAACGACCGGCCGGTGGCACCGGGACCGCCCTGGAACAGGGTGTCCCCCGAGAAGAGTGTGCCCAGCTCCTCGGAGTAGAGGCACACCGCCCCGGGTGCGTGCCCCGGTGTGTGCAGCACCGTCAGTTCGGTGCCGGCGACCGTGACGACCTGCCCGTCGACCAGTTCGCCCTCCGGGGTGCGGTCCGGATGGGTGAGCTCCCACAGTGGCAGGTCAGCGGCGTGGAGCAGGACTGGCGCCCCGGTGAGCTCGGCCAGTTCGGGCGCCGCGTCGACGTGGTCGCTGTGCGCGTGGGTGCACAGGATGGCGCGCAGGGCGCGATCGCCCACCGCTGCCCGGATGGCCGCCGCGTCGTGGGCGGCGTCCACGACGACCACCTCCTCGTCGTCGCCGATGATCCAGACGTTGTTGTCCACCTCCCAGCTTCCGCCGTCGAGGGTGAAGAAGCCCGAGGTGACGAGACGGTCGATCTGCGCGGTCACGGGATCATCACCACCGAGCGGAGGACCTCACCGGTGTGCATCTTCGCGAAGGCCGACTCCACGTCGTCCAGGGCGACGGTCTCGCTGACGAAAGCGGACAGGTCGAGTCGGCCCTGGAGGTGGAGGTCGACGAGCACGGGGAAGTCGCGGGACGGGAGGCAGTCCCCGTACCAGGAGGACTTCAGCGACCCGCCGCGGCCGAAGACGTCGAGGAGCGGGAGTTCGAGGGTCATCTCCGGGGTGGGTACCCCGACGAGAACCACCGTTCCGGCGAGGTCGCGGGCGTAGAACGCCTGCCGGTAGGTCTCCGGACGGCCCACGGCGTCGATCACCACGTCGGCGCCGAAGCCTCCGGTGGCCTCGCGGATCGCCTCGACCGGGTCCGTCTCGCGGGAGTTGACGGTGTGGGTGGCTCCGAGTGCGGTCGCCAGGGCGAGCTTCCGGTCCTCGACGTCGACCGCGATGATGCGGGAGGCGCCGGCGATCCGGGCACCCGCGACGGCGGCGTCGCCGACACCGCCGCAGCCGATGACGGCGACCGTGTCACCGCGGCCCACCTCGCCCGTGTTGAGCGCCGCTCCGATGCCGGCCATCACTCCGCAGCCCAGCAGGCCCGCCACCGCGGGCGACACCTGCGAGTCCACCTTGGTGCACTGGCCCGCGGCGACCAGCGTCTTCTCCGCGAAGGCGCCGATACCCAGAGCCGGGGTGAGTACGGTGCCGTCGGTGAGCGTCATCGGACGGCGGGCGTTGTGGGTGTCGAAGCAGTACCAGGGCCGGCCCCGGCGGCAGGCACGGCACTGCCCGCACACCGCGCGCCAGTTGAGGACCACGAAGTCCCCGGGGGCGACGTCCGTCACGCCGTCTCCGACGGCCTCCACGACACCGGCCGCCTCGTGGCCGAGCAGGAACGGGAAGTCGTCGTTGATGCCGCCCTGCTGGTAGTGCAGGTCGGTGTGGCAGACCCCGCAGGCCTGCACCTTCACCACGGCCTCGCCGGGCCCCGGGTCGGGTACCACCACGGTCTCCAGCCTCAGCGGCTGGTCCTTTCCGGGGGCGATGACCCCACGGACGTCCTGAGCCATCAGGAACTTCCTCTCTGCGGTGCTCGTCCGGCCGACGCGGCGGCCGGACTGCCCGGATCATCTCGTCCTCGTGTCCCAGGTTCAAGCATGCACCGCGCGCCGGCCCCACCGGGACGGTCCCCCGCCGCGTCACCCCGCCCGGGCGGGTGGCGAGCAGCCCCGGCGGGCGCGATGGCCGGGGCGCGGACGGCATGGCAGCAGCATGTCCTCGCAGCCCGCACCGCCCCGGGCGATCACCCTGGAAGACGTGGCCCGGGCGGGGAGGGCACCCCTGCGGGAAGAGGACGCGAAGGGAGCAGGCGGCAGGTCCGCGGGAGGGCGCTCAGCGGGCGATCATGGTCACGGCTGCGGTGCCGCCGACCACGACGATGACCGCGCGCAGGACGTTCGGCGGAAGCCTGCGTCCGACGCGAGCCCCCAGCAACCCGCCCGCGACCGCTCCGCAGGCGATGGCACCGGCGACCGCCCAGTCCACCTCGGCCACCGCGATGAAGACGGCCGCGGCCACGCCGTTGACCAGTGCCGCCAGCACGTTCTTCACCGCGTTCAGCCGCTGCAGGTCGTCGTCGAGGAAGCTGCCGAACAGGCCCATCAGCAGCACCCCCTGCGCCGCACCGAAGTAACCTCCGTAGACCCCCGTGCCCAGCACGCCGCACCACAGCGGCAGCCCGCCGTCCCGGCGGCGCGCCCCGCGCTCCCGGAGCCTGCGGTGCAGCCGCGGCTGCACCAGGACGAGCGCACAGGCCAGGAGGATCAGTACGGGCACCACCGCGTCGAAGGCCGCGGCCGGCAGGTTCAGCAGCAGCACGGCGCCCAGCGCCCCGCCGATCAGCGAGGCGGCTCCGAACCGGAGCAGACGGGCCCGCTGGCCCACCAGTTCACGCCGGTAGCCGTAGACGGCACCCAGGACCCCCGGGACGAGACCGACGTTGTTCGAGACGTTGGCGAGGACCGGCGGGTAGCCGAAAGCCAGCAGGACGGGGAAGGTGATGAGGGTTCCGGAGCCGACCACCGCGTTGATCCCGCCGGCCATCAGTCCGGCGGCCCCGATCGCCACCAGTTCGAGCGCCTCCACGTGCGTGCCGCCTCTCTCCGCGCCGGGGCCGCCCGGCCCGCACCACCCGGCCCGCACCGCCCGGGTCGGGCGGTGCGGGCCTGCCGCCCGGGCACGATCCTGTTGCGGGGCCGGACGCCCGGCCCCGCAACAGGATCGTCGCACGCCGCTCCCAGGGCGGCTCCGGGGCCTCCGGCGGAGCACCCCCTCACCGGTCACGCACCGCAGCGACCGGCGCCGTCGCGGGGGACGGTGCCGGTCGGCGGGAGGGACGGGGCGGCCGGAACAGAGTCAGCGCCTGCCGGCCACCACGCGGTAGAGGAGCAGAATGATCACCGAACCGACCACTGCGGCGATCCACGTCGAGAGCTGGAAGAACCCGTCCACCGACTCGATCCCGAAGACCGCACGGCTCAGCCAGCCGCCCAGGAGGGCACCGACGATGCCGAGCAGCATCGTGATCAGGCAGCCCCCGGGGTCCTTGCCGGGCATGAGCGCCTTGGCAATGGCTCCGGCGATCAGCCCGAGAACGATCCAGCCGATAATGGTCATCGCAGCACTCCAAGTGTGATCACATTGTCTGTCAGCAGACGGGTTTCCGTTTGACGGTGCGCCAAACACCTTCGGCCGGTGGGCGACGGGAGCCGAGCGCCGGTCAGGGACCGCCGTAGGTCTCCTCGTCCGCCTCCAGGAGCGCCGCACCGGCCGTGGCGGCGGCGAGCCACGCGCCGAACGGCTCCATCTCCGCCACGGGCACCCCGACCGCCAGCGTCACCCGGTCACCGCCGTAGCGGACCTCCAGCACATCCCGGCCGAGGGCCCGCAGCTCGTTCTCCAGTTTGCCCGCGCGACGCGGTTCGACCGTGATCGTGACCCGGCGGACCTGTCGGCGCACGACGGTGCCGAGCACGTCCAGCGCCTCCCCCACCGCCCCGCCGTAGGCGCGGATCAGCCCGCCGGCTCCGAGCTTGGTACCGCCGAAGTACCGGGTGACCACCGCCGCGGTGAAGCGGATGTCGCGGCGGAGCAGCATCTGGAGCATCGGCCGGCCGGCCGTGCCGCCGGGCTCGCCGTCGTCGTCGGCCCGGCGGATGCCTCCCTCGGCTCCGATCACGTAGGCGAAGCAGTGGTGCGCCGCGGTCGGGTGCGCCGCTCGGACCCGGGCGACGAACGTGCGGGCCTCGTCCTCGGTGGCCACCGGGGCCAGCGCGCAGAGGAACCGCGACCGTTTGACCTCCGTCTCGTGGACGCCCTCCGCCGCGACGGTCGCGTAGTGCTCCTGCATCGGGCCAGCCTATGGGCTGCGCGGGGAATGCCATCGGCTGGGCGAAGGTTGACCGGAACATGCATACGGACGACGAAGCAGTACGCCGGATCCTGCACTCGACGGGCGACACCTGGGCGGTCGTGGGGCTCTCGGCGAACACCGCACGCCCCGCATACGGAGTGGCGGCCGTGCTGCAGCGCCACGGCAAGCGGGTGGTCCCCGTCCACCCGAAGGCCGAGACGGTGCACGGCGAGACGGGTTACGTCTCACTGCACGACATCCCGTTCCCGGTGGACGTGGTGGACGTCTTCGTGAACTCGGCCGGGGCCGGCCGTGTGGCGGACGAGGCCGTCGCGATCGGCGCGGGGGCGGTCTGGTTCCAACTGGGCGTGGTGGACGGGGCGGCGCAGGAGCGGACGCGCGCGGCCGGGCTGGAGATGGTGATGAACCGCTGCCCGGCCATCGAGTTCGGGCGCCCGGAGAACGGGCCCCGGACCGGCTGACCCGGCGCCGGGCGCCCGGGTACTGGCGGCGGGCGGCGCCGGTCATCCGGGTTCCGGCACGGCGACGGCGAGCGTCATCTCCACCGGGACGTCCCCGTCGTTGCGGTAGCCGTGCGGCACGTGCGAACCGAACGCCGCCGAGGTCCCGGACGGGACAGAGTGGTCGGTGCCGTCCACGCTCAGGGTCAGCACACCGGCCGTGATGTGCAGCAGCTCGGTGGTGCCCGCCGGGTGCGGGTCGGAGTGGCTGCCCTCCCCCGGCATGAGCCGCCAGGCCCAGAGTTCCAGCGGCCCCGGGGCCTCCGCCCCGACCAGCAGGATGCTGTGGCTGCCCGCACCGGTCGACCAGAGCCGGATTGCCTGCTCGGGGGACACCGTCCGGACGGCCGGAGGGGCGTCGTGGTCGAGCAGTCCGGTGATGCTGACACCGAGCGCGTCGGCAACCTTCACCACGGTGCCGACGCTCGGGTTGGTGCGCGCCTGCTCGATCTGGATCACCATGCCCCGGCTGACGCCCGCACGGGCGGCGAGTGCGTCCAGGGTGAATCCGCGTTCGGTGCGCAACCGCTTGAGATTGCGGGCCAGCGCGTGCGTGAGGTGGTCGAGGTCGGTCACGATCGCCCTTCGTAGTCCACTACACTCGATTGCAAGGTTCACTCCACTGTACTACGGTGCAGTGGACCGAACCGTTCACCACACTGTACTGCGAGGCAAGCGATGACGGCCGTGCTGGCTCTGCTCACCAGCCTGATGTGGGGGCTCGCCGACTTCGGCGGCGGACTCCTGACCCGGCGGACGTCCGCACTGACGGTGGTCGTCGTCTCCCAGGTCCTGGCCGCCGCGGCGCTGGCGGCCGTCGTGGTCGCCACCGGCGGCTGGACCCACGTCGGCCCTCACCTCTGGTATGCCGCGGCCGCCGGGGTGGTCGGCCCGCTGGGCATGCTCGCCTTCTACCGCGCGCTGGCGCTGGGCCCGATGGGGGTCGTCTCGCCGCTCGGCGCGCTGGGCGGCGTGGCGGTGCCGATCGGGGTCGCGCTAATCCTGGGCGAACGGCCCGGTTGGTTGCAGGGCGTCGGTGTCGTCGTGGCGCTGGTCGGTGTCGGTCTGGCCTGCGGACCCCGCCTCGGCGCCCCCGTGGCACGGCAGACGCTGCTCCTCACGCTGGTCGCCGCGCTGGGCTTCGGCTCCGTCATGGCGCTGATCGAGCACGCCTCGCACACCGTGCCCGGCCTGTTCCTGGCCCTCCTCGTCCAGCGGGTGCTGAACGTGGCGGTCGGCGGCACGGCCCTGCTCGTCCAAGCCGGTCGCGGTGCCTGGCAGATGCCGGAAGGCGGCCTGCGGGGCCTGCGGCCCGCCCTGCCGGCTCTCGCGCTGGTGGGGCTGGCGGACGTCGCGGCCAACGGCACCTATGTGCTGGCCGCGCAGTACGGCCCGGTCACGGTCGCCGCGGTCCTGGCATCGCTCTACCCGGTGGTCACCGCTCTCGCGGCGCGCGGCATGCTGCGTGAGCGGATGCGGACCGTGCAGACGGCGGGGGCGGGCCTGGCGCTGATGGGGACCGTCCTGCTGGCCACCGGCTGACCTGGCGGGTGCCAGCGACGGGGCAGAGGGCGATCGCGAGCGGGGCTCCGGCGCCGGCCGCCCGGAACCGGGCGCGGGTCGTTCAGAGAAGGTGGCGTGCGGCGAGGGCGGCCAGGGCGAGGGCGTGCAGCACGGCGAGGACGAAGTACAGCCTCCGCGGGGTGCGGGGAGTCACCGCGGTCTCCCGCTCTCCACGCCGGACCCGCACGGGCCCTCGCCCGACGGCCCCGCGCCCGCTCCGTCCGCGCGCACCTCCGGCAGCGCACCGGAGCGGCCCGCCGACGCCTCCTCGGAGCCTTCCCCGGACCCGGCGAGGGCGAGCAGTTGCTCCCGGGTGACGCCCCGGGGCGGCGGCGCCGGGGCGGGGGTACGCATGGGTGGCTGCCAGCCCATTTCCGAGTCCCACCGCCGCACCACTCTGGCCGGTGCCCCGGCGACGACCGCGTGGTCGGGCACCTCGCCGCGGACCACCGCACCCGCCGCCACCACCGTGTTGCGGCCCAGGCTGGTGCCGGGCAGCACGACCGCCCCGTGGCCGAGCCAGCTGCCTGAGCCGATCCGCACCGGAGCGGTCCGGGGCCACTGGCGGCCGATCGGCTGGTCCGGGTCGTCGTACGAGTGGTTGGTGGAGGTCACGTAGCAGTAGGGGCCGAAGAAGACGTCGTCGCCGATGACCACCGAGGTGTCGGCGATGACGTGGCTGCCGCGACCGAGCACCACACCGTCGCCGAGCCGGAGGGCCGTGTCGGGTCCGAGGTCCTGGTCGGGCATCATCCCCGCGGTGAGGGTGACCTCCGCCCCGATGACGCAGTGCGCTCCGATCTCGATCGCTTCCGTGCCGAACAGGGTGCCCTGCGGGAACGCGAGCCGGGTGCCGGGGCCGATCCGGCGGAAGCGGTGGGGACCGGGGTGCTCGGCCGTGACCGCACCGGCCCGCTGCATGCCGCGCCAGAACCGGTGCACTCCCCGGGAAAGGAGCGAGGACGTGAACTCGCGGCAGGATCGCACCCCGTCACGGTAGACCGGACCCGCACACCGCCGCGCAGGAGGGGCACTGTGATCTCCACCCCACCCGGGGGGGGCCGCTCCGGACCCGGGCGCGCCGGGTCACGGCCGGTGCGCCTCCCGGTGGAGCGCGGCGAGTTCCGTGTAGTGCGCGGCGTTCAGCCCGATGTGCGCGCGCTCCTCCTCGGTCAGCTCGCGTCTGACCCGCGCGGGCACTCCGGCGACCAGAGTGCCGGGCGGCACCTGCATGCCCTGCGGCACCAGGGCCTGGGCGGCGACGAGCGAGCCCGCGCCCACCCGGGCCCCGTTGAGCACGGTGGCGCCCATGCCGACGAGTACGTCGTCCTCCACCGTGCAGCCGTGCAGGACGGCGTTGTGGCCGACCGAGACCCGCTCCCCCACCTCGACCGGGAAGCCGGGGTCCACGTGGACCGTGCAGTTGTCCTGGATGTTGCTGCCGGCACCGATCAGGATCGGGCCGCCGTCGGCCCGCAGCACGCATTGGTACCAGATACTCGCCCCGGGCTCCAGGGCGACCTCGCCGAGGACGACGGCAGTGGGGGCGACGTAGGCCTCCGCGTCGACGCGGGGCGCCTGGCCGGCCACGGCGGCGATCAGCGGCTGGGATGCCATGGGTTCCTCCTGAGGTGCGCGCCCGCTGCTCAGTGCCCGAACGGAGCGGCGACGGGCGCCGCGTGGACCGGGGCCGCGGGTGCCCGGGGAGGCGCCGGTCCGGGCAGCGGGTCAGTCGCCGGCGGGCACCGGCTCACGGGCGGAGTCGGCCGCCTCGGATTCCGAACCACTCCGGGAACCGACGGTCCTGCGGGCACGGCGCTTGATGAAGAGGAAGGAGCCGACGCCCGCGAGCACCGCGATCACCAGTCCCAGCCAGGAGAACCGCTTGAGCCACTCCTCGGCGACGACGCCCGCGTAGTAGACGACGGCGGTGGTGCCGCTCGCCCAGAGGATGCCGCCCGGGATGTCGGCGAGCGCGAACTTCCAGTACGGCATCCGCAGCACGCCGGCGAGCGGTCCCGCGAAGATGCGCAGCAGGGCGACGAAGCGGCCGAAGAAGACGGCCCAGGCGCCCCACCGCTCGAAGGAGCGTTCCGCCATGGCCACGTTCTCCGGCGAGAAGTGCTTGGGGAACTTGCGGCCGAGCCAGCCGAACAGCGGCCGCCCACCTCTGCGTCCGATCAGGTAGCCGAGGGTGTCGCCGACGCAGGCGCCAACCGTCGCGCAGACGGCGACCAGGACCGGGTCGACGTAGCCCTGGGAGGAGAGCAGCGCCGCACTGACGAGAATGATCTCCCCGGGCAGCGGGACCCCGAGCATCTCGATCAGGATCACCGCAGTGAGCAGCGAGTAGATGGCAAGCGGCGGAATCGTCGCGAGCCAGCCCTGGATGTCCAACGCCGTACCCTCCCGGTGTGGTGTGGCCGGTCCCCGCACGCGCCCGCGCATCGGGTGCACACCCCGTGAAGCGTATCCGATCGTGCGGGCCCGGCCGCACGGCCGCGGAGGGCGGGAGGGTGGCGGGACCAGCGCCTTCGGACCCCGTCAGTCCTTCGGGCGGAGGGTCCAGACAATGGTCAGCTCGCCCGTGACGGCGCCGTCCTCCCGGCTGAGCGCCACCCGCACCGGGAACTCGGGGCGCTCCCCCGCGTCGAGTTCGGCCACGACCCCGGCGGCCGGGCGGCCCAGCTCGGCCGTGGCGGTCACGGGTCCCCTGGCGAGCTTGCGGTACCCGATCTCCGCACGCACCGCCAGCGGGACCGCGCGGGAGAGCTGCTCTCCGAAGGCGGCGAGCACGACGGCGCCGCTGGCCGACTCCCCCAGGGTGAACATGGCTCCGGCGTGCGGGCCCCCCACGTGGTTGTGGAAGTCGGGCTGGTCCGGGAGGCGTACCACCGCGCGCTCGGGAGCGGCCTCGACGAACTCCAGGTTCAGGGTGCGGGCCATCGGCACGGTGGCCGCCATCATTGCGCCGATCGACGGCTGGTTGCTGGACATGGCACGACATTACCAGCGAGTAGGTCAGACGGTGGAGGGGTGCGGCGGTGAAGGGACGGTGAACGGCCGAGCGGCGAACCCGGGGCCGTCATGACACCGTCAACAGGGCGTGCCTAGAGTTCAGGTCATGTGGCCAGGACAGCAGCCGCCCGGGGGCGAGCAGAACCAGCAGCAACCCAACCCGTATCAGCAGCCGGGGTACCAGCAGCCGAACCCGTACCAGCAGCCGGGGCACCAGGGGCATCAGCAGCCCAATCCCTACCAGCCGCCCGGGCAGTGGGGCCCTCCCGGGCCTCTCGGCGGCAAGCCGGACGGGCCCGGCGGGGGCGGTTCGAAGCGCAACGCGGTGATCGCCGTCGTGGCCTCGCTCGCCGTGATCGCCGCCACCGCGGCCACCGGCTTCTTCCTGCTGCGCGAGGACGGCGGCGACAGCGCCGACGGCCCGTCCGCCTCCGCCGGCGCTCCGGGCGGCTCCGAGGAAGAGGAGCAGGGAGCGGACGACGAGGAGAACGGACGCGCGCCGAACCCCGACAGCCCCCGCGGCTCCTCGGACGAGCCGAAGCCCGACCCGGTCGTCGACGGGTGGGAGGTCGTGGTCAACCCCAAGCACCACAGCGCCTTCGACGTGCCCGAGGGCTGGAAGGCGGAGTCGCCCGGCACCATCGTCGGCTGGGGCGAGAAGGAGGACGAGGACGCGATGTTCGCGACGCCGCAGGTCGCCATGAGCGCTCCGGCCTACTTCATGGACGGCTACTGCTCGGACACCTCCAGCCGCGCCGTCGTGGGAACGAAGGGCGCGCAGGGGTCGCGGAACACGAAGGAGGCCGCGCTGAACGCGGCCCGGAGCTTCGTCTTCTACCGGCACGGCGAGGAGAAGGACAAGCTCGACGACACCGGCTCCGAGACGTTCTCGAACAGCCACGGCATCAAGGGCCACATCGCCACCGCGACGATGACCGGCGTCGACACCTCGGAGAAGTGCGACGCCGACGGCAAGGCCGTCGCGATCTCCTGGCTGGACAGCTCGCGCGACCTGCGCCTGTGGGTGCTGATCACCGACGCGGGCGTGGACGACGAGGTCCCGGAGGCGACCATCGAGAAGATGACCGAGAGCCTGCGCCCCTACAACGAGTCGGACTGAGGACGTGCCGGCCGTCCCCGGGTGCGGGCCCGGAGCGCCCGCCTCCCGGGCCGGGCGGTGGCGCCGCCCACAGTGGGCGGGGCGCAACTACACGCTGCTGACCGCGGCGGCGGTCATCACCGGCCTGGGCAGTTCCGGCGCATTGATCGCCGCGGCCTTCGCCGTCCTACAGGCGGGCGGCAGCGGCACCGACGTCGGGCTGGTGGCAGCCGCCCGCACGGTGCCGCTCGTGGTGTTCGTGCTCGTCGGCGGGGCGGTCGCGGACCGCTTCCCGCGGCACCGGGTGATGGTCGCCGCCAACGCGCTCAACTGCGTCTCGCAGGCCGCCTTCGCCACGCTGGTGCTCACCGGCCACGCCCAGCTCTGGCAGATGGCGCTGCTGGCCGCACTCGGCGGCACCGGTCAGGCGTTCTTCTCCCCGGCCGCCGAGGGAATGGTGCTGGCCACCGTGACCGGTGAGCAGGCCGGCCGCGCCTTCGCCGTCTTCCGGATGGGCATGAACGGCTCCGCGATCGGCGGGGCCGCACTGGGCGGGGCGATGGTCGCCGCGGTCGGACCCGGGTGGGTACTGGCCGTGGACGCCGCCGCGTTCGCCCTCGCCGGGGCCCTGCGCGCCTTCCTCGACGTCAGCGGGGCCCCAGCCCGGGCGCCCGGGGGCGGGCTGCTGAGGGATCTGCGGGACGGCTGGAGCGAGGTCTCCGGGCGGCCCTGGCTGTGGGCGGTGGTCCTGCAGTGCGCCGTCGTGAACGGGATGGTGGCCGCCGCGGAGGCGGTGTACGGACCGCAGGTGGCCGAGGAGCACCTCGGCGGCGCACGGCCCTGGGGGCTCGCCCTGGCCGCCTTCGGAGCGGGCACGGTGGTGGGCGCCCTGGTCATGACGCGCTGGAGACCGGACCGGATGCTGCTGGTCGGGGCGCTGTGCGTCTTCCCGCTCGCCCTGCCCTCCGCCGCCCTCGCCGTCCCGGTGGGCGCGGTGACGCTGGTCGCGGTGATGTTCGTCAGCGGCATCAGCATCGAGGTGTTCGCCGTCACCTGGATGATGACCCTGCACCAGGAGATCCCGGAGGAGAAGTTCTCCCGGGTCTCCTCCTACGACTGGCTCGGCTCCCTCGCACTCGTCCCGGTCGCGACGGCGCTGGCCGGGCCCGCCGAGGCGGCCTTCGGCCGGTCCCCCGCGCTGTGGGCCTGCTCCGCCCTCATCCTCGTGCTGACCGCCGCGGTGCTCTGCGTGCCGCAGGTGCGCGGGATGCGCCGACGCCCCGCGCCGGAGGCGGCGGTCCTCGCGGACCGGACGACAGCCGTCGGCGCTGACGGCCGCGTTCAGCCGACGGTGAAGGAGCCGCCGGGCGGCAGCGGCGACCGCGCCTCCGCACCGTCCTGAACCGGCGCCGCACCGCGAACGAGCCGGTCCAGCCGCGACCCGTACACCACCCTGGCGGGGAACGGGTCGGCCGCCACGCGGCGGGCCAGCTCGGCCAGCGGCAGCGGCGTGCGGGACGCGGCCAGGACGGCGTTGCCGTAGCGGCGGCCGCGCAGCACCGCCGGCTCGGCGAGCAGCGCGAGCTCGGGCAGGACCGCGGCAACCGTCGCGAGCTGACCGCGCAGGAAGCCGAACGGCGCCGCGTCCGCCAGGTTGGCGACGTACACCCCGTCCTCGCGCAGCACCCGGGCGGCGGCACGGACGTACTCCACGGTGGTCAGGTGCGCCGGTATCCGCGAGCCCGAGAAGACGTCGGCCACCACCGCGTCCTGGGAGCCGGCCGGGATCCCGGCCAGCGCCGCCCTGGCGTCGGCCGCGCGCACCCGCACGCCGTCTCCCGGCGCCAGCGGCAGGTGCGTGTCGACGAGCGCGAGGAGGCCCGCGTCCGCCTCGCACACGAGTTGCCGCGAGCCGGGGCGCGTGGCGGCGAGGTAGCGGGGCAGGGTGAGCGCCCCACCGCCCAGGTGCAGCACCTCGATCTCCTCCCCCGGACGCCCCGCGGCGGCGTCGACCGTGTGGGCGACGCGCCGCAGGTACTCGAACTCCAGGTGCGCGGGGTCGTCAAGGTCGACGTAGGACTGCGGGGCGCCGTCCACGGTCAGCAGCCAGGCGCGTGCGCGGTCCACGTCCGGCAGCAGCCGGGCGGTCCCGTGGTCGACGTCCCGGACGACGGGTATCGGCTCGCTCACCGGCCCATTGTGGCGGGCCCCCGGGCCGCGGCGCACCTCGCGGTCCAAGGGGCCGGGCGGGCCCGGGCGGGCCGCAGTGCACCGGCCCGGATCCGGCGCGCCATCTTCGTCGGATACTCTCCCCCGGTGCCCGTCACCGACACCCCGGTGCCGACCGGCGCCCCGGCCGTTCCGCTGTGGCGCTCGCCCTCGGCCCGCCTCGTGCTCCTCCTGGTGCTGCTGTCCGCAGCGGTGGCGACCGCGCTGGCCCAGCAGCCGCAGCGGCTGCTGACCGAGCCGTGGCCGACGGCGCTGACCGGCGGTACGGCGGTGGCCGTCTTCACCGCCGCCTACGGCCTGGGCACGACGGCCTTCGTCCCCAGGCCGGTGCTGAACCTGGGCGCGGGGGTGCTGTTCGGCGCGCAGGCCGGCGTCGCGGCGGCGCTCGCCGGTACGGTGCTCGGCGCCGGCATCGCCTTCGGCCTCGGCCGGTTCCTGGGACGGGACGCGCTCCGCCCGCTGCTGCGCGGCCGGGTGCTCACCGCCGGCGACCGCCAGCTCAGCCGGCACGGTTTCCGCACGATGCTCGTACTGCGGCTGCTGCCGGGAGTGCCCTTCGCCGCCTCCAACTACGGCGCCGCCGTGTCCCGGATGCGCTGGGCGGCCTTCCTCGCCGCCACCGCGCTGGGCAGCGTGCCGAACACGGCCGCGTACGTGGTGGCCGGCAGCCGGGCGGACGAGCCGGGGTCTCCCGCGTTCCTCGTCGCGTTCGGCTTCATCGCGATCCCCGGGGCCGTCGCGGCCTGGTGCCGGCGGCGCCGGCTGCCCGGGCCGGCGGCCGGTTGACCGCACCCGCCCACCGGCCCGCTCCTGACGGGCCATAGCATCTGATCCAACTTGACCGACGATCACAAGGACGAGCACACCCCGCCATGTCTTGGTTCGAATCCATCATCCTCGGGCTCGTCCAGGGGCTGACCGAGTTCCTGCCGATCTCCTCCAGCGCCCACATCCGGCTCGTCACCGTGGTGGCCGGCTGGGAGGACCCCGGTGCGGCGTTCACCGCGGTCTCCCAGATCGGCACCGAGATCGCCATCCTGATCTACTTCCGCAAGGACATCGTGCGGATCGTCGGCGCCTGGTGCCGGTCCCTCTTCAGCCGGGAGGCCCGGCGGGAACTGGACGCCCGCATCGGCTGGCTGGTCATCGTGGGTACCCTCCCCATCGGGGTGCTGGGCGTGACCCTCAAGGACCAGATCGAGGGGCCGTTCCGGGACCTGCGGCTGATCGCCTTCAGCTTCATCGCGCTCGGCATCGCGCTCGGCATCGCCGACCGGATGACCACCCGCGCCGAGAAGGGCGGGCGGCACCGTGCCGCCGCGCCGCGCAAGGGCTTGGAGCAGCTCACCGTTCGCGACGGCATCTTCTACGGGCTCTGGCAGGCCCTCGCGCTCATTCCCGGCATGTCCCGTTCCGGCGTGACCATGACCGGTGGTCTCTTCCTCGGGTACGACCGGGCGGCAGCGGCGCGCTACTCGTTCCTGCTGGCCATCCCGGCAGTGCTCGGTTCCGGCATGTACGAGTTGAAGGAGATCGGCGGCGAAGCGGCCGGGCACGTGTCCTGGGGCCCGACCATCCTGGCGACCGTGGTCGGCGGGCTGGTCGGCTACGCGGTCATCGCCTGGTTCATGAGGTTTATCTCCAGCAAGAGTTTCATGCCGTTCGTCTGGTACCGGATCGTGCTGGGCATCCTGCTGTTCGTGCTGGTCGGGGCCGGTGTGCTGAGCCCACACGCGGGCGAATCCGGCGGCTGAACCAGGGCCGCACAGGTAGCGCTATCTAGCATTTTCTAGCGCCTGATTGCAGCACCACGCCATGATCATCTCCCATTTGTCTCCCACTCATCTCCCCCCCCGGAGAGGTGGGATACGCCCCACTAGGACGTGTGCGTCCGCAAAGCAAGGGATGACATGGAAGGGCCCGCACGGCTTGCTATGCGGGCCCTTCCATGCAAAGGGTAGAGCGGGTCAGCTGAGGTTCATGTCCGGCCCAGGCCGCGACCCTCGCCACGAGGAAACGCAGCCGCTCGTCCACCGTGTCCCAGGCATCGCCGGTGAGGTCGTCCAGCGCGGCCGCGGCCGTGAGGGTGAGCCGACCGAGGCGCGCTTCCATGTCCTCCCACGCGTGCGTCACCTCGACTGCCTCACCGTGCGGACCCGTGCCCCGTACACCGCGATGGCGAGTTCCCCCATGTCCCCGTTGATCGCGAGGACCTGGAGGAGCCGGATGTCCCCAGCCGCCGGTGATCTCATCCGGCGCGCGGCCCTGGAGCTGGTGCTCCACCACCGCCGCGCCGTCCCCGCTCACGGTGTCGAGGGCGACCATGCCCGTCACGATGACGTCCGCGAACTCCTTCGGCACACGTCACGTGTGAGGCACCCTTCCGCGAGTTGGCGCCGAGCGCGCCGTGAAGGGCCTCCGCGACCTCGCCCAGCTCCTGACTGATCTGAGTACGCGCACCGGCTCCGCCGCACGCCGCCCGTCCTCGAAAGGCCCCTCCACCTGACCGACTCACGGACGCTCCTCGCCCGCCGTTCGGCCCATGAGATCTGCACCGTTCCGCGCGACCGCGCACAACGCCTGGGCCGAGCCACACCCGAGGGTGGCCCGAGGGCCGGCACACCGGGATCTGCCTGGACGACAAGGACATCGTCTGCGCTGAGACCTGGCCGATCCTGCACCAGGGCTTCGGCGTAGTTCGATGTCGTCCCTTTTGATCAGTTGAGGCCGAGCAGGGTGAGGGGGCGGGTCTGGTCGCGGGCGGTGCGGCGGAGGCCCGAGGCGATGTTGCGGACGCCGGCCAGGCGGAAGGCGCCGATGGCGAGGTTCCGGTAGG
>NZ_AUKR01000022.1:0-87731 GCF_000424845.1 Streptomyces sp. TAA040 | reverse complement strand
CGTCGACCGCCAGGACCAGGGCGTTCTCCGGCGGGGCGAGGTAGATGCCCACCACGTCGCGGACCTTGGTCACGAACTGCGGGTCGGTCGACAGCTTCCAGGTCTCCACGATGTGGGGCTTGAGGCCGAACGCCCGCCAGATCCGCGAGACGGCCGACTGCGACATGCCTGCCGCCTGGGCCATCGAACGCGTCGACCAGTGCGAATCACCCGTCGGCGGCGTCTGGCCGAGCGTCCTGGCGACCAGGGCTTCGACCTGCTCGTCCGTGATCTTCCGCGGTGGCCCCGAGCGTGGCCGGTCCACCAGGCCCTCCAGTCGGTCCGCGGCGAACCGGGACCGCCACTTGCGCACCGTCTCCCGTGAGATGCCCAGGTCGTCCGCGACCTGCGCGTTCGGCCGGCCCTCCGCGCACGCCAGCACGATCCTCGATCGCAGCACCAGTGCCTGCGACGCGGTCTGCTTGCGCAACCAACCCCGCAGCACCCGGCGTTCGTGATCGGAAAGTTCCAACGGCAACGGCTTCGGACCAGGCATTACCCTACCCTACAACCGCACGCGGACTACCGACTCAGGACACTAGTAGGGCTTGGTCATGTGCGGTCTGTGATGGCGTGTCTTCTCCCTCTCTGACAGTCTCGTTTGAGACGTCCGGTGTGTCCGGGTTACGTTGGATGGGTGAGATGAGGAGTCCTTCAGCATGGCCAGTACCACCCCCGCGCCTGACCAGGGCGGCGACCCGGCACCGAAGCCGAAGCGGCGCACGTTCTCCGCCGAGTACAAACTGCGGATCGTCGCCGAGTACGACGCCGCTCCGACACGGCGAGAAGGGCGCGATCCCGCGCCGTGAGCGGCTGTACCACTCGCACATCATCGAGTGGCGCCAGGCCCGCGACGCCGGGGCGATGGCCACGCTGACCGACCGGCGAACCTCTCCGGCCCGGCCGAAGAAGGCCCCCGAGCAGGCCGAGGTGGAACGGCTGCGCAAGAAGGTCGCCCGGCTGGAGAAGGACATGGTCAAGCGGGACGCCGCACTGGACGTCCTGGGAAAAGCACACGCGCTCTTGGCACTGCACTCCGAGAGCGCGGACTGAACGACTCCGTCGTCGCCCCCGCGATCGGTGCCGCTTTCGGCCCGATCGCCGAACAGCTGGGCACCACCGCGGCCTGCCGGCTCACCGGACGCTCCCGCGCCACCCACTACCGCCGCCTCAACCCGCCACCCCGTCCAGAAGCCAAGCCGCGGCCGAGCCCACCGGCCGCGCTCACACCCCAAGAACGCGCTTCAGTAATGTGCGCACCGAGCGGGGCCGCAGGGGCCACACGGCGGGCACCAGCGGCTCGCCGCGGGCGGCACAGACTGCCGAGGTAACCTCCGACGATGTGCTGAAAGAAGAGAACAAGCAGCTCAGGGCCCGGATCAGGGAGCTGGAAACCGAACGGGAGATCCTGCGGAGGGCCGCGAAGTATTTCGCCGGCGAGACCAACTGGTGAGCCGTTTCCAGTTCGTTGATGATCATCGAGGCGCGTTCGGCGTCAAACGGCTGTGCCGGGTCCTGGAGGTCTCCAGGCCCGGGTTCTACCGGTGACTGAAGGCCGCCCCGGCCCGCCTGGCGCGAGCCCGGGACGATGCCCGCCTCGCGCGGCGGATCCGGGAGATCCACAAGGAGTCCGACGGCACCTACGGCATCCCGCGCATCACCGCCGAGCTGAAGGCCGCCGGGAGCCACGTCAACCACAAGCGCGTCGAGCGGGTGATGCGCCGCATCGGCCTCCAGGGCGTGCACCTGCGCAAGAAGGTCCGCACCACGATCCCCGAGCCGGAAGCGGCCCCGGTGCCGGATCTGCTGCGGCGCGACTTCACCGCCGACGAACCGAACACCAAGTACGTCGGCGACATCACGTATCTACCCATCGGCGATGGTCAATTCCTGTATCTCGCAACGGTGTTGGACCTCCAATCCAGGCGGCTCGCGGGCTGGTCGATCGCCGACCACATGCGCACCGAGCTGGTCACCGACGCGCTCGAAGCCGCCGCCCGCACCCGGGGCGGCAGCCTCGACGGGGCGATCTTCCACAGCGACAACGGCGCGCAATACGCGTCGAAGGAGTTCGCGAAGGTGTGCCGCCGGCTCGGTGTGACCCGCTCGCGCGGCGCGGTCGGCACCAGCGCGGACAACGCCGCCGCGGAGAGCTTCAACGCAACCCTGAAAAGAGAGACCCTGCTAGGGAAGAGGCACTGGTCAGGAGCACGCGAGGCCCGCCTCGCGGTGTTCCGGTGGGTCACCCGCTACAACACGCGACGCAGGCACTCGGGGCTTGGCTACATCAGCCCGATCGCCTTCGAGCAGCGATCAGCTACGCTGGCCTCTGCCGCATAGCAAATGGTGTCCACGCTTCAGGGGACCCCCCGGGATGCCCGAGGTCAAGGAAACCGCATCCGCCACATCCGCCCGAAGGCTTGCGGGCCCGGGTGGGACTGGGCCGCGTGGCGCGGGCCCGCAGCGATTCGATGATCTTTTTCGCGCGAGCGGCGGTAACAGGCTTTGCTTCGCGTTCCAGTTCTTCCGCCGGCACACCCAGAAGCTCCGAGACCAACTCGGCGTTACGGCGGCGGCTTCCCGCGTCGCGACGTCGGCCTCGTCCTTTGCCCGTGCGGCCTTCACCGCCCCCTCGCGGGTGGTCAGCACATTGGCCGCAGCCATCTCCCGGGTTTTCGCCTGGAGCGCTTCGACAGCGCGAACTCGCCGTCGTAGCTCTGCTCCGCTCACCGATGCTGCTGGAGTCGTGCTCACTCGTGCTCTCAATTCTCCGAAAACGCTGCTCATCGTGCGCACCGTAGGCACAGGTCCGCGGACGTTTCGAGCCAGATTCGGTGCGGGACAGGGGAGCGTCGGCAGGGGTGCCGAACTCGATGTCAGCAGCAGATGCGGTGTGGGGCTCGCGGTGGCCGACATGCTGCCCCGGCGCGCGACTTCTGATCCTCCTGATCGGTCAGTCTTCGCATACGAACGGGCTCGGCCACCACGCGTCCATCGGTCGGATCGGACGTCACCCACGTCCAACCCGCCACAAGGACCATCCCGGCGAAGCTGTGCGGTCACAGCATTAGATCCCGTAGGTCTTCCTGTACTTCTCGAGGATCTCCTTCGCCTGGCCCTTCATCCGCCGATCCGCCCGGTCCTGTGCTACCTCCGCGATCTCTTGCGCAGTGAACCCGAGGTTCCGGAGATGGTTCAGAGCGATGCTCACGACGTCGACGAGCTCGCGGGCCGCCGCTTCACGGTCACCTCGGGCGAGGTGCTCCTTCAGCTCCTCGAACTGAATTTGAGTCGCTCGCTCGAAGTGCTCCAGCGGCTTTTGGGCGATCTCTTGCTCGACCTCGATCCATGCATCCCATATGCCTTGGAAGGGGCCCAGTTGCTCTGACACGGTTCACCACGGATTCGTCGGACGGGTTGAAGGTCAGGAGCCGAGGCCTCCTGTCACCAGTGGCAAGGCGATGAAGAGAACGCCCAGCGCGGCCAGTGTGATCGCGCGGGCTCGAGAGAGCCGGCGGACCTCCACCTCGCTGATCTTCAGTCCCTCGCCGATCAGGGAGACGAGAATGCACAGGGCTCCGATCACCTGAAGAGTCAAAACTCCCCCATGTGTTCACGCGTGGACTCCGCTGGAAGGAGTCCACTCTAGTATGTGTAGAATTACACATAGGAATGCGTACGTCTACTCATTCAGCTGTGCTGTAGCGCGCAGATCGTGGACATCGTGCAGGATGAGCGTCTGGCGCCCCGTGCTGACCAGCCCTTCTTCCCGAAGGTGGCGGAGTGCCGCGGCGACTCCTTCCCGCGAGGAGCCGATCCGGCTCGCGATGTCCTGCTGGGAAAAGGCGACGTCGATCAGCCAGTCGCCTCCCGTCTGCTCGCCCATCTCCTCGGCCATCGCCACCAGCCATCGGGCCAGGCGGACCTTGACGCTGTGCCGCGCGAGGAGAGCTCGTTCCTCGTCGGACTCGCGGCGGCGGATGACAGCGCTGCGGTACATCTCGGACCACAGCTTCTTCTCGTTAATAAAGCGGAGGAGGGTCTCGGCCGAAACGTCCACGCCGGACACCTCGGTCAGGGCGCGAATGCTGGCGGACCGAACCTCGGACATGAGGACGCCTTCGTCGCCCAAGACGACGCCCGGGCCTCGGGTCGCGAGGAGGGTCTCCGAGCCGTCTCCGGCCTTGCTCACAATCACGTGCCCCTTCTTGAGGAGGAGAACGGTATGGGACGGATGGCCCTCCGTGAAAATCGTCTGCCCGGCCTGGAAGGTGACCGGGGTGCCGAGACTTTCCAGCTCACGGAGCTGGCCCTCGTCCTCAAGCGGTGATGTCGCATCCTTCTGCATGGTTCGAGTGTAGTTCTGCGCATAAGGATGTGTAGAACTACGCTGGCACGGCCTTTTGGTTCATGCCGTACTCGCACGCGGTCACGACGACGGCGGAAGTTGCAGCGCTCACCGCGCTCCTCCCCTTGGCACGCCGTGGGAGAGATCACGGGGAGGGCGCTCAACTCTCACGCCCTCCGGCATCACGAGCGGCCTTTCCAGAGGGACGCGGTTCCGTGGCAGACCGATGCTGGCCAGGCGTTCGGCGTTCATGGCGTCGTCCGTGCTGGCGAAGGCGTTCATGTGGGGTGCTCCCGCTTGTCGAGTAGCTGGCCTACAAGAGGGAACCGCCAATCCGCAGCGCCCGGAATGGGGTCAAGGGCCGGGGGGCAAGGTGGTCAAAGATCGTCACCGGTCGGTTGGTCGGTACGGCGTCTTCGTCTTCCTCAAAGGCAGCCTTGTCTGCTGGAGCCGTCTCGGGAGGACCGACCGTGATCGCGTTGCGAGGTCTTGGCACGGAAGCCGAAGCTTCGATCTGGGTGGCTGTGGGGCATCTTCCCTGCAGGGCTGATGCAAGTTCCGGAGGCGTGCGGTTGGTCGGGTAGGACCGGTTGGGGCGGATAGCAGAGCAGGCACGGGCTTCGTGATCATCGTGGTGTCTTAAGCCCGTTGATCATGAGGTGGCCCGTGCCTGCCGCAGTATCTTCCCCTATCCCCGCCGTCCTGCTGAAGCTGGGTCCGCTGGACGCGGACCGGGTCGCTGACCTGCGTCCCTACTTCGGCTCGGTGCCCGATCCGCGCTCGCGGCGAGGCCGGTGGTACTCCCTGACGGCGATCTTGCTGGTCTGTGCCTGTGCGGTCATCTCGGGTGCGAGGAGCATCGATGAGCTGGCTGAATGGGGTGTACACGCCTCCAGCCGGCTCTTGGCGGCTCTCGGTATCCGTCGCCATCCACTCAGGTGGCGACGCTGTCCGTCGGCGGCGACGATCGGGCGTGTGCTGGGGGCAGTTGACGGTGATGCCCTGGATCGGGCGGTGGGTGCCTACCTCGCGGACCGGCACCGTACGGCCGTCGAGTCAGCCGGAACCTCCGAGTCACGGCGTGTCATCGCCGTGGACGGCAAGGCGCTCAAGGGCTCCGCCCGCGGGGACACGGCCCGCCGTCACCTGCTCTCGGCGGTCACCCACGGCCGCGTCGCGACGCTCGCCCAAGTGGAGGTCGGAGCGAAGACGAATGAAACCAGGCACTTCAAGCCGCTGCTCGCGCCGCTGGACTTGGCCGGTGTCACGGTGACCTTCGACGCCCTGCACTCGGTCAAGGCGAACATCTCCTGGCTGGTCGAGACCAAGAAGGCGCACTACATCGCCGTGATCAAGACGAACCAGCCCATCGCTCACAGCCAGCTCGCGGCTCTGCCGTGGCGGGACATCGCTGTCCAGCACACCCGCTCGCAGACCGGGCACGGTCGGGGTGAGTCCCGTTCGATCAAGACCTGCGCCATCGCCGACGAACTCGGAGGTATCGCCTTCCCTCACGCCCGCCTGGCCATCCGCGTCCACCGTCGCCGCAAGGAAACCGGCCGCCGCGAGAGTCGTGAGAGTGTCTACGCTGTCACCAGCCTCGACGCCCACCAGGCCGGCCCGGCCGACCTGGCCGCCGCAATCCGTGGGCACTGGGGAGTGGAGAACTCCTCGCACCACATCCGAGATGTCACCTTCGCCGAGGACGCCTCCACCGTCCACACCGGCACCGCGCCCCGCGCCATGGCCGCCTTCCGCAACCTCGCCATCGGCGCGCTGAAGATCCTCGGAGCCGACAACATCGCCAAGACCACCCGAGCCATCCACCACCAACCCGAACACGCACTCCGAATCCTGGGCATCACCGGCGACCCGGACGCTCCAGGAACTTGATCAAGCCCTGTCTTCCCTGCGCCAGGCGATAGTTGAGCACTACGGTGAACCAGTGCTCGTCCCGCGCTGCCTGACAGGGCGGGTCGGCCAGTGGGTCGGAGGCGTCCAGCCTTCAGGGATCGCTCCGGCTATCTTGTCGCAGGCGCTGGACCGGCGCGTCGATCCTCTGATCGCGCTGAGCGACTTGGGGAGTGGCGTGGACACGGCTGCAGGGGATCACGGATGCCGGTCCGGAAACCTTTGCCGCCCCACTCGATCGTCGCCACGTGAAAGGGCGGCGGCACTCGCCGGAGCGTTGGTACGCCCGAATCACAGCTCGCGGCCGGCGGGCGTCGGCGGCGCCGCGACACCTGAGCAGTGGTCGGGGGGCGGTTACGGGCGACGGCGGCCCCACGCGGAGATCATCGGGGCGGTGGCCAGGTCGAGACGGCCAGTGGCAACGTTCGCCAGATGGCGGTCGATCTCCTCGTCGGTGGCGATTCCGTTTTCCACCAGACGGTGGCGGATCTGTCGCACCGTCGCATCCTCGAGTACCGCGCACGCCGGCGAGGTGATCGGGAAGTACGCGTCCGCCTGCACATCGTCCAGACCGGCTTCGCGGAGCACCCTCCTCGGCAGGGTCCGCCCGTACGCGAGGTCCGCGCCGCGCGCCGCCATCAGGGTGCGGTAGCCGGACCGCAGCCGGTTGACGAGACGCTGTTCGGGACCCGACTCGTCCGGGCGCAGCAGCGGCTGCGGGGCGGGGTCGGCGTCCTCCAGGAGCAGCCAGCCGCCGGGCCGCAGCGCCTGGACCGCACGGCGGGCCCGCGAGAGGCGCGACGCATGCCGTTCGAGCTGACGACAGAGATTCGCGCGCATCATGGCGGCGGCACGACCAGGCGGCCGGGCCGGGGCGCCGTGCGCCAGACGTTCCGACGCGAGACGTCCGCCCGCATGACCGGGCGGGCGTCTCGCGGGTGACGGCACGGGCCGCGTGCGGGCTGTCGCGGTCTTGCCGGGAGACAAGCGTCGCTTTCCCGCAGGAGGGATGGTCCTCCACCACGGAACGTGACTACCGCAGGGAGCCCCAGGCCGTGAGGACTGGACCGCTTCACAGGGGCTCGGGGTGCCTCAGCGGCAGGAAGGGGAGGGCTGCCTGCAGCGGTCCCGTGCGGCCGAAGGCCCGCGATGAACTGCGGTGTGGCGAACACCTAACCGATAGCCACCCGTGCGGGATCGAGCCGGATCCAGTCGGATGGAAACGGGTGACTATGTCCGGTGTTTCGGCATCATCGCAGGTGAGAGGCGTCACGCTTATGGGTTCGAGTCCCACCCGCCCACCGCAGCGATCGGGCGCAATCGGTCCGACCCGGGGAACGGGGATCTCCGGGTCGGCTTCCCACGGTATACGCCGCGCTCCGTGCGGTGCGGAACCGCCGTCGCGGCGTGCCAACGCACGTCGGCGTCTCTGGTCCGGCCCTTTGCGGCACTCCGCGCTGCCGCGAGGTCTCTCACGAGAGTGAAGGGCGGCACCGACCGGGGCGCCGTGCTGCGCTCCGGCGGATCCGTGCGAACGATCGGTGTGCGACGGGTTGTCATGGACACCACTTACTCTTACAGTCGCCAGAAGTGCGATCGGTGGGAGCGATCCCACCGACGCGGTTTCCAGGGCTTCCCTGCACCGGGGCGTTCTCCGGCGAGCGGATCCCTTGCACGCGGCGTCCTTTCCGGCGTGCCGGCGACCTCTCTCCGGGCTGCCCTCAGGGCCCGTGCTCCTCGTCAACGACGTGCGCGACGTCGGCACCGGCAGTGTTCCCGCGGTGACGACGCGGTGTGCGGAACCCCCGCTGACCAGATCGGATCCCACGTCCGTCGACAGACGGACACCTCTTCCCGCACAGGAGACACCATGGCGCGAAACGCGAAACGATCGCTGTCCTTACTGGCGGTACTGGCAACCCTGCTCAGCGGGCTCGGGCTGGTCCTGATCAGTCAGAAGAGCGCGCAGGCGCACGGTGTGGCGATGACACCCGGGTCGCGGACCTACCTCTGCTATCTGGACGCCAAGACCGGCACGGGTGCGCTCGACCCGACGAACGAGGCGTGCAAGGCGGCGCTCGCGGAGAGCGGCTCGAACGCGCTGTACAACTGGTTCGCCGTGCTCGACTCCCAGGCGGGCGGGCGTGGTCCGGGCTACGTCCCGGACGGCACGTTGTGCAGTGCGGGCGACCGGTCGCCGTACGACTTCACCGGATACAACGCCGCGCGCTCGGACTGGCCCCGGACGCACCTGACCTCAGGGGAGACGATCGGGATCAAGTACAGCAACTGGGCCGCGCACCCGGGTGAGTTCCGGGTGTACATCTCCAAGCCCGGCTATTCGCCCACGACGCCGCTGGGCTGGGACGACCTGGACCTCGTCGAGACCGTCACCGATCCGCCCCAGTCCGGTTCGCCGGGCAGCGAGTCCGGCCACTACTACTGGGACCTGGAGCTGCCCTCGGCTCGCTCCGGTGACGCGATCATGTTCATCCAGTGGGTGCGGTCGGACAGTCAGGAGAACTTCTTCTCCTGCTCGGACATCGTCTTCGACGGCGGGAACGGAGAGGTGACCGGCATCAGGGAGCCGACTGACCCGACTGACCCGACTGACCCGACCGATCCGACCGATCCGACCGACCCGCACAGTGGTTGCATGGCCGTCTACTCGGTGACGAATCGCTGGGACGGAGGTTTCCAGGGAGCCGTCGAGGTGATGAACCACCACACCACCGCACTCAACGGCTGGACCGTGCGCTGGCAGCCGGGCGACGGGACCAGCATCGACCAGGTGTGGAACGGAACCCTGAGCCCTGTCTCCGACGGCGCAGTTGTGGTCACCAACGTCGACCACAACGGCACTGTCCCACCGGGCGACAGTGTGACGTTCGGTTTCAACGCCACCTCGAACGGCAACAATCTGCCGGTCGGCTCGATCGGTTGCCTCACTCCGTAGCACCGTGCAGGTGGATCGGGCACCCGCACGCGGGTGCCCGATCCACCTGCACGCAGAAACCCCGGTACGGCACGTGCCCGGCAGTCGGGCGTCACGGGTCGGCGGCCCTCGGGTCAGCGGCGCCGACCGCGGGTGGGCAGTCCGCCTCCCAGGCCGCCCGAGTGGGCCGCGAGGAGGGTCAGTCCGAGCAGCGTGAGGCTGGTGGGACTGAAGACGGCTTCGGTCGACGTTCCGGTCGCATTGAGGATGAAGGCGATTCCGAAGAGCACTGCGGCGGCGAATGCCAGCATTCTGATTTCTCCTGCCGATCGGCGTGATCAGATTTCCGGATACGGGGCGTGCTGCCGGTGACCGTGTGGTCACCGGCAGCACGCTTCCGGCGAACGGGTGTCGTGCGACCCGTGGCCGCCGCCAGGGGCACCGGCCACGGGGACGAACCCCCGGCCGCCGTTCACCGCGCCGCGCGGAGCGGCGAGTCGGTGGGCGGCGACGATCTGAGGGCCGACTACCAGCGGTACCACCGCCCGCGGCGGCCGCCTCCGGTGGTCGGCCGGACGACGAAGCCGAGCAGCCACACCACGAGGACGACCACGGCGATCCACCACAGGGCCTTCACGGCGAAGCCCGCGGCAAAAAGGATCACGGCCAGCAACAGGACAAGAAGTAGTGCGTTCATAATCGATTGACCTCCTGGCAAAGCGAGTTCCCCTCCGCGCCATAGACATGCACATGACTTTCTGCTGGTTTCGCAAGCGGGTGTTTTGGTTTGGGAGTTGAGGGCCGGGGCACCCGAGGAGAGGAACGTACGAGAAGAACAGCCAGGTAAAGGGGTGTGTCATGTTCTCGTTGAAGAAGGCGGCAAAGGCCGGCCTGATTACCGCCGCCCTGCGCAAATTCAGCGGTGGGTCCGCCGGTCGGCCCGCGGGTGCGCGGTCGACGGCACCGCGAGGACGGATGGGCCTGCTCAAGAGCCTGATCAGCAGCCGCAGGTGAGCGAGCGTCCGGGTGGCCCGCCGCAGTCCCGCGTTCCGCGCCGCGGACCGGAGCCGTACGCTGAGGGAGCTGCACGCAGCCCGCGCCGGACGGCGCCGTCACCCGGCCGCGCGGACTGAAGCCCCACGCGCGTGAGTCCTCCGCGCGGGACCCCGTCCTTCCACCGCTCCCCGGCGCAGCGCCGGACCTTCCCGAGGGGCCCGGGGCGACCCGCAGGTCGCACCGGGCCCCTCGGTGTGCGGTACGGGCGCACGCGCGCCCTCCGGCCCCTTCCGTGCACCTCCGGGAGCGCCCTCCCACGGCCGGTGCCGGTCCGCTCGGGAGGGTGGGTTCCGCGGGGCGGGGGTGACGCGGACCTGAAGATACTCATACTCCGCCGAGCGAGTGAAGGATCAGAACTTCTCCGGCCGCTGCGAGTTGACCAGTTTGCTCCGGCAGCGGGGCACTCCAGACTCGGAAGAAGGAAATCTCGTGATCAAGAAGGTGCTCGCCACGGCTGCGGCCGCGGCCTCGGTTGTCGGCGTGTCCGCTGTTGCCGCCACCCCCGCCATGGCGGTCGGTGACCAGGGTCACACCACGACCAACGGCAACGGTGCCATGCAGAAGTACGGCAACACGACCACGGGCGGCTACATGAGCCCGAACATGAGCCTGGTCAACGGCTCGCTCAACAAGCCCTGCGTCGTCGTGCTGGGCGACAAGGCCAACGTCGGCAGCCTCGTCGGCCTCGTTCCGGTCACCGTGCAGGACCTGCTCAGCAGCTCCAACGCACAGAACTGCACCGAGAACTCCAGCCAGATCGACGGCGACGACCCGCTGTCGCACGTTCTGTCGGACATCCCGATCCTCTCGGAGAACGGCGCGGCCTCGGTCCGCGACTGACCGTCGCTCTCCGCTCCCGGGTCGTCGGACACTTCCGCGGCCCGGGAGCGCCCCCACTCCGTGCCACCGCGTTCCGCTGCCCCGCACCGTCGCCGCAACGGGCCGGCGGGCTGCCGCGCGCCCGCGGGGCTCTCGGGAACGGACGACGACGCGTGTGTGCCGCGGCTGTGCACACCACGCCTCGCCCCTCTCTCCGGGGCCCCGGTGTGCGAGCGCTCGCTCCAGCCCGCTGCCGGCGGTTGCCGGGCGCGGGGACGCCGTGGCACGGAGCGGTGATTTCCCTTGTTCGACCTCCGCTGGGCGGGGACCGCGCGTGCCTCCGGCAGCGGGAAATTCCAGACTGGAAAGAAAAGGAAACCTCGTGATCAAGAAGGTTCTCGCCACCACCGCTGCTGCGGCCTCCGTCGTCGGCGTGTCGGCCATCGCCGCCTCCCCCGCCATGGCGGTCGGTGACCAGGGTCACACCACGACCAACGGCAACCACGCCATGCAGAAGTACGGCAACACCACCACGGGCGGCTACATGAGCCCGAACATGAGCCTGGTGAACGACACCGCCAACAAGCTCTGCGCCACCGTCCTCGGCGACAAGCTGAACGTCGGCAGCGTCGTGGGCGTCGTCCCGGTCACCGTCCAGGACATCCTGACCAGCTCGAACGCGCAGAACTGCTCCGAGAACTCGACCCAGATCGACGGCGACGACCCGCTGTCGCACGTGCTGAACGACATCCCGGTGCTGTCCGAGAACGGCTCCGTCTCGGCCCGCGGCTGACACCTCTGCGCAGTGGCGGCTCCGGACGGCGACTCCGGCCGGCCGGGGCCGCGCGGCTGAGCCCTCCGTCCCGCGTACTCCGCACCGGGGCGGGGGCTGCTCCGTGTCCGGCCGTGTCCGGCGGGGGCGAAGGGTGCGGAACGAGCACCCGGGGCCATACGGCATCATCTCTCCCATGGGGATAGTCGCCGGTCTGGACAGCTCGTCGGATCTCACCCGCATCGTGGTGTGTGATGCCGAGACGGGCGCCGTCATCAAGCAGGGGTATGCCCCGCATCCGGTCCCGGAGGGGAGCGGGGCGGGCAAGCGCACCGAGATCGACCCGCAGGCGTGGCTGGTCTCGCTGGGGCAGGCCGCCGGCGGCGGCCTGTTGGAGGGCGTGCAGGCCATCGGCGTCTCCGCCCAGCAGCAGGGGCTCGTCGCGCTCGACAGCGGCGGCAACGCGATCGGTCCCGCACTGATCGGGAACGACCCCCGGGCCCAGACCGCCGCCGCGGACCTGGTCGACGCCCTGGGTGGCAAGCACGCCTGGGTGCGGGCGGTCGGCGGCGTGCCGGAGGCCGGCCACCCGGTGGCCAAGCTGCGTTGGCTCGCCCGCCAGGAGCCGGAGGCGGCGGGCCGGATCACCGCCCTGCTGCAACCGCACGACTGGCTGATCTGGCAGCTACTGGGACGCCCGGAGCGGCGCACGACCGACCGCGGTGACGCCTCCGGGACGGGGTACTGGTCCGCAGCCTCCGCCACGTGGCGTCCGGACCTGGTGGAGGTGGCCCTCGGTCACCGGGTCGCGCTGCCGGAGGTGATCGGTCCCGCCGACATCGCCGGACGGACTCCCGAAGGGCTGCTGATCTCGGCGGGAACGGGCGAGACCATGGCCGCGGCCTTCGGCCTGGGGGTCGGCTTCGGCGACGCCGTCGTGTCGCTCGGAGCCTCCGGTTCGGTCTCCGCCATCCACCACGAGGCGCTGGTGGACCCTGGCGGGATCATCACCTCGTACGCCGACGCCACCGGGATGCAGCTGCCGGTGGTGCGCACCCTGAACGCCGTGCGCGCGCTCCGCGGCACCGCCGAACTCCTGGGCACAGACCTGGCCGGGCTGTCGGAGCTGGCGCTCAAGTCCACTCCCGGCTCCCACGGCTTGGTGCTCCTGCCCTATCTGGAGGGCGAGCGAACCCCGGACCTGCCGCACACCGCGGGCACCCTGGCCGGGTTGCGCCGGGAGTCGATGAAGCCCGAGCACCTGGCGCGGGCCGCTTTCGAGGGCATGCTCTGCGGGCTCGCGGACGCGCTGGACGTGCTGCGGAACCGCGGGGTCCGGGTCCAGCGGGTCTTCCTGCTCGGCTCGGCGGCCGAGCTCGACGCGGTGCAGCAACTCGCCCCCGCGCTGTTCGGGACGCCGGTCGTCGTTCCCCAGCCGGCCGACTACACCACGCTCGGCGCCGCCCGGCAGGCGGCGTGGGCGCTCGGCGTCTCCCAGGGGACTCTCTCCGCGCACGAACCGCCGCGCTGGCCCGCGGCCGAGAGCCGCCGGTTCGAGTGCGGGGAGGCACTGCCGGTGGGTCAGGCTGTCCGCCAGCAGTACATTGCCGTGCGCGACCAGCACCACCCGGGGGCCTTCCCGGGGTGAGGCCGCCGCTTCGGGCGGGGGCGCACCCCGCGGACGGGCCGGGGGCCGGCATCGTCCGCGGGGCTGTGTGCCTCCCTCTCCTCAGGCGGATGTCGGCGCTGGTGCGTCCGAGTGGTGCGCCGTACCGTCCGGGTCTCCCGGAGTGTCCGGCAGACCGTCGTCCAGGGTGAGGAGGACGGTTCGCCGCCCCCCGGGTCCGGTGGGTGTGTCCAGTGCGCGGGCGATCCGCTCGTAGGCGGCGGCCGCGAGCGCCCAGTCGGCCTCAAGGAAGTCCGCCTCCCGCCTCGTGTCCCAGAGGCTGATCAGCAGAGCGACCAGGCACGGGCCCGACAGGGCCAGCTCCACGCGTCCCTCTCCGCGGTCCGCGACGGACGGCGGCATGCGGAAGCGCGGGTGGCCGATCGCCAGGCGGGTCAGGAACTCCCAGCCGTCGCGGTGGCAGAGCAGGATCGCCGAGGAGAGGGACGCCGCCCGCAGCAGCCGCAGGCCGTGCGCGATCCGCGGGTCGGGCGGGTCGGACGTCCCTGCCGTCCCCGCCGTTCCGCCGCGCGGCGGAACGGCTGCGGTGTGCGGTTCGGGGGCGCCCCGGAAGGCCTCCTCCACCGCCTGCTTGAGCTCCTCGGTGGCCGGGGTGTCCGGCTGCTCGGCCGGGGGCTGGGGGGCGGACCGGTTCATGGGTTCCTCTTCTGCTCCGGTCGGGTCGACGACCGTTTCGTGGGGGTTTCCGGTGCGCTGGCGCACCCCTCGCGTGCTGCCGGGCAGCACGCCGCCGGAAGGTGCGCCCGGGAGCGTTTCGTGCCCGGCGGCGCGTTCGGCAGGTGCGTCGTCCGGCTCGTTTCGTGCCTGTGTCTCCGCGGTCTCCTGCGCCCTCGCGGGGCTCCCGTCCGGCTGCGCGGGTGCCTTGGGCGCACCCTCGGGCGGCCGTTCGGTGCGGGCCGCGGCGGGCCGCAGCCCCTGGGCCAGTTCGACTCGCAGCGTCTGCACCTCACCGCGGGTCTCGGTGAGCTCGCTCCGCATCCGGTCCTGCCGCTGACGCAGTTCTTTCGCCTCGTGCCGCATACCCGCGGCCACCGCCTCGGATGCTTCCAGCACGCGCTCCCGGCCCTGCACGATCTCCCGTTGCAGTGCGGCGACGCCGGTGTCCGGGTCGGTCATCCTCTCGTGCAGCGCCTTGACGGCTGTCAGCACGTCTCTCCACCCCATGCAATCCCCTGGTCCTTCTGCTCATGTGACAGGCCGTCCTTACCTGCCCGTCCGAAGGTCCGGTAATGCGATGGTTTTCGGCCGACTGCCTGGATCGGACGCCAGTACGGGGGTTGACTGCTCCGCCGCCCCGGCCGTGCCGCGCGGGCACCGGGGCGGCCTCAGTCCAGGTAGCCGCGGAGTTGGTCGGCCAGGGCGTGGTCGCGGAGCCGGCCCAGGGTCTTCGATTCGATCTGCCGGATGCGCTCCCGGGTCACGCCGAAGATCCGGCCGATCTCCTCCAGGGTCCGCGGCTGCCCGTCGGCGAGCCCGTAGCGCAGTTGGACCACCTTGCGCTCCCGCTCGCCGAGGGTGGAGAGCACTGCCTCCAGGTGTTCGCGCAGCAGCATGAAGGCCGCGGACTCGGCGGGGGAGGCGGCGTCGTTGTCCTCGATCAGGTCGCCGAGGCTGACGTTGTCCTCCTCGCCGACCGGTGCGTGCAGCGAGATCGGCTCCTGGGCCAGTCGCAGCACCTCCACCACCCGGGCCGCGGGCAGGTCCAGGTGGTCCGCGATCTGCTGCGGGGTCGGCTCGCTGCCGTGCTCCTGGAGCATGCGGCGCTGCACGCGGATCACCCGGTTGATCAGCTCCACCACGTGCACCGGCACCCGGATGGTGCGCGCCTGGTCCGCGAGCGCCCGTGTCATCGCCTGCCGGATCCACCAGGTGGCGTAGGTGGAGAACTTGTACCCGCGGGTGTAGTCGAACTTCTCGACGGCGCGGATCAGCCCGAGGTTGCCCTCCTGCACCAGGTCCAGCATGGTCAGCCCGCGGCCGACGTACCTCTTGGCGACTGAGACCACGAGCCGGAGGTTCGCCTCGATCAGTCGGCGCTTCGCGAGGCGGCCCAGGACGACGAGGCGGTCCAGGTCCAGGGCGGTGGCACTGTCCAGGGGCTCCGGCCGGGTGAGCCGCTCCTCGGCGAAGAGCCCGGCCTCGACCCGGCGGGCGAGCTCGACCTCCTCGGCGGCGCTGAGCAGCGCGATGCGACCGATCTCCCGGAGGTACTGCCGGAAGAGGTCGGTGGACGGGGCGCCGGTCCCGGCCCGCGCGGCGGCCTCGGCCGCCGGCCGCGGGGCCGGGCCCTGCGGCGGGACGGCCTCCAGCGGTACCGCGCCGTCGCGCGTGTCGTAGGGGACGGCCTCCCGCGGCGGCACGCGGCCGGGAGTGCCGGTGTCCGGTGGCGCCGCGGGCGGATCGGTGGACCGGTGTGGAGCAATCAGCACGGCGGTGGAAGGGGTCCGGGTCTGCACGGGGCGACCTCCAGATGATCGCTGCCGGTCGGGGCGGCGTACTGGGCGGGACCGGCACGGCAGCAGCTGCGCCGTCTTCGGGTCCCGCCGCGGTGAGCGGATCCGTGGGCCGGGGAATCGCGCTCCGAGGACTCAGGCACCGCTCTCAGTGTGGGGTACGACACACCCCGCCCAGTAGGGGTCTGCGCGCAGTTTCTGGGCCGATCCGCTACCGGGGGGCAGGAGTCCGCTACGGAGCGCGGCGGGGCGGTGCCCGTCCCGGTGCTTCCCCGCGGCGGCTCCGCCGCGGTGCCGAGGGCGCCGCTACAGGGCGGCGGCGCCGCGCTCGCGCAGCGTGGTGGCGTACTGCTGGAGCACCCAGAGGTCCTGCCAGATCCCGGCGGACCTGTCGTGGGCGCCCTGGGCGTCGAGGCGCCGGGCGGACCCCTCCAGCTCGGCGACCCTGGTCCGGACGGCTGCCAGTCGCACCGCGACGAGCTGCTCACCCGCGTAGGACGGGTCGGGCTCCCCGCTGCCGGGGTTGCGCAGCGACTCCACCGCCAGCTCGGTGACCAGCTTGCGCACCGAGTCGTCGGGGGCGGCCTCCCGGACGCGGGGCAGGAAGTCGCCGTCCGCGCCGGAGGTGCCTCCGGCGGCCTCGATCGTCGTGCGCACCGCCGCGTACGGTGGTGCGGTGAACTCGTCGGCGCCGTACGCATCGAAGACCGGGGACACCAGCTGCGGGAACTGGAGGGCCAGTTTCAGCAGCTCGCGCTCGACCAGGTGGGCCGGGCTGCGCAGGTTGAGCGGGGGCCCGCTGATCCGGACGGCGGGTTCCGCCACGGGGGCCGCGGGGGCGGACGACCGGGGAGGGCCGCTGCGTCGGCCGCCGCCCTCCCGCTTCCAGCGGGCCAGCCGGCCGACCCGGCGCACCACGAACTGGGTGTCCAGGATGCCCAGCAGCCCGGCCAGGCGGACGGCGTACTCGTGCTGGAGCGAGCCGTCCTTGATCTGCGCCACGATCGGGGCGGCGTCCTCCAGCGCGGCCGAGCGGCCCTCGGCCGAGTCCAGGTCGTGCCGGTCCACGACGGAGCGCAGGGCGAACTCGAACAGCCGCGCGCGCCCGTCGATGAGCTCCTGCACCGCGGCGTCGCCCTTGGCCAGTCGCAGCTCGCAGGGGTCCATCCCGCCCGGGCTGATCGCGATCGAGGTGCGGGCGGCGAACTTCTGGTCGTCCTCGAAGGCCCGCAGCGCGGCCTTCTGCCCGGCGGCGTCGCCGTCGAAGGTGAACACCACCTCGGAGCGGGAGTTGTCCATCAGCAGCCGGCGGAGGATCTTGATGTGCCCCTCGCCGAAGGAGGTCCCGGAGGTCGCGATGGCGGTGGTGACCCCGGCCAGATGGCAGGCCATCACGTCGGTGTAGCCCTCGACGACCACCGCCCGGCCCTCCTTGGCGATGTCTCGCTTGGCGAGGTCGATGCCGTACAGGACGTGCGACTTCTTGTAGATCGGGGTCTCGGGGGTGTTCAGGTACTTGGGGCCGTTGTCGTCCTCGCGGAGCCTCCGGGCGCCGAATCCGACGACCTCGCCGGTGATGTCCCGGATCGGCCACATCAGCCGGCCGCGGAACCGGTCGATCGGGCCGCGGCGGCCGTCCTGGGACAGACCGGAGAGGATCAGCTCCTTGTCGGTGAACCCCTTCCCGCGCAGGAAGCGGGTGAGGTGGTCCCAGCCGGCGGGGGAGTGGCCGACCGAGAAGTGCTCCGCCGCCAACTGGTCGAAGCCCCGCTCGCCGAGGAAGCGGCGGCCCACCTCCGCCTCCGGGCTGCCGAGCTGCTCGACGTAGTACTGGGCGGCGGCCCGGTGCGCTTCGACCAGTCGCGTCCGCTCGCCCTGCTGGCTGGCGCGGCCGTAGCCGCCCTCCTCGTACCGCAGGGTGACCCCGGCCTGGGCGGCCAGCCGCTCGACGGCCTCGGAGAAGGAGAGGTGGTCCACCTTCATCACGAAGTCGAGGGTGTCCCCGCCCTCCTGGCAGCCGAAGCAGTGGTAGAAGCCCTTGCTCGGACTGACGTGGAAGGAGGGCGACTTCTCGTCGTGGAAGGGGCAGAGAC
Organism: Streptomyces sp. TAA040; assembly: GCF_000424845.1. Taxonomy (NCBI): domain Bacteria; kingdom Bacillati; phylum Actinomycetota; class Actinomycetes; order Kitasatosporales; family Streptomycetaceae; genus Streptomyces; species Streptomyces sp. TAA040. The sequence goes on along the minus strand of NZ_AUKR01000022.1, from coordinate 69,618 downwards.
CCTTGAGGTTGCCCCCGCCGGCGCCGCGCAGTTGGAGGTACTCGGAGACGACGGCGTCGATCGGGACCGCGTCCCGCACCGCCTTCACGTCCTCGTCATTGATCCTGCCGGCCACGTCCAGCAGTGTACGGCCCGGAGCGGGTGGCCCCGCCGGTCAGCCCGCCGGGGTGGGGCCGGCGCGCGGTCGCCGGTTCGGGCGCCGGCCCTTTCGCCCGGGGCCCGGCCGTGCGGGAGGAACAGGACGGAGTTCACGTACCGTCGGCGCGGGGTGAGAGTGCGGCGCAGCAGCCCGTGCTCGGCGACGTGCGCCGTCCGCTCCTGGTGGCCCGCCAGGTCGAAGCGGTCCAGCGGCACCCAGGTCCGGCCCGGGAGCACCCAGCCTCGGTAGCCGTGCCCGTCCAGCAGGTCCAGCACCGGTTGGAAGGGCTGGATCCGGCTCTCCAGTTCCACGAAGAGGGCGGGCCGCCAGCGGTCGAGGAGCCGGGCCGCACCGTGCAGCACCGGGATCTCGCCGCCGTCCACGTCGATCTTCACCAGCCGCACCCCGGTCAGGTCCAGCGCGTCCAAGGGGAGGCAGGGCACCTCGACCGGGACGGTGTGCACCCGCTCCCGGCGGACCAGCGAGGAGACGCCGCGGTCGCCCCGGCCGCCCGGCGGCAGCCACAACGTCTCGCGGCCCTCGTGATCGGTGGCGGCGGCCTGCCGTACATCGACGTTGGCAGGCACGGTCCGGCGCAGCGCGGACGCGAGGTGCGGTACGGGTTCCATGGTGACGACCCGGTCCGCGCGCCGGGCCATCCGCCGGGTCCAGGGGCCGTACCAGCCGCCGACGTCCACCGCGGTGCCGCCGGGCGGACAGAAGTCGGCCAGCCGGCGCAGTTCGGGCTCGAAGCGCGGGTAGAGCGCGGCGGCGGCCCCCGCCACCACTGCGGGCGGCAGCCGGGGCCCCAGTCGGGCGGCCAGCGTCATCGGACCACTGCCTCCTCGCTGATCCGGGCGTGCTCGGCGTCGTCGACCGGTACGCCGGAGGACGGCAGCAGTTGCGGGATGCCGTCCAGCACCGGGTAGCGGCGGCGGAGCCGGGGGTTGTAGAGGGCGTCGCCGGAGGGCAGCAGGAGCAGCGTCCCCTTGTCGATGGGGCAGCCCAGGATGGCGAACAGCGGGTCGTCAGGGGACATGGCGATGGCCTCTCTCACGGGGGGCGTGCGGGGGACGGGGGAGGGAGCGCGGGGCGCGGGCGGGATGCGCGGGGGCGGTGGCGCTGACGGTCCGGCCGCTCCGCCCGGCGCGGTTCACCCGCGCCGGTGCGGGAGGCGGTGGAGACGCGGAGACGCGCGGGCCGGTGACCGAGGGGCCGGGCACGGCGGCCGGAGACCCGTCGTGGCGGGGCAGGGTGAGGAGGACGGAGACTGCGAGGAGGGAGCCGCACAGCCGCAGGGCCAGCCGCAGCGGCTCCTCGGGCAGTGGCTCGGAGAAGGCGACCGTCCCGGCCGTCACAGTGAACAGGAACGTCACCGTGGTGCACACCGGCACCACCAGCGAGGCCCGACAGCGTTGCAGCGCGGTCTGCGACAGCACCAGCCCGGTGGAGCCGGTGACGAGCAGCAGGTAGGGGTAGGGGGAGCCCAGCGCCGCTGTCAGCGAGGCGGCGACCCCGTCCGCGTCGAGCAGCCCGGCCACGCCCTTGATGGCGAGAGAGCTGACACCGTAGAGGAACCCGACCGCGACCCCGTACGGCACTCCGGTGGTCGGCAGGCGGTGGCGGCGCCTGCCGCGCCGCTCAGCGGCGGTGAACAGGCCGAGCCCGCAGGCCAGCGCGGGGACGCAGACGGCCAGCACGACCGGCACCGGGGCGAGTCGGCTGATCGCCTCCGGGCTGCCGCGCAGCGAGAGCACGATCAGGACGAGGGCCGCCAGGACGGCGGCCATCGACCGCCGCTCCCGGCCGCTGGGGCGCTCCCCGAGGAAGACCGAGGACAGCAGCATCAGCATCACCAGCCCCGTGACGAACAGGCCCTGCGCGGCGACGAGCGGCAGCGTGCGGTACACGACGAGCTGGGCGACGAAACCCAGCCCCAGTGACAGCGCGCCGACCAGCCACAGCGGGCTGCACAGCAGGTGCCGGACCAGCAGGTGCGGTCGGGAGGCGGACAGCGCGGGCAGTGCGGACAGTGCCCGCTTCTCCACGACGAAACCGACGCTGATCAGCAGGTTCGCGCACAGCGCCGCAGACACCCCCCACCACACGGCTAGTCTCCTCGGCTCCGTCTGGCGTGCACCAGCAGGATGGACGACAGCGAGGGGGCCCGGCAGGCGAGCCGGTCCAACGGACGCAGCGGCCGCGGCACGTCGTGGTAGGGCGCGCCGGCCACGGTGACGACCTCGAAGCCCGCGGCCGGCAGCATCGAGCGCAGCGCACGGGCGGTGTACAACCGCAGGTGGCCGACGACCTGCGAGCCGGGGCGGCCGTGGATGCCGCGCAGCGACACCTCGGAGAACACCGGCTGGACGCCCGCGAGGAGCAGGGCGCGGTTGTACCAGGCCGCCAGATTGGGGGTGGAGAGCAGCAGGTGGCCCCCGGGACGGAGCACCCGGCGCAGTTCGTCCAGTGCCGCGTCGGGATCGACCAGGTGCTCGATGACCTCGCTGAACAGCACCGCGTCCGCCGCCCCGGACGCGAACGGCAGACCGTGGCCGGTCAGTTCGCCGCGCACGGCGGTGAGGTGGGCGCTCGCCCGGCGCAGTGCGTCCTGCGACCAGTCGACGCCGACGACGCGGTGGGCGGCGAGCGTCCCCGCCGCCGCCGCGGCGGCGCTCCCGTCACCGCAGGCGACGTCCAGCACGGTGCCGGGCGAGGAGCCCATCGCCCGTGCGAGCAGGGCGGCCTGCCGCCGGGAGCGGTCGGCGCCCGAGGCGACCGGTGTGCCGGGGTCCTCGTACAGCGTGCGCAGGCTGTCCGCCGGGGCGCCCATCACGCGCCCCCGGAGCGGGGGCGTTGCGCCTGCGGCGCGCTCGGGTGCCGCGGTCCGGACGGCGGCGGGGCGGTCGCGGCCAGGCACTCGGCGAACAGGGTGCCCAGCCGCCGGCCCGCGTCGTCGTCCAGCAGGGCGCGCGACCAGCGCAGCGCCAGGTGCAGTCGGCCGCCGGTGGACACGGTGGTCACCGACAGGCCACGCGGCATCCGCGCCGGGGCGGACACCCAGACGGCGGCGGCCCGTCCGGCGTCCCCGAAGTCCAGCGGGTAGGCCAGCCGGCCGAGGTTGGACAGCAGGGTGGTGGAGGCCCAGGGCCCGGCGGCGGCCCGTAGCGTCCGGACCCCCGCGGCCCGCGCGCCCACCGGCAGCAGGGGCGCGGTGAGCAGGTCGCCGCTGAAGCCCAGTGGAGGGCGCGGGGCCGCCTTGAGCGCCCGGGTGCGGAGCGCGGTCGCCCGCAGCAGCCGCTCGATCCCGTCGCGCTGCGTCGCGGCTCCGCGCGGCAGGCGGGCCTCGCCGCCGAACATCACCTCCACCAGACGGGTGCCGTTGCCGATCGGCATGTCCGCGGTGCGCGGCCGGTCGTCCACCGGCATGGTCACCCGGACCGGGTGCGCCCGCCGCCCGTGCTCCTCGTTCCAGCGCACGCTCGTCAGGCAGGTGGCGACCAGGAGCTGGTCGTTGACCGTCCACGGCGCCCCCCTCGGCCGGGTCGGCAGCGGCAGCGCGGCGAGGTGCATGCCGTTGCCGGGCTCGGGCGCCCCCTGTGCCGTGCGCTCCCCGGCAATCCGGGCGGGCCGCTCCCAGGGAGAGCCACCGGGAGCGGTCTTCGGCACCTGCGGTGCGGAGGTCCCGCGGACCGGTGCGGGTGCGGGGGCGTTGTCCGCGCCGCCGTAGCGTTCCGCCGCGGTGGCCAGCACGCGCAGGCAGGCCGGGCCGTCCAGGGCGACGTGGTTGAGGGTGACGAGCAGTACCGTGCCGCCCGCGGTGCTGCCCGGGTCGTCCGGCTCCAACACCTCGATCCGCAGGGGCGGCGAGCCGGTCAGCGGCGGGCTGTCCGTCATGGCCCGCCGCCGGGCGGCGGCGAGGGTGCCGCCCAGCCGGACGACGGGGTCGGTGTCCGGTGCGGGCAGCAGCTCCCAGCGGTACCGGCGGTGCCACCAGCGGGGCGCCGACTGCCGTACCAGGATGCGCGGATGGCGCTCCAGCGCCTCCCGGACGGCGGTCCGCAACCGCTTGGTGTCCACGACTCCGGGCAGGTGCACCTCGATGTGCACGGTGTCCGGCTCGGTCTCGTCGCGGCAGTGCCGTGAGATCTCGTCCACGGTCGGGAACGGGATCAGTCGGGTGCTCATCGCTCGGCTCCTTCGCCGGAGGGCACGGTACGGTCCGCGGCCTGCCGCGGCCGCGGGGTCGCGCCGATCGTCCCGGCACCCTCCGGAGCCGGGTGCGCGGACGGCGGCACGGGTTCGGCCGCGGGGCGGGAGGGCCCGCTGTGCCCGGCGGCCGGCGCCGGGTCCGAGCCGCGCCGGACGGGTACGGTCACCAGCGCCGCCGCGAGCGCGAGGAGCGCCAGCGCCTGGGCCGGGTGCCCGTAGGCGCCCACGTTGTCGGGGAAGCCCGGCCTGGCGGCGGCGGCCGTGAACACGCCCGCCGTGAGCATGCCCGCCAGGGCCAGCGGCGGCAGTAGCGCGGGCCGCAGTCGGGCCGGCAGCGCGAGCAGCGGGACGACGAGGGCGTACGGTCCGCTGACCAGTGCCAGTACGGCCGTCAGCGCGAGTGCGCCGAGTACCCACCCGGGCTCCGGGGGCCGCTCCTCGCCCAGCGGGGTGCCGGACCGGCGGCGGAACAGCGCGAGTCCGAGCAGGACCGCGACGCCCGCGAAGCCGCCGAGGACACCGGCCCGGTACCAGTCGGACGGGGTGTACTCCAACCGCACGGTGCCGCCGGACCCCTCCGGGACCAGGAAGCCCTGCTGCCAGCCGTCCAGGCGCAGCGGGGACAGCTCCTCGCCGTCGAGGGTCGCCGTCCACCCCTCGTTGGCGCTCATGTGGGTGCGCAGGTACCCGGCCGCGCCGGCGCCGACCTCGACCGCGCGGGAGTCGCCCGCCCAGTCGCCCGCCTCCGCGGTGCGTGGCGCGCCGCCGGCGCGGGGCGCGGTGTCGCCCCGGGTGAGGGTGAGGGCGGTGACCGCCAGCGGCCCGGCGCCGCCGGTCTCCAGCACGTGAGCGCCCGCGTCGAGGTCGAGGGTGCCGTCCTCCCCCTCCCCGGCGCACAGGGCGACATCCACCGGTCGGCGCTCGGTCAGGTCCCGGACGGAGCCGGCAGCCTCGGTGGCGTGCAGGGTGCCGTCGACGGCGATCGGCGGGCCCTCGCCGCAGGGCAGCTCGAACTCCGTGTCCGGGCCGGGCGCCGTCACCCTGAAGTCCTCCAGCGCGGGCAGGTGGATCTCGTTGAGGCCCACCGGCAGTTGCAGGGCTTCGCCGGCCAGGGGGTTGTGCAGGGTCCGCTGGGCGGTCCCGGTGACGGTGACGGTCAGCTCGTCGGTCTCCATCGGCTCGAAGCGGGCCCATCCGTTCTCGTCGACAGCCGTGGTGACCGCGCCGTCGGGGGAGGACAGCTCGACCTCGGTGGGCCGGGCCGAGATGCCGCCGGCGCCGGAGAGCACCATCGAGTCGATCTCCCGGGTCTCGGGCCACGTGAGGTGGACCACGGGTTCCTCTCCGGCGATCCAGGCGGTGGTCAGGTCGCCGTCGACCAGGTTGCGGGCGCTCAGGGAGGTCCCGGTGGGACTGGTTGAGGCCGCCGACGCGGTGATCCGCTCCCGGGTGCCGGGTGCGGACCGGTCGAGCAGCGCGTCGAGTTCCGGCCCCGGCACCGCGACGGCGCTCGCCCGGAGAGTGTGCGCGCCGGAGCCGCCGACCTCGAACTCCCGGTGCAGGCCGCTCTCCGCGCCCGCCGGGGACAGCCCGCCCGGGTCGGTGACCCGGTGCATCGAGTACAGCTCGCCCGCGGGAGAGGCGTCCTGCGGGGCGTCGGCCGGCAGCGACAGCAGCCGGGTGACCTGCACGCCGGGGATCGAGATCTCGCCGAACCCGGCTCCGGTCAGTCCGGGCCTGCTCTCCTGGACGTCGGTGAGGGTCAGCTTCAGCCACCTGGTCTCACCGCGCGGAGCGTCGACCGTCTGGCGTCCGCCGCCGGGCTGGAGGGTGTCCTCGGTGCGGCCGCGCTCGGTCTCGACCCGGACGCCGGTGGGCGCGGGTCGCAGTTCGCCGCCGTCGAGCGGCAGCAGTTCCAGCGAGCCGGGGACGGCGGTCGGTTCGGTGAACCCGATCCGGATCCACTCGCCCTCGCTTCCCTCGGAGCCGCCCTCCGCCCAGCCGGTGGCGGGGTCGTTGTCGAAGGCGTGGACCGGGTCGAACGCGGGCAGGTGGAAGAGCCAGTTGCCGCTGCTGGACGCGGTGACCGACGCGGCGCCGCGCAGGGTCGCGACCGTCTGGTGCCCCGTGGCGTCGACCGGCAGGATCTGCTTCGGCTCCTCGCCCGGGTTCTGCGCGCTTCCGGGGTGGTTCCGCTCCTGCGCGGTGTAGGTGTACGAGGTGTTGTTGTTGACGAGGCCGAACCGGGTGTCGGCCCGGCGCAGCCCGTCGCCGGTGACCCGCAGGGAGGGTTCGTCCAGTCCGGGGTGCGCGTCGCCGGTGAGCACCGCGGCCCGGTCCGCGAACGCCGGGTCGGCGGAGAGCGGGAGCAGCGCCTCGGGTCCGCCGCTGACCTGCACGGTGTCCGAGACGGCCTGCATCGCGACGGTTCCGGGCCGGTCCTGCCCCTCCGGTTCCCAGATCTCCACCGACCGCTGGCGGGGGTAGAAGCCCTGGATCTCCACCGGGGTCTCCGGGGCGATCCGGCCACCGGTGGTGAGCGGGCCGAAGCTCTCCACTCGGCGATAGCCCGAGGACTCCAGGGTCCGGGCGACGGTCTGCGGCGGGACGTACCCGATCTGGTCGGGATCGAGGTCGTTGCGGACGACGACGTGGTGCAGTCCGGCCCTGGCCAGGAACCCGCGGAGGCCGGGCACCTCGCCGCCGCTCATCAGCGCCTGCTCGACCGCGTCCAGCGACCGGCGCTCGCCCGGGGTGCCGAACGGGACGTAGTCCCGCTGTGCCCACGGCGAGTCGGCGAGCACGTGCAGCGGCTGGTCGATGGGCGAACCCCAGGTGTAGATGCCGTGCGCGGTCGCCGGCACCACCAGAGCGCGGGTCTTCGGGGCCTGGTCGGCGAGCCAGTCGGCGGTCTGCTCCCAGTGGCGGGGGAGCTTGTCGAACGCGCCCGGTTGCAGGACCTGGCCGCCGGCGTAGGGCAGCGCCATCGCGGGTAGTACCAGGGCCGCGGCGAGTACCGGCAGGAACCGCCGGCCGCGCTGCGTCGCCGCACGTCGGCCCGGCGGGGCGGGCCGACGGCGGTTGGCGAGCGCGGTCGTCAGGTGGGCCAGCCCCAGGACGAGCGCGAGTGCCAGGCCGGGCTGGAACTTGTAGATGTTGCGGAACGGCTTGAGCGGGCCGTCCAGCCAGCTCTGGACGGTCTCGGCGAACGGGGCGCCGAGCGCGCCGCCGTATCCGGCGAGCATCACGGCGGAGACGGTGAGCACGGTCAGCACCAGCCAGCGCCGCTCGGGCATGTCCCGGCGAGCCAGGCCCGCCAGGCCCAGCCCGGCGGCCAGCGCGGTGCCGAGCACGGCGAACACCCCGGTGGCCAGCAACCACCCGGCGGGCAGCCATGCCTCGCCGAAGTTGAGGTACGCCACCCAGTTGCCCGCGCCGCGCAGCATCTCAACAGCCGACATGGTGCTGGTGGTGTTGACGGCCTGCTCGACGTACGGCATGAAGTCCTCGCCGTACGCGCCGAGGAGCAGCAGCGGCACGACCCACCACAGGGTGGCCAGCAGCACACCGGGGATCCACCAGGCCAGCAGTGCCCGCCGGCGGCGCCCGGTGCGGGTGAGGAGGAACAGTCCCACCGGCAGGAGCGCGGCGAGAGTGGAGGCGGCGTTGACGCCGCCCATGAACGGGATCGCCAGCGCGGAGCGGGCCGCGGCGACCCGGGGGGAGAGCACGGTGGAGGCGAGCGGCAGCAGCACCCATGGGAGCACCGCCCCGGGCAGCGCGCCCGCGGAGGTGGAGCCCACGATGATGGTGAAGGTGGGCCACAGCGCGTAGGCCGCGGCGGCGGGGAGCCGGGCGGCGGCGGAGCCGATGCCCAGCCGCTCGGTCAGACGCAGCGCACCCCAGAACGCGGTGGTCACCACCAGGGCCAGCCAGAGCCGCTCGGCCAGCCAGATCGGGACCTGCAGCAGGTCGGCCAGAGCGTAGAAGGGGAGCATCGGGAGGGCGTAGCCGATGTACTGGTCGGCGATGCCGCCGAAACCCGAGCCGTCCGACCAGACCTGGCCGAGGTCGCCGAGGAACTTCCACGGGTCCAGGGCGACGCCGAGCTTCGTCTCGAACGTCATGCTGCCGGGCGCGGCGAGCACGAAGGCCAGCAGTGCGGCACCGAAGAACCCCAGCAGCCAGCGTCTGCCGCGGGGCTGCTCCGCCGATTCCGGCTCCTTCCCGGTCGGTGCGAGAGGGAGGGTGGAATCAGTGGTCGTCGACATGGGAACACCGCCGCAGGATGAGAAGGAGGTTCCAGGTGGCGAACTCGCGCAGACCCGGGATCCGGGTGACGGCGCCGGCCAGGAACGGCCAGTATCGGGAGCGGGCCGTGACGATCTCGACGTCGTCGCGGCCCCGGACGTGGCGCAGGGTGGGACCGATGTGCACGGCGAACAGGTTCTCGCCGAGGACGTGCTTGGCGGGCCGGCCCCGGCGCCGCTCGTAGCGGGCCCGTGCGCGGCGGTGGCCGAGGTAGTGCCAGGGAGCGGTCTCGTGGCCGCCCCAGGGCGAGTACCAGTTGGTGAAGGAGACGTAGATCAGTCCGCCGGGCCGGGTGACCCGGACCATTTCGCTGAGGAACGTCTGCGGGTCGGCGACGTGCTCCAGCACGTTGGAGGAGAAGGCGATGTCGGCCGCTCCGTCGGCCACTGGCAGCAGGTAGCCGTCGGCCAGCACGGCGGCCGCGGGCCGCCGCCCGCCGGCGTGCAACTCCCGAGGGTCGGGCTCGAAGAGGTGGCTCCGCGCGCCGCGGCGGCGGAACTCCTCGGTGAACCAGCCGCTGCCGCCCCCGACGTCGACCACGGTCGCCCCGCGCAGCGGGAGGTGGCGTTCGAGCTGGGCGGCGGAGTCCTCGGCCAGCAGCCGGTAGCAGTGTTGGGGGTCCGTCTGCTCCCGGCGGAACGCCCGGAACAGGGCGAGCGACCTGCGGACGGAGGGGTCCTTCAGTGGCGCCACTTCATCCCCGTCTGATCGGATCGCGGGTCGTCGCCGCGAAGGATTCGGCGGCGACCGCGCGGAAGCCGTCCACCGTCTGCGACCAGCGGAACCGGTCCGCCCGGTCGCGGGCCGCCCGGCCCATCGCCGCGCGGCGGCCGTGGGACAGGGCGAGGGTGCACCAGGCCGAGGCGAACGAGCTCTCGCCGCGGGCCAGCAGACCCGTGCTGCCGTCCTCCACGGAGTCGCGCAGCCCCGGGATGTCGAAGCCGACTGCGGGGGTGCCGCGGGCGGCCGCCTCCATGACCACCAGCCCCCACCCCTCGACCATCGAGGGGTGCAGCAGCAGCCAGGACGCGCAGAGCAGCCGGTGCTTCTCCGCCTCGCTCACGTGCCCGGCGAAGGTCGCACCGGGGCCGGCCGCCGCCTCCAGCCGCCCGCGTTCGGGGCCGTCACCGACGATCACCAACCGGCCCCCGGTGACCGGGCGGACCCGCTCCCACAGCCGCAGCAGCAGGTCGATGCGCTTGTACTCGACGAGCCGGCCCATCGCGAGGAAGAGCGGCTCGGGGGATTTCGGCAAAAGCGGGCCGGGTTCCTCCACGCCGTTGTGCACGATCCGGATCCGCTCGTCGGGCACGCCGAGCCCGCGCAGCGCCGCGGCGGTCGAGCCGGAGACGGCCACCATCAGGTTGCCGCGGTGGATGCCGGCGAGGGCCCAGTGCTCCAGTCGGCGCCCGAGCCGTGCGGCGGGCGCCGGGTAGCGCATCCCCCACAGGTCGGTGTGGACGTGGTTGACCAGGCACAGCGTCGGGCCGCGGTGCCAGAGCGGCGCCAGGTAGGGCATCCCGTTGCAGACCTCGACCAGCAGGTCGCAGGTGCCGATCCGGCGGTCGAGGGTCCGCTTGGCCCGGAGGAAGTGGCCGGCGTCCCCTCCGGCGGAGACCACCCGGTAGTCCCGCGGGACGGCCGGACCGCCGCACAGCAGGCTGACCCGGTGGCCGTGCTCCGTGAGCCCGCCGGCGATCCGGTCGATCAGCAGCTCGGAACCGCCGGCGGCCGGGTTGCCCAGGTCGCGCCGGGCCAGGAAGACGATCCGCTGAGGCGCGGCTCCCGGCAAGGGGAGGCCGCCGGTCCGGGGGACCGGCCCGGGAACCGGGGCCTTTGGCCCCGCGGCTCCGAGGGACGCGGTCACCGGGGCCGCGGAGCCGCGGTCGGCGAGCGGTGGTACGTGCTGGGGCATCGGTGCTCCAACTCGTCTGAGGGTCGAGGGGCGAGGAAAGGAGCCGGGGGCGCGGCTGCTGTTTCGGGAGGCTCAGTTTTCGCCGCGGACGGCGATCGGGCTACTCACCGGTATGACAATCTCGCGGTTACTTACCGGTCAGTCTCGTCACCGGAGTGAGCACCGGCCCTCGCGGGCCTGCCGCGGGCGAGCAGCGTGCCTCCGGCAGCCGCCAGGACCAGCCCTGCGACCCCGCCGGCGGCCGGCACCGTCTCGCCGACGAGTTCCAGGCGCCCGCTGTCCGCCTTCGCCAGCTTCACCTGGCCGCGCTGGGTCTTCTCGGTGAAGGCGATCCGCTCGGACTCCAGCAGCACGACCTCGTCCTTGTCGCCACCGGGCGCGCGCAGCGTCAGCCGGGGGCCGATGGCGGCCTTGAGGATGCGCCCGGTGCGCTCGTCCACGATCAGTTCCACACCCGAGTTCGCGTACCACTCCTCGGCCATCACCTGCGGCCGCTCGGGGAGCCCGACCAGGCGTCCCGGTACCTGCCGCGAGCCCGTCCGGGTGGGCTCGACGCGGCCGGTGAAGCGCAGCCCCTCGTAGCCGAGCACGCTGCTGCGGTCCCGGTAGCGGAGCGGCACGGTGTCACCGAGCGTGCCGTCCCACCAGCGGTAACCATGTTCCTCGACGTCGAAGGGGAACTTCAGGTAGGCGTCACCGGCGAACCGCGCGGGCGCCTCCCCGCAGCAGTGCACCGGTGCGTTGGTGGCACGGTCGGTGACCCAGCGCTCGGTGGTCCACCGGAACGACTTGCGGGGGTCGGCGAGCTCCAGGGTCTCCGGGTTGTCGATCGTCGTCGACACGTCCCAGATCGCCACGTCGTCCTTCTCGCTGCCGGCGACGTCCCCCAGCACCCGCCGGGTGATGGTCAGGAGCTGGTCGTCCTTGGTCTCCAGGGCCTCCTGGTCGAAGTACCGGCCCTGGCCGGTGAACACCGTGGTCTGGTCCACGTCGATCGGGGTGCGCTTGGCGCGCGGCTCGACGTACCAGGTCAGCAGCGGTGCCAGGACCAGCAGAAAGACCCCCGTTCCCAGCAGGATCAGCGACAACGGCGAGGCGGAACGGCGCATGGCGGAAGCTCCCGGAAGGCAGAGGTGCACAGGTACCGCGCGCTCATGGCTGAGTGCGGCGCGTTCGTACAAGAAGTGAAGACGGCCGGTAACGCCGTCTGGGCCGGTGACCGTAAGCGAACCCTTGACAGCGCGTCAATGCCCTTACACACTCGCGACACGAACTGGTGTCGGGGGCGACTGCTGGTGACGTGCCACCACGCAGAGAGGTTCGCCGCGACATGCCCAGACTCCTCGCAGCTGTTTTGACCTGCATCGCCGCAGCACTGCTCGCGGTGGGTGCGGCGATGGGCGCGGTTGCGCTGCTGAACGCCCCGCCGGAGCAGCCGAACGTCCCGCTGGTGCACTTTCCCGAATCCGGCCGGGACGCCTCGGCCCCCGCGCCGGACACCGCGTCCGGCGAGCCGACCGCTCCCGAGGAGGAACCCGCACCGACGGACGGGACGACCCGGGCAGCCGGGGGGTGACGGTGCAGACCACGGCGAACTCCGCCTGGCGGGACGTACCGGCTGTGCGGATGCACCTGTTCACCGAGCGGGCCAGCGACGAGATCCCGGTGCTCGCCGAGGACATCCTGCGCGAGATCCGCCGTCAGTACCCCAGCCTGCCCGTCATCCTGGACGAGTCCGGGGAGCCGCTCTCGCTCGTCGGCATCCGGCGGGCGCTGGAGCACTTCGTCGAGCACCTGGCCACCGGCCTCGGCAGTCCGCACGTCCACCCACGCGTCTTCCAGGAGTTCGGCCGGGGCGAACTGCTCCAGGGCCGCAGTCTCGACTCGCTCCAGGCGATCTACCGGCTCGGGGTGCGGCTGGCCTGGCGGCGGCTGGCGGAGATCGGCCAGCAGTCGGAGATCCCGGCTCCGGCGATGTACGAACTGGCCGAGTCGGGGTTCCAGTACCTGGACGGTCTGGTTGCCGAGTCGGTGCGCGGCTACGCCGAGGCCGCGGCCCGGCAGGCGGGGGAGAGGCTGCGTTTGCAGCGCCGCCTGCTCGACCTGCTGCTGCCCGAGCACGAGGGCCAGCCGATCGACGCCGCCGCGCTCGCCGAACGCGCCGCCCGGATCGGATGGGCGCTGCCCGAAACGGTGGCGGTCGCTGTGCTCGTCCGCCCCGCGCGCGAGTCGGTACCGCCCGCGGTGGGCTCCGACGTCCTGCTCGACATGGAGCGGGAACTGCCCCTGATGATCGTGCCCGACCCGGACGCGCCCGGGCGGGCGGAGCGGCTGCGCCGTGCCACCGTGGGCTGGACGGGCACGATCGGCCCCCCGGTGCCGCTCGTCGACGCGGCGAAGTCGCTGCGCTGGGCCCGGACCGCCGTCACCCTCATCGAGCGCGGCCTGCTGCCGGCGGGCGGACTGCTGCACTGCACCGAACACACCGAGGCACTGGTGCTGCTGCCGCCCGCCGAACTGATCGACGATCTGGAGCGGCACCTGCTCGCGCCCCTCGACGACTGCGGCCCCACGCACGCCCGGCGGCTGGCCGCGACCCTGCTCGCCTGGCTGGAGACCCGGGGCGGCGCCCCCGAGGTGGCGGAGCGGCTCGGCGTGCACCCACAGACCGTCCGCTACCGGCTGCGGCAGGTCCGCGAGCTCTGGGGCGGCGGCATCGACGAGCCCGACCGCCGGTTCGCGATGGAGCTGGTGCTGCGCGCCAAGCGGCTGCGTGGCGAACTGGACTGAGCGGACGGTCGGGCGGGCCCGCCCGACCGTCCTCCCCGGTGCGGGAGGTGTGGACGGCCGGAAGGCGGGAACCCCGCAGCCCACGGCCCTCTCCCGCCCATTGCCCGGCACGAGCACCGCCGGATACCTTGTCCGTTATTCCGGTCAGTCGTCGGGATGTCGAACATGCGCGTCGTGCGGCCACCACTCCGCCGACCGCCGGGAGAGGGGAGGGCCGGCGATGGGGAGATCCGTTCCGGCTGTGACCAGGGCGCTGGACATTCTGGAGCTCTTCCTGGAGGGCGACGGCACGCTCTCCGCGCCGGAGATCACCCGTCGGCTGGGATTGCCGCGCACCAGTGTGCACGAGCTGATCAGCACGCTCTGCGCCCGCAGCTACCTCGTCCCGGTGCCGCAGCAGCCCGGCCGCTACCGGTTGGGTGTGCGCACCCACCAGCTCGGCAGCCGCTACGCCGAGCAGCTCGACCTCGTGGCGGAGGGCCTCCAGGTGGCGCGAGCGGTGGCGGAGAGCTGCGGCGAGACCGTCCACGTCGCGGTGCTGGAGGACACCGACGTCATCTACATCGCCAAGGTGGACAGCACCCACGCGGTCCGGATGGTCTCCGCCGCCGGGCGGCGGCTGCCCGCGCACTGCACCGCGGTCGGCAAGATGCTGCTCGCCGCGCTCCCGCCCGAGGCGCTCGACGCGCGGCTCCCGCAACCGGGCGGACCACCGTTGGCGGCGCTCACCGAGCGGTCGCTGACCTCGGTGCAAGCCCTGCGCGAGGCGCTGGAGCAGGTGCGGCGGAGGGGAGTCGCCGTCGAGGAGCGCGAGTCCGATCCCGACGTGAGCTGTGTCGCCGCGCCGGTCCGCGACGCGGCGGGCGAGGTGGTGGCGGCGATGTCCGTCTCCGTGCCGACGATCCGCTGGGACGACCGCCGCCGGGCGGAGCTGGAGTCCCTGGCGGTCGAGGGTGCCGGCGACCTGTCGGCCCGGCTCGGTCACCGGAGCGCGGCGTGAGCGCCCGGGCCGCACGGCGGCTCGACGTCGCGGTCCGGGCCGAAGCGGCCCTCGGCGAGGGGCCCACCTGGGACACCGCGCGCGAGCGGCTGCTCTGGGTGGACGTCCTCGGCTCCCGTGTGCACGGCTGGCACCCCGGGTCCGGCCGCCGCACCGTGCGCACCACCGAGCAGCACGTCGGCGCCGCCAAGCCGACCGCTGACGGCGGGCTGGTGCTCAACCTGCGCGACGGCGTCGCCGTGCAGCGTCCGGGCGGCCCCCTCCGCTGGCTGCACCGCGACCCGGTGTCCGGGCGGCGCGGGAACGACGCGGGCGTCGCCCCGGACGGTTCGCTGTGGGCGGGCACCATGCGCTACGACGCGCGGGACGGCGGCGGGAATCTGACCCGTACAGCACCCGACGGCACCACGCGCACCGTGCTGACCGGTGTGTCGGTGAGCAACGGCATCGGCTGGAGCCCGGACGGCTCGCTGATGTACTACGTCGACACTCCCACCGGCCGGATCGACGTCTTCGACGTGCGCGGACAGGAGGTCGCCGGCCGCCGGCCGGTGGCCGCGGTCGAGTCGGGCGCCGGCTGCCCGGACGGCATCGCGGTGGACGCGGACGGCTGCGTCTGGGTCGCGCTGTGGGACGGCGGCGCCGTGCGGCGCTACACGCCGGACGGCCGACTGGACCGGACGGTGCGCGTGCCCGCCGACCGGGTGACGGCCTGTACTTTCGGCGGTCCCGGCCTGCGCGACCTCTACCTCACCACCGCCCGGATCGGTACCGATCCGGCGCGGCAGCCGCTCGCCGGATCGGTGCTCGTCCTGCCGGACGCCGGCCAGGGACTCCCGCAGCTGCCTTTCGCGGGCTGAGTGGACGGGACGGCTGAGCCCTCCGGCGGACGGAACGGCTCAGCGGACCCCGGCCGACGGCAGCTGCTGAGCGGCCCCCGGTGGTCCGGGCCCGCTCAGCGGCTGCCGTCGGCGCGTTCTCCGCGGCGGGGGGCGTCGAGCATCTGCTGCAGCAGGTCGCGCAGCGAGGTGCGCTCCGGTACGGAGAGCCGGCCCAGCGGCTCCCCGGCGAAATCGCCGAGGGACTCCCGCAGCAGGGCCGCCGTCCGTGCGCCCTCCTCGGTCGCGGCCGCCAACTTCACCCGGCGGTCGGCCGGATCCGCCCGCCGCTCCGCCAGGCCGCGGGCCGCCAACCGGTCCACGATGCCGGTCACGTTGGAGGGTTCGCACTTGAGCCGGTCGGCGATCCTGCGCATCGGTGTGGGCCCGTGGGCCAGCAGGGCGAGCACCCGGGCCTGTGCGCCGGTGAGGGAGTACGCGGCCGCCGCCTCGTCGTACTCCTCGTGGTAGCGGCTCACCACCGCGCCGATCAGCGTGACGACCTCCCGGGTCAGCGGATCGGGCGGGTTCCTGCGCGGTGTCATGCCCGACACGATACCCACTTGTTTGACAACGTGAAATATGCAGATGCAGTATTGTTTCATCACCTTAACCATCTGGAGGTAGTCCGATGACCCTGCCCACCACCGGCCGTGAATGGCACCTCGTGGCGCGTCCGGACGGCTGGCCCCGCCCCGCGGACTTCGCGCTGCGCGAGGTACCGGTCACGGCCCCGCGGGCCGGGCAGATCCTGGTCCGGAACCTGTACATGTCCGTGGACCCGTACATGCGCGGCCGGATGAACGACGTCAAGTCCTACGCTCCCCCGTTCCGGCTGGACCACCCGATGGACGGCGCCGCCGTCGGCGAGGTGCTCGCTTCCGAGGCCGAGGGCTTCGCCCCCGGCGACCACGTACTGCACGGCCTCGGCTGGCGCACTCACGCGACCGCGGACGCCGACCGGGTCCAGCGGGTCTCCGCGGACGAGGCGCCGCTCAGCACCTACCTCGGCGTCCTGGGCATGCCAGGGCTGACCGCCTACGCCGGACTGCTGGAGGTCGCCTCCCTCCGACCGGGCGACGCGGTGTTCGTCTCCGGCGCGGCGGGAGCGGTCGGCAGTCAGGTCGGACAGATCGCCCGGCTCAAGGGAGCCTCCCGGGTCATCGGCAGCGCCGGTTCCGACGAGAAGGTCGCCCTGCTCACCGAGGAGCTGGGCTTCGACGCGGCCTTCAACTACAAGGACGGCCCGGTGGCCGAGCAGCTGAAGGAGGCGGCCCCGGACGGCATCGACGTCTACTTCGACAACGTCGGCGGCGACCACCTGGAGGCGGCGATCGGCCGGCTCAACCTGCACGGCCGGATCGCCGTCTGCGGCATGATCTCGCAGTACAACGCCACCGAGCCGACCCCGGCCCCGCGCAACCTCGCCCTCCTCATCGGCAAGCGGCTGCGCATCCAGGGCATGCTGGTCGCCGATCACGACTCCGTGCGGCCGGAGTTCGTCCGGGAGACCGCGGCCTGGATCCGCTCGGGCGAGCTGAGGTACCACGAGACGGAGGTCGCCGGTGTCGAGAACGCTGTCGACGCCTTCCTCGGCATGCTGCGCGGTGAGAACACCGGGAAGATGGTCGTCAACCTCGGCGAGTGAGCAGCACGCCCCGTCCGACGCGCCCCTCGCGGGACGCGTCGGGCGTCTCAAACGAGACTGTCAGGGGGGATGTGAGGAGCCCTCCCACGTCCAGGCCGGTGGGGGTGAGTGCCCGGTCAGATTCCGGCGCGTCGGGTGCGACCATTTCACCACCGACGTGTCCTACCTGCTCGCTCTCGAGCGCCATCTGTCCGACCTTTCAGTCGCGTGAGCGGATCGCCGCGCTGACCACGGCGGACGAGTGGGCCAAGGCCGAGGCAAATACGCGGCGGCGCGGGATGGTGGGAGCGGTCCGGGACGGCACGGGGCCCGGGGCGGGAGGGGTACGGGCGTGGGGGCGACGGGTCGGCGGGGCCGCCGCCGGGGTCACGGCCTCAGCAGCACCTTCCCCACCTCGGCGGAACCGTTGCCGACCAGCGCGACCGCCTCCGCGAAACCGCTCAGCGGGAGCTCGTGGGTGATCAGCGGGGCCGGGTCGAGCAGCCCCGCGCCGAAGGCCCGTACCGCGTGGGCCCAGGCCGCGGGCGAGGCACCGAAGACCGAACGGATGGTCAACTGGCCGACGGAGAGCGCCACCGGATCGATGCCCTCGGCCCCCTCCTGGAACATGCCGGTCAGCACGACCTGCCCGCCGCGCCGCGCCAGGAGGCAGGCGTCGCGTGCCGTGCCCGGCGCGCCGGCGGTCTCCACCACCAGGTCGAACCGCCCGCGCTCGGCCACCGCGTCGGCCGGCCGCAGGGCGGCCGACGCCCCCATGCCGAGGGCCAGTTCCGCCCGGCCCACCCGGGGGTCGACGACGGCGAGCTCGGCCGGAGAGGCCGCCGCCAGCAACTGCACGGCGAGCAGCCCGAGGGTGCCCGCGCCGATCACCGCGACCCGGTCGGCGGCCCGGGGCGGGGCTGCGAGCAGTGCCGCGGCCACCACGGCGGCGGGCTCCAGCAGCGCCGCGGCGGCCGGGTCCGCGCCGTCGGCCAGCACGTGCAGCAGCCGCGCGGGGACGGTCAGCACCTCGGCGAAGGCACCCGGCTCGGTGAACCCGGTCTCCCGGTAGCCGGCCTCGCACAGGTTCGGCGTCCCCTCCCGGCAGCGCGCGCAGCACAGACAGGCGCGGAACCCCTCGCCCACCACCCGGCGCCCGAGCAGGTCCTCACCGACCCCCTCGCCGACCGCCTCGACGGTGCCGGACCACTCGTGGCCGGGGGTGATCGGGTACCGGACGTAACCGGGGGCTCTGGTGCCCTCCCAGATCTCGCGGTCACTGGCGCAGACGCCCGCGGCGGCCACCGCGATCCGGGCCTCCCCGGGCCCCGGGTCGGCGGCCGGTCCCGTCACCAGCCGGTGGCTGCCCGGCCGGTCCACGACCACCGCGCGGACGCTTCCGTCCGCCCTGCTGCCGCGGTCGTCCCCGTCCGCACGGCTCACGGCGGCGCCGCCGGCGGACGTCGCGACGCCCCCGCCCGCGGCGCTCACGCCGCCGTCCCCGCCTGGCGGTTTCGCTTCTCCCAGCCCTCGGCCCACGGGTCGAACCGGGCCTGCTGCTGCGGGAACTCCGCCGCCGCGTCGGTGTCCAGCTCGACACCGAGCCCGGGGGAGAGCGAGGAGGGGAACCAGCCGTCCACGACCTCGGGTGCACCCTTGACCACCGAGCGGATGCCGGCGTCGGCGAAGTCGTTGGAGTGTTCGAGGATCTTGAGGTTGGGGGTGCAGGCCCCCAGATGGAGGCTCGCCGCGGTGAGCACCGGCCCGCCCACATTGTGCGAGGCCACCTTCACGTAGTGGGTCTCCGCGGTGGCGGCCCGTTTACGGGTCTCCCAGAGGCCGTCCAGGTGGCCCACGTCCGGCGGGGTGATGTCGGCGGCCTGCGACTCGAACAGCTCCCGAAACTCCGCGCGGTCGTGAATCCGCTCCCCGATGGCGATCGGCAGGTCCACCCTGTCCGCGACCTTGGCCAGCGCCTTGGGGTTCTCCGGCGGCACCGGCTCCTCCAGCCAGGCCGGCCGGAACGGCGCCAGCTCGCCGGCCAGTCGCACCGCCGTCGACGGGCCGAACCGGCTGTGCATCGCGACCAGTAGCTCCGCCTCCGGCCCGATCGGGTCCCGCACCGCCTCCACCAGGGCGACCGCGCCCAGCGTCTCGGGGTGGTCCAGCTCGAACCGGCCCGCGCCGAACGGGTCCAGCTTCAGCGTCCGGTAACCGCGCTCGACCACCCCGCGGGCGGCCCGGGGGAATTCCTCCGGGGTGCGCTCCACGGTGTACCAGCCGTTGGCGTAGGCCTTGTCCCGGTCGTTCACCCGCCCGACGAGCAGCTCCCAGACCGGCGCCCCGAGCGCCTGGCCCCTGATGTCCCAGCACGCCGTCTCCACGCAGGCGATGCCGGGCATCACGAACTCCCCGGCGCGCCCGTAGTCGCCGTACTTCATCCGGCGGACCGGGGCCTCGACGGCGAACGGGTCGGACCCCGCTACGTGGTTGGTCCCGGCTTCCTTGAGGTAGCCGAGGAGGGCGGCGTCGGTGCACCCGAGCATCCGGGTCTCCCCGACACCGACGAGACCCTCGTCGGTGTGCACCCGGACGTACGTCAGGTTGCGCCAGGGAGTTCCGACGACATGGGTGGTGAGGTGGGTGATGCGCACGGCAGTGGGACCCCTCGCTCGGTGTGCCGGCGCGCACGGCGGCGCGCTGTTCGAAATTTCGTCAACCGTTCGAAATAGTGGATCGAACGTAATGAGGTGCCGCACTGCGCGTCAATGGCCGCGCACGTACTCGCTGAACGTGTCGCGCACCAGCGGCGGGGCGCCCGCCGACGCGGCGGTTCGACCATCCGGCACGCGGGGGAGGAGCCCTGAGGCCTCCGGTGTCCGGCCGGGTGCGACCGTACCGCCGAAAGGAACACCCGCCGGGGGGTGAGCCGCACCACGAGGAGGGGTGTTCGTCGGCTGCGCCGGGGGAAGCGGGCGGTGCCGTCCCGGCCATCTCCCTCGGTCACGGACTCGGCCACACCGAGTGGAGCTACCTCTCCGTCGACGTGGGCGGCGGAGGACGAGGGGGCACCGGGCGCATGTGCGGCTGCGGGACACCGGCTTCCGTCCGGGCCGGAAGGTCGTCCCGCTCTACACCGTCGCCCTTCCCTCAGCCTCCGGTCAGGTTCTCGTGGGCCAGCCTCGCCAGGATCCGCTGACCGCTCCTGCTCGGGTGGAACCAGTCGTACGCGCTGAGCTCGTCCCCGGTGAAGCGGTACTCGTGCACGTCGCCGCCGTCGTACCGGCACAGCTCGTCCTCGGCGCAGACCTCGCCCAGCGCGGTGTTGTACTCCTGGACCCGGGTGTCGACCTGCGCCCTGCGCTCCCCGGCGGCCGCGTCCACGGCGTCCGGCTCGCTGAGCATCGACTGGCAGACTCCGAACTCCCAGACCTGGGCGGCCTGCTCGTTCTTGAGCCCCTCCGACCACAGCCGCAGCAAATCGGGCACGCTCGCCACGTAGACGCGGGAGTCGGGCGACCCGGCGCGCAGGCTCGCCAGCGCCGAGGCGAAGTCCTCCCGGAACTCCGCGACCGGCGTCATCCGGGCGACCGTCGGAGCGCAGGCGTCGTTGGCGCCGATCAGCACCGTCACCAGGTCGGGTCCGTTCGCGACCGCCTTCTCCACCTGCCCCGGCAGATCGGCCATCACGGCCCCGGCGACGGCGTGGTTCCAGGTGCGGCCCTCCGGCTCGGGCAGCAGCCGCTGTGCCAGGCTGCCGATGCCGTCCTCGGAACCGGTCGACCAGGAGGCCTCCGGGCAGTCGACGAGCAGCGCGCAGGTGTCGAAGCCGGTGGTGATCGAGTCCCCGAGCGCGGCGATCGTCTCCGGCGCACCTCCCCATACCGTGCCGGGCGTGCCGGGGGAGGAGGCGGGAGGGCTGCCTGTGCTGCTGCGGGGTGCCGGTTCCTGCGGTGTGCCGCCGTCCTCCCCGCCGCTGCACGCCGCCGTACCGGCGAGAAGCACGAACGACAGGGCGGCCGCGGCGGCCCTTGCGCGGCCGTGCGGGCCCGTTCTCCTGACCACCACTCAGCTTCCCCTGTTCCTCGACTGGATCGGACCGGCTCCCCCTGACGCCGACGGTACCGCGACACGCCGTCCGGACGCGTAACGCGCCTCCCGTGCGGAGCGGTCGGAGCCGCTGAGCGAGCGTCATTTCACCACGGGTCACCGGCCGTCCCTTTTGCGAAGAATTCTCGCCGATGGTGTTTACTGTTGGTGACCCGGAAGCTGGTGAGGGAGCGGCTGATGGGGCACAATGTCAGGCGCTGACCGGCGCACCGACCGGTAGGGATTCGAGGCCGCTGGGGAAGGCGACCCTCGAACCGCAGTGGAGGTCCCGGTGACGACACGAGGTGTCCTGTACGTGCACTCCGCGCCGCGCGCGCTGTGCCCGCATGTCGAGTGGGCGGTCGCGGGCGTGCTCGGCGACCGCGCCGGACTCGACTGGATCAGACAGCCCGCCGCTCCCGGCGCCTGGCGCGCGGAGTTCTCCTGGCAGGGTGAACCGAGCTGCGCCTCGAAACTCGCCTCGGCCCTGCGCGGCTGGCACCTGCTGCGATTCGAGGTCACGGCGGAGCCCTCCACCGGTGTCGAGGGCGAGCGCTACAGCGCCACCCCAGAGTTGGGCATCTTCCACGCCGTCATCGGCATGCACGGCGACATCCTGATCCCGGAGGACCGGCTGAGGGCCGCGATGGTCAGGGCAGCGGCGGGCGAGAGCGAGCTCGCTGCGGAGGTCGCCCAGCTGCTGGGCAAGCCGTGGGACGACGAACTGGAGCCGTTTCGCCACGCCGGCGAGGGTGCCCCCGTCCGGTGGCTCCACCAGGTGGTCTGACCAGCCACGACGCCGACCCTTCGACCAGTCGACCCGCGCCGGCCCTCGCCGCACGGATACGGCACGGGCCCTTCCTTCCCCGGGTACGACCGGGGAAGGAAGGGCCCGTGCGGGGCGCGGCGCTGCTCAGACGCTCCGGAAGGCCAGCACCACGTTGTGGCCGCCGAAGCCGAAGGAGTTGTTGAGTGCCGCGATGGTCCCCTCGGGCAGGGCCCGGGAGGTGTCGCGCACGATGTCGGCGTCGACCTCGGGGTCGAGGTCCACCACGTTGATCGTCGGCGGGGCCGTCCGGAACTGGAGCGCCTGGACTGTCGCGACCGTCTCGATACCGCCCGCTCCGCCGAGCAGGTGGCCGGTCATGGACTTCGTCGCGGACACCGCCACGTGCTCCAGGTCCTCGCCCAGTACCTGCCGCAGCGCCTTGATCTCGGCGATGTCGCCCTGCGGGGTCGAGGTGGCGTGCGCGTTGAGGTGCACGACCTGCTCGGGCTTGAGGTCAGTGCGGTCCAGCAGGTTCTGGAGGGCGGCGGCGATCCCGCGCCCGGTCGGTTCCGGCTGCGCGATGTGGTGCGCGTCCGCGGACAGGCCCTGCCCGAGCACCTCGCAGTACACGCGGGCGCCGCGCCGTTCGGCGTGCTCTGCCGACTCCAGGACCACCACGCCTGCGCCCTCACCGAGGACGAAACCGCTCCGGCCGGTGTCGTACGGGCGGGAGGCGCCCTGCGGGTCCTCGTTGTTCTTGGACATCGCCATCATGTTGGCGAAGGCCGAGATGGGCAGCGGGTGGATCGCCGCCTCGGTGCCGCCGCAGACGACCACGTCGGCGCGGCCCGTGCGGATCATCTCGACGCCGTAGCCCACCGCCTCGGCGCCGGACGCGCAGGCGCTCACCGGGGTGTGCACCCCGGCCTGTGCGTTGACCTCCAGGCCGACGTTCGCCGACGGGCTGTTGGGCATCAGCATCGGCACGGTGTGCGGCGAGACGCGGCGGGCCCCCTTCTCAAGGAGGATGTCGTACTGGTCGAGCAACGTGGTGACCCCGCCGATCCCGGAGGCGATCACCGTCCCGAGGCGGGTGGGATCGACTTCCGCAGCGTCCTCGCCGGCACGGCCCTCGAACCCGGCGTCGTTCCAGGCCTCGCGGCCGGCGATCAGCGCGAACTGGGCCGAGCGGTCCAGCTTGCGGAGCTGCGGCCGCGGGAGCATCTCCGACGGCTCGACCGCCACTCGCGCGGCGATCCGGACCGGCAGCTCCGCCGCCCACTCCTCGGTGAGCCGCGCGGCGCCGGAGCGTCCGGCGGTGAGCGCCTCCCAGGTCGATGCGCTGTCGCCACCAAGCGGCGTCGTGGCGCCGATACCGGTGACGACCACGGTTCGGTCGTTCGCGGTCACCTGAACTCCTTGCCGGGAAGGGCTGGCCTTCCCTGAGCAGTTGGCTGTGCGCAGCTACCTGCTGCGACGGTACGAAGAATGCGGCAGTCGTGGAACGTCCGGGCACGACAGGATGTTCCGGAGCAGTCGGACATCGTGGGAAACGTGCTGCGACACGCAGTCGTCGCCGGGAGGGACCAGGTCCCTGCGGGGCAGTGGCCCGGCGCTCCCCGCGGTGCCGGACGCGGTCCCTCTGCGGCAGAGGTGCCGTACCCGGTGTGCGCGGGCCGCCTGCCCCGAACCGGGGCCGGGCGGTGCGGGACGTCCGGTGCCGCCCCGCAGCCGCACGGGATCAGCCCTGGTGCTTGAGAATGTACTCGGTGGCGTCACCGACGGTCTTGAGGCCCTTGACGTCGTCGTCCGGGATCTTCACGCCGAAGCGCTCCTCGGCGGCCACCACGACCTCGACCATCGACAGCGAGTCGACGTCCAGGTCGTCGGTGAAGGACTTCTCCGGCTGGACGTCCTCGGTCGGGATACCGGCGATCTCGTTGACGATCTCGGCGAGACCGGTGACGATCTCTTCCTGCGTAGCGGCCATGTTGGCGCTCCTTCTGCTGTGTTTCGTTGGGGATGAGCGGACTAGGGGAGAGTAACGACCGTCGCGGCGTACACGAGACCCGCCCCGAAGCCGATGACGAGAGCGGTGTCGCCGCTCTTCGCCCGGCCGGTTGCCAGCAGCCGCTCCATCGCCAGTGGGATGGAGGCGGCCGAGGTGTTGCCGGTCGTCTCCACGTCACGGGCGACGGTCACGTGCTCCGGCAGTTTGAGAGTCTTCACCATCGAGTCGATGATCCGCATGTTCGCCTGGTGCGGAATGAAGACGTCCAGGTCCTCCGGAGCCACGCCCGCGGCCTCCAGCGCCTGGGCGGCGACCTTGGCCATCTCGTACACGGCCCACCGGAAGACCGTCTGGCCCTCCTGGCGCAGCGCGGGGAACTTCTCCGGACGGCCGTGGCGGTACTCCTCCCACGAGACCGTCTGGCTGATGGCGTCGGCCTTGTCGCCCTCCGAGCCCCAGATGCTGGGGCCGATGGCCGGCTCGTCCGAGGGGCCGATCACGACGGCGCCGGCGCCGTCGCCGAACAGGAAGGCGGTGGAGCGGTCCTCCAGGTCCGTCAGGTCGGAGAGGCGCTCCACACCGACCACCAGCGCATAGCGGGCGCTGCCGTCGACGATCAGTCCCTTGGCGATTGTCAGCCCGTAGCCGAATCCGGCGCAGGCGGCGGACACGTCGAACGCCGCCGCCCGGTCGGTGCCCAGCCGGTGCGCGATCTCGGTCGCGATGGACGGCGTCTGCTTCAGGTGGGAGACGGTGGAGATGATCACCGCGTCCACCTGCTCCGGGGCCAGTCCGGCGTCCGCGATGGCCTTGCCGGCCGCGGCCAGCGTCATCTCGGCGACGGTCTCGTCAGGTCCGGCCCAGTGGCGGGTCGCGATCCCGGAGCGGGACCTGATCCACTCGTCGGAGGAGTCGATGTGCTTCAGGATCTCCTCGTTCGGCACCACACGTGTGGGCCGGTATCCGCCCACACCGAGGAGGCGCGCGTACGGGGCGCCCTGCGGGGGCTTGATTCTCGAGGTCATGGACTTCGGGGCTCCTATTCGGCAGTGCCGTGTTCGGCGATCAGCGCGCGGGCCGCGTCGAGGTTCGCGGGGCTCTTCAGCGCGAGAGCTCTCACTCCCGGCATGGCGCGCTTGGCCAGGCCGGTGAGGGCACCCCCCGGGCACACCTCGATCAACGCCGTGGCGCCGCGGTCCCGGAAGGTCTCCATGCACAGGTCCCAGCGCACCGGGTTGGCCACCTGCCCGACCAGTCGCGACAGGAAGCCGGTGCCGTCCGGGACGACCCCGCCGTCCTTGTTGGAGACGATCGGCAGCCCCGGGTCGCTGACCCGGACCTGCTGCACCGCCTCGGTCAGCGCGTCGACCGCCGGCGCCATGTGGCGGGTGTGGAACGCCCCCGCGACCTTGAGGGGGATCACCCGGGCGCCGGCCGGCTTGTCCGCGGCGAGCGCCGCGAGCTGCTCGGCGGTGCCGGCGGCCACGATCTGTCCGGCACCGTTGACGTTGGCGGGGGTTAGTTCGAGCTTCTCCAGATGGGCCAGCACGGTCTCGGAGTCGCCGCCGAGCACCGCCGACATGCCGGTGGTGGTGACGGCCGCCGCCTCCGCCATGGCCTCTCCCCGCTTGCGGACGACCTTCATGGCGTCCTCGGGGCTCAGCACACCGGCGGTCGCCGCTGCGGTGATCTCTCCGACGCTGTGTCCGCCGACCACCGCCACCCCCGCGGCGGCTGCGGCTTGGGCCAGGGTCCCGGGGGCCGCCGTGTCGCCGGGCTCGGAGCCGTCGAGCAGCGCGTGCGTGGCGAGCATGCCGGCCGCGACCAGCAGCGGCTGGGCCACCGCGGTGTCGCGGATCGCGTCCGCGTCGGCCTCGGTGCCGTAGTGGGCAAGGTCAAGCCCGGCGACCTCGGACCATGCCGCGAGGCGGTCCGCTGCACCGGGGAGTTCGAGCCAGGGAGCCAGGAAGCCGGGCGACTGAGCGCCTTGGCCTGGAGCGACGAGTACGAGCACTCTCCCACTCTCTCTTGTGGGCGCGGGTCCCCGCCGGTGGGGACCGGGACGAAGAACGGTCGGGGGAATTGTGGGGCCTCGACAAAGACGTCCGTCAGACGCGGACTCGCTCCTCGCCCGCCCTGAGTCGTCCCAGGATCAGGGCGATGCGGAGGGTGAAAGCCGAACGCACGTCGGAGGGCGACCAGCCGGTGACGTCGGTCACACGTCGCAGCCGGTAGCGGACGGTGTTGGGGTGCACGAACAGCATCCTCGCCGCGCCTTCCAGACTACTGGCCTGTTCCAGGTACACGCTGAGTGTCTCCAGCAGCGCGGAGCCCGCCGATTCCAACGGCCTGTAGATCTCCTCCACCAAGAGGTCCCGAGCGGCCGGGTCCCCGGCGATCGCGCGCTCCGGCAGGACGTCGTCCGCGAGCACCGGCCGCGGGGCGTCCGGCCAGGCGTCGCACGCTCGCAGCCCTGCCGCGGCGGCCTTGGCCGAACCGGTGGCCGACAGCAGGTCGCCGACGACCGGACCGGCCACCACGGGCCCGGTCGCGAACGGTCCGATCAGTGACCGGGCGGTCTTCAGCGGA
Organism: Streptomyces sp. TAA040; assembly: GCF_000424845.1. Classification (NCBI taxonomy): domain Bacteria; kingdom Bacillati; phylum Actinomycetota; class Actinomycetes; order Kitasatosporales; family Streptomycetaceae; genus Streptomyces; species Streptomyces sp. TAA040. The sequence goes on along the minus strand of NZ_AUKR01000022.1, from coordinate 43,288 downwards.
TCGTCGGACCCGCCGGCCACCACCACGAGCCGGGTGCCCAGCACCCCGGTCAGTACCTGGATCCTGGCGTGCCGGGCCGCGCGGCGGATGGCCTCCACGGTGAGTTCACTGTCGCCGTCCGGCGCGGTGCCGAGCACCACCGCCACGTGCTCCGGAGCGCTCCAGCCCAGAGCCGCCGCCCGGGAGACGGTGCCTTCGTCCGCCTCCCCGGACAGGACCGCGTTGACCACGAGCGATTCCAGTCGGGCGTCCCACGCCCCGCGGGCCTCGGCGGCCTGCGCGTACACCTGCGCGGTGGCGAAGGCGATCTCCCTGGCGTACACCAGCAGGGCCTCGCGGAGCACGGACTCGTCACCCGGCGCGGCCACCTCGTCGATGGCCGTCTCCACCACCTCGATGGTGGTGCGGACCATCTCCACTGTCTGCCGGAGCGTGACCGCCCTGGTCAGCTCCCGGGGCGCGGTGCCGAACACGTCGGTGCTGATCGCCTGCGGTGCCTCCGGGTGCCGGAACCACTCGGTGAACGCCGCGATTCCCGCCTGGGCCACCAGACCGATCCAGGAACGGTTCTCCGGAGGCATCGCCCGGTACCAGGACAACTGGTCGTCCATCCGGCTGATCGCGGCGTTCGCCAGCTTGCCGGAGAACTGTTCCAGACGCCGCAGGGTGGCGGCATGCGGGTGTTCCGGCAGGGGGCTCGGGGTGGACTCAGCGAATTCGGGCACGGGGTCAAGCCTGCCTCATTCCACCCGCTCGGGACGACACGGGTACCCGCTCCCCCTCCGGCGTCCGACCCGGGCGCGGAAGTGTCCGGCCCCCCCGCGCGTCCCACGTGATCCCGCCGGCCCGCGGGTACGGTGGCAGCCATGCTCACGGTGCGACGCGCGGCGGAGAGGTACCGGGGAGGCGAGCCCCGGGCCGGCATCGAGACGCGGCACGCCTTCTCGTTCTCCGGCTTCTACGATCCGCGAAACACCGGTTTCGGCCTGCTGGTGGCCTGCAACGAGGAGCGGCTGGAGCCCGGAGCGGGCTTCACGGAACACGCCCACCGGGACCTGGAGATCGTCACCTGGGTGCTCTCCGGGGAACTCACCCACCAGGACAGCGCTGGGCACACGTGCGTCGTCCGACCCGGCGACGTGCAGCGGCTCAGCGCCGGCGGCGGCATCCGGCACGTCGAGCGGAACGCGGGTCCGGAACCGCTGCGCTTCCTCCAGATGTGGCTGGTGCCCACTGTCTTCGGCGGCGTTCCGGAGTACGAGGTGGTGCGCGGCATCGCCGACGGCACCCCCTACGCCCTGTCCCGGGCCGACGCGGTGCTGCACGTGCGACGGATGGCCGACGGGCAGCGGACCGCGGTGCCTCAGTCACCGTGGACATACGTGCACCTCGTCCGCGGCGGGCTGCGGCTCGACAGCGAGGAACTCGCCGCGGGCGACGCGGCGCGGATCATCGGGGCGGAACCGGCGGACGCCACCGCGGCGGGGTACAGCGAGTGCCTGATGTGGGAGATGCACGCCGAGCCCTCCTACGGCTGAGAGCACCCCCTGGCACACGGAGGCGCTCCGGGAACGGCGTGCGCCGGGGGTGCCTGCTCCGGCGCGTCGCGCGCGCCGGGAATACGCGGCCGGACGACTGGCTTTCCTCCGCCGTCCGGCCGCGACTCCTCAGGCCGGCGCGGAGGCCCGCAGCTCGTCCAGCACGGCGTCGGTGAAGGGCGGCCAGGCCTCGATGGCCCAGGTCCCGAAGGCGCGGTCCGCCAGAGCCACGCAGGCGGCGCCGGCGTCGGGATCCACCCACAGGAAGGTGCCCGCCTGCCCGAAGTGGCCGAAGGTCCGCGGGGAGGAGCGGGACCCGGTCCAGTGCGGGGACTTGCCGTCGCGGATCTCCAGGCCGAGCCCCCAGTCGTTGGACTGCTGGTGCCCGTAGCCGGGCAGGACACCCGACAGCCCGGGGAACACCGGTGCTGTCGCCTCGGCGAGGGTCTGCGGGGCGAGCAGGCGGGGGTGCTGCAACTCCGCGGCGAACCGGGTGAGATCGGACAGGGTGGAGACGCCGTTCTTCGCGGGGGAGCCGGTCAGTTCGGTGGAGTCCATGCCGAGCGGCTCCAGCACCGCCTGCCGCAGGTACTCCGCGAACGGGATGTCCGTCACCTTGCTCAGGTGGTCGCCGAGTACCTCGAAACCGGCGTTGGAGTAGAGCCGCCGGTTGCCGGGCTCCGACATCGTGCGGTGCTCGTCGAAAGCCAGCCCGGAGGCGTGGGCGAGTAGATGGCGGACCGTCGAACCGGGGGGTCCGGCCGGTTCGTCCAGCTCGACCGCTCCCTCCTCGACGGCGAGCAGCACGGCGTAGGCGGCCAGCGGTTTGGTCACCGAGGCGAGGGCGAAGCGCCGATCCGCCGGCCCGTGGCTGCCGGCCAGGGTCCCGTCGGCGCGCACCACGGCGGCAGCCGCCGCGGGCACCGGCCAGTTGTCCATCTTCCGCAGGCTGTCCATGACCCCGAGCCTAAGCGTTGTGCCGTACCGCCCCGTGGGCGCCGGGGCCGGAGCGTGGCCCCGGACGGCCGGCCAACACACCGTGAGGTGCCCTCTTGCCTGGAGCGCGCTCGAACCCCTTAGCGTTTCGGTATGGCTGTCACCGAACCCCATGCCTGCACCGCAGTCGCCCGCCCCGACCGTCCGGCCGGGACGGGGGCGGCGGAGCAGGCGGTGCTTCGACGACCGGACGGCGAGGACCGGTACACGATCAGTGAGGTCGCCGCTTCCACCGGCCTGAGCGTCTACACCCTGCGGTGGTACGAGCGCATCGGCCTGATGCCCCACATCGACCGGTCGCACACCGGGCAGCGGCGCTTCAGCAACCGGGACCTCGACTGGCTCGCCCTGGTCGGCAAACTCCGGCTGACGGGTATGCCGGTCGCGGACATGGTCCGCTACGCCGAGCTGGTGCGGGAAGGTGCGCAGACCGTCGTCGAGCGGGAGCAGCTGCTCGTCCGGACCCGCGAGGACGTGCTGCGACGGATCGACGAGCTCCGGGGCACCCTCTCTGTGCTCGACTACAAAATCGACCTCTACGCGGACGCCCGGCAGCGTGCGGATGTGCGGAGCGCGGAAGGCGCGGCTGCTCCGGGGGGCGGCCGCGCCGGGTGAGCCCCGGCCGGTGCTCACCCGGCGCGGCCGCAGGTCCGTGCCCCCGTGGCCGCGCCCGCAGGGATCAGAGCTCCGCCAGCAGCTCCGACTTCTTCTCGGCGAACTCGTCGGCCGTCACCAGGCCCGCGTCCCTCAGCTCGCCGAGGTGGCGGATGCGTTCCGCTATGTCCGCCGGATCCGCCCGAAGGGCCGCCGCGGCCTGCTGCCCCGGCGCCGAGACCCCGGAGGCGTGCGCGGGGACCGCCGCCCGGTCGGTCTCCCGTACCGCGGCCAGCACGGCGGCTGCCAGCGGCAGGGACTCGTGCACCAGGCCGTAGCCCAGGCCGAAGACCACTGCTGCCGGGTCCTGGTCGGCTGGCTCCGCCGGGCCGTCCGGTGGGTCGGCGAGCCGGAGCAGCCGCAGGTGGCCGTTCAGCAGCTCCGGAGAGCGCCACCGCACACCGGTCAGCTCCTCGATCGGGAAGCTCTGGTTCCCCGCCTTCCACTTCGCCGAGCTGGCGCCGGTGCGGAACCACCGGAAGGTCACCGCCTCGCCGTCGAAGGCCGCCTTGCCGTCGTACGCCTTGAACTGGAGCGGTGCCTGCGGAGGCGCCACCAGCAGCGAGTCGGACGCCTCGGCGGCCTCCGGACCCAGCCGCTCGCGCACGGCGGAGGCGCACCGCTCGGCCTGCTCCACCCGCTCGGCAGGCAGCAGCAGCCGGTACGGGTCGGTGGCCTCCTTGAGCTGCCCGCCGGCCACCTCCAGCAGGGGGTCCGCGCCGGAGCGCGGCACCGCCCGGAGCGCCACCGTGCCGCGCCGGCCACCCGGCGACACGTCGATCCTGCTCAGCGCCTCGTACGGGACACGCCGCTCGCGGAGCACATGGAAGAGCTTCGGTGTGCGGATACCCCGTTCGAAGCGGATGAGCACGGAGTCGGTCCCGAACTCCCAGGTGGAGTGGATCCCAGCCAGTACGTCACCCATGAGGGCCATCGTATGCGTCCTCCGCCCGTGCGTCCCCCCGGAAGCATGCACACTCGTTACTTCCGGGCGACGGAACCGTAATCACCGGTTCCGAGAGCTGCCAGACTGCGGAGCGTGGTGCTTCCCGGCACGAAGTAGCCGGTGTGGCCGGTGACGCCCTCGGTGCTCAGCAGCCGGGCGCCGAACCGGCGCGCGGCCGGGTCGGGGCCATGGCCCAGGCCGCCGAGTTCCAGGTGCGGTATCTCGGCGATCCAGTCGTCCGTGGCCTGGGCCGCCCACAGCCTGATGTTCCCGCCCTCCAGGTCCGCCGCCCGGTCGGCCCGCACACCGGGGCTGCCGGCGACGGCGATGTCCGTCACCCGTTCCGGTGCCTCGTGCGCGGCGAGCCCGCAGACCACGGAGCCGTAGCTGTGGCACATCAGCGCCACCGTCGCCGCTCCCGGCAGTGCGCCGACCATCCGGTTCAGCCGCTCCGAACCCTTGCGGGCCGACTCGCCGGTGGCGGCGTCCGTGCCCACGCCCCGGGGGGCGCCGTAGTCGGCCCAGGCGATCGTCGCAGTGCCCTCGTCGCCGCCTGGGCGGCTCTGGCCGGCGTGCAGCGCCTGCGCCATCCCCACCGGGGCGGTGTATTTCAGACGGGTCCGCTCGAAGGTGAGCAGATCGGTGTCCACGCCGGGCACCACCACCGATATCCGCCTCGCCGTGCTCAGGTCGCCGAACACCTCGGCGGCCCGGCCGCGACCGGAGGGGTCGAAGGCGAGGAGTTGCCGACCGGCCTTCAGCAGGGAGGCGAAGCGGTTCATCCGGCGCCCCGCGGTGTGCTGCCCGGCCTCGGTCAGTCGGTCGTCGGTGGTGCGCCGCCTCTCCTGCTCCACCGCGGCGGTCAGCGCCAAGCGGTTCGCCCGGTAGCGCAGTGGTACCGGGACGCCGTCAAGGTTTCCGACCATCAGCGGATGGCGCCGGGCCAGTCTCCGCTGCGTCGCCCGCCCGAGCGAGCCGAAGAACACGGCGATCTGTGTCGGGTCCGCGTCGGCCGGAGGCAGGGAGCGGCCGCCGACGGTGTCGTCACGCCACTCCTGGAGGGCGACGGCGCGCGGTCCCGGCTCGCTGTGGCGGTTGTGCAGCGCCGTCCATCCGGTGGTCGCCAACAGGACGAGCACGATCGCGAGCGTGAGGACGACCCGCCAGCCGGCGGAGTCGGTCAGCGCGACGTCCGTGAGGCCGGGAGCGGGGAGTGGCGGGGCGAATTCGGGCAGGGAGTTCACAGGGGACACACCCTAGGAGACGCAGTACGTAGGGGAAGGGGAGGCGTGAGGGATCTCACGTTTCGATTGCTCTTCCCCGGCGGCCCGCGGGTCGGCCGTCGGTCCGAATTCTGCCGGACGACGACGCCGGGCTGCCTCCATGGGGCGGAACCTGTGGACGGGCACGCGACTGTGGACAACTCCGGCCTTCGTCCCGGTGAACCGGGCGGCTTGCTCTTGGCGAGGAGAGGGACGGGCATCGAGCCTGGTCACAGACCGGTCGCGGGGGCTTCCCGCAGCCGGTGCAGATTCCTGCCGAGGAGCCCCCGATGCAGAGCACCACCACCCCCGCCCGGAGCTGCCGCGCCGTCTCTCCCTTCACACCCACCGTCGGACGCGAGGCCGCCACCCGTCGGGGAACCGGCCGACGAAGGGAGGGGCGAGCCTCCGGTGCCGAGCCGTCCCGTAGTCCCGCGGTGCTCTTCCGCCGCCTGTCCGTCCTGGCGGCCTCGGCGGCCCTCGTCACGACGCTCGGCCCCGCGACTCCGGCGCACGCGGCGCCCCGGCTCGGGGACTGCGCGCAGGGAAGTGTCTGCCTGTGGCAGTACCCGGGGTTCAACGGCGACCGCTACTCCTACGAGCTGCTCGACACCGGAACGGGGGAGTGCACGGCCTTTCCGGAGAGCGCCGGCGCGGCTGCCCTGGCGAACCGCGTGGGCAGACCGGTCACGGCCTACCAGAGCGCTGTCTGCGACGACACCGGTGACTTCCAAACCTACCCTTCCGGCTCATGGGCCCCGGAGTCCCCGTACGCCGTGCGCGCGTTCAAGGTCTGGGAACGATGAGCGGCCGAGAGCTCTGCCACATGCTCGCGGAGCTGCCGCACCTCCTCGGTCAGCTCGTTCACCGCCGCGGTGTGCCGTGCGTAGTCCGCTTCGTCCTGGTCCGAGCGCGCGATGAACCAGGCGGCGATGTTCGCGGTGACGGTACCGAGCAGCGCGATCCCGGAGAGCATCAGCCCGACGGCCAGCACCCGGCCCATGCTCGTGGTCGGGGCCGTGTCGCCGTACCCCACGGTCGTCATCGTGGTGAAGGCCCACCACACGGCGTCCCCGAGCGTGTGGATCGTGGCGTCGGGGGAGTCGCGCTCCACCTCCAGCACCGCCAGCGAGCCGAAGACCAGCAGCCCCGCGCAGGCACCGGCCACGTAGGTGGTCAGCCGTACCTGGCTGACCAGCCGGGCCCGCTGGCCCACCAGGACCAGCGCCGAGACCAGCCGCAACAGCCGCAGCGGCCGAAGGAGCGGCACCAGGACGGCGAGCAGAGTGAAGGGGTGCCGGCGCACGTAGCGCCAGCGGTCCTCCGCCAGGGCCAGCCGTACCCCGTAGTCGACGGTGAACGCCAGCCACACCGTCCACTCGACGACCTGGCAGGCGCGGAGCAGCAGCCTGCTCAGGTCCTCGACCACGATCGGCACCGCGTAGGCGACGGCGAACAGCACCGCCATCGCCATCAGGGGCGCCTCCGTGCGCCGCTGCCACTCCCGGGCCCGTATCCCCCGCTCGGTCTCCCTCTGTGCGTTCACGCTGCCGCATCTTATGGGGGGCGGCACTGTGGCCCCGGAGCCGGGCACACCGCGGCCCCGGCGAGGGCGGCCGGGTGGCCTGCCCCGCCGGGGCCGCAGCAGTGGGACTCGTCCCGTTCGTCAGGCGTCGCCGCCAGCAGCGCCCGGGTCCGCCGCGCTCACGTCGAGGAGCTGGTAGCGGTCCAGCGCCCGCTTCGGTGCCGAGCGGTCGATGCTGCCCTCCCGAGCGAGCTCGGTCAGCACCCCGAGCACGATCGACTGCGCGTCGATGTGGAAGAAGCGGCGGGCCGCCCCGCGGGTGTCGGCGAAACCGAAGCCGTCCGCACCCAGCGACTGGTAGGTGCCCGGCACCCAGCGGGAGATCTGGTCCGGTACCGACCGCATCCAGTCCGACACGGCGACCACCGGCCCCCGAGCGTCCTGGAGCTTGCGGGTCACGTACGGCACCTGCTGCTCCTCGTCCGGGTGCAGGAGGTTGTGCCGCTCCACCGAGACCGCCTCGCGGCGCAGCTCGTTCCAGGAGGTGGCGGACCACACGTCGGCCTTGACGTCCCACTCCTCGGCGAGGATTCGCTGGGCCTCCAGCGCCCAGGGCACCGCCACCCCGGAGGCCAGGATCTGTGCCGCGTGGCTGCCCCGCTCCCCCTCGCGGTAGCGGTGCAGGCCCTGGAGGATGCCCTCCACGTCCACGCCCTCGGGCTCGGCCGGCTGCGGGGTCGGCTCGTTGTAGACGGTCAGGTAGTAGAAGACGTCCTCGGCGTTCTCCCCGTACATCCGCCGCAGACCGTCCTGCACGATGTGCGCGATCTCGAAGCCGAAGGCCGGGTCGTACGCCACGCAGGCCGGGTTCGTCGAGGCGAGCAGCTGCGAGTGGCCGTCCGCGTGCTGGAGGCCTTCACCCGTGAGGGTGGTCCGCCCCGCGGTGGCGCCGAGCACGAAGCCCCGGGCCAGTTGGTCGCCCATCTGCCAGAACTGGTCACCGGTGCGCTGGAAGCCGAACATCGAGTAGAAGACGTAGATCGGGATCAGCGGCTCGCCGTGCGTCGCATAGGCGGAGCCCGCGGCGATCAGCGAGGCCGCGCAGCCCGCCTCCGAGATGCCGTCGTGCAGCATCTGCCCGTTCGGCGACTCCTTGTAGGCGAGCAGCAGCTCCCGGTCCACGGACTCGTAGGTCTGCCCGAGCGGGTTGTAGATCTTCGCCGACGGGAAGAAGGAGTCCATGCCGAAGGTGCGGTACTCGTCCGGCGCGATCAGCACGAACCGCTTGCCGATCTCCTTGTCCCGCATCAGGTCCTTCAGCAGGCGGACGAAGGCCATCGTGGTGGCGATCGACTGCTGGCCCGACCCCTTCTTCACCGTGGCGTAGGTCTTGTCGCTGGGAAGTTGCAGCGGCTTGGAGCGGTCCACCCGAGTGGGCACGTAACCGCCGAGCTCGTGCCGCCGGTCGTGCATGTACTGGATCTCTTCGGAGTCGCGGCCCGGGTGGTAGTAGGGCGGCGCGCCGTCCTCCAGCTCCTTGTCCGTGATCGGCAGGTGCAACCGGTCGCGGAAGCGTTTGAGGTCCTCGGCTGTGAGCTTCTTCATCTGGTGGGTCGCGTTGCGGCCCTCGAAGTTGGGGCCCAGCGTCCAGCCCTTCACGGTCTGCGCCAGGATCACCGTCGGCTGGCCCTTGTGCTCCTTGGCCGCCTTGTACGCTGCGTACACCTTGCGGTGGTCGTGGCCGCCGCGGCCCAGGTGCAGGATCTGCTCGTCGGTCATGTTCTCGACCATGGCCCGCAGCCGGTGGTCACCACCGAAGAAATGGTCCCGGATGTAGGCGCCGGTCTCGGTGGCGTAGGTCTGGAACTGGCCGTCGGGCGTGGTGTTGAGCTTGTTGACCAGCACCCCGTCCCTGTCCCTGGCGAGCAGTGGGTCCCAGGAGCGGTCCCAGATGAGCTTGATGACGTTCCAGCCGGCGCCGCGGAACTGCGACTCCAGCTCCTGCATGATCTTGCCGTTGCCGCGGACCGGGCCGTCCAGGCGCTGGAGGTTGCAGTTCACCACGAAGGTGAGGTTGTCCAGTCCCTCACGTGCGGCGATGGAGAGCTGGCCGAGAGACTCCGGCTCGTCCATCTCACCGTCCCCGAGGAAGGCGTAGACCTGCGACTTGGAGGTGTCGGCGATGCCGCGGGCCTCCATGTAGCGGTTCATGCGGGCCTGGTAGATCGCACCGATCGGACCCAGACCCATCGAGACGGTGGGGAACTCCCAGAAGTCCGGCATCAGCCGCGGGTGCGGATAGCTGGAGAGCCCGTCCGGTGCCTTTGACTTCTCCTGCCGGAAACCGTCCAGGTGGGTCTCCGAGAGGCGGTCCAGCAAGAAGGCACGTGCGTAGATGCCGGGAGAGGCGTGCCCCTGGAAGAACACCTGGTCGCCGCCGTCGCCCTGGTCCTTGCCGCGGAAGAAGTGGTTGAAGCCCACGTCGTAGAGCGAGGCCGAGGAGGCGAAGGTGGCGATGTGCCCGCCGACCCCGATGCCCGGCCGCTGCGCGCGGGAGACCATCACCGCCGCGTTCCACCGGGTCGCGTTCAGGATCTTGCGTTCGATTTCCTCGTTGCCGGGGAAGAACGGCTCGTCCTTGGTCGCGATCGTGTTGACGTAGTCCGTGCTGCGCATCTCCGGCACGGCCACACGCTTCTCGCGGGCGCGCTCGATGAGGCGGAGCATCAGATAGCGGGCACGTTCCCGGCCCCGCTCGTCGACGGCTGCGTCGAGCGAGTCGAGCCATTCCTGGGTCTCTTCGGGATCGAAGTCCGGGACCTGGCTGGGAAGGCCGCCAATGATGATCGGGTTGCGATCGGATCCGGAAGCCACGCTGTTCCTTCGCTGCTCGGTCTTGCTCTGCTGGTGTCGCGCCGACTCCCATCGTGTACCGCTGGGGCGCGTACGTCATCTCTACTGCGAGGTAACTGCGGCTGCCTCCGGCCGCGAAGGCCCGTCGAACGCGGCCGCACGCCGTCGCCGGCGCGGTCGGCCAAACCGCAACCTTACGCCCACCCCGCCGAGGAGCGGCGTACGGCCGTTCGGCCCTGTCGCCCCTGCGGTGGCCGGGGCGGCCGGGGGAGGTCGCTCCGTGATCCTGCTGTCGGGTCAACGGGCGACCGGGAGCCGGGCGGGCGGCGGCCGGCCCGGCCGCTGTGTCGCAGATCACCGCGACTTGCGCCTTGTGGGGCGAGACGTCAACGTTTGGGCGGGACAGACGGCTGGGTACTTGCGCGATCCGCCCGGCACGTGTGGACTACGCCCAAGTACCTCGCGCCTGCGCGGGGACACCAACACATTCGAAAGATGTCAGGAGGCAATCCGTGAGCGCGACCGCGGACCACGCGGAGGAGCGGACGAACCCTGCCGCCAGGTTGGGTTTCCAGCCCGGACAGGTGGTCCAGGAGCTCGGCTACGACGAGGACACCGAGCAGGCACTCCGCGAGGGAATCGAGGCCATCACGGGCAGTGAGCTGGTCGACGAGGAGTACGACGACCTGGCTGACGCCGTGGTGCTGTGGTTCCGCGAGGAAGACGGCGATCTGACGGACGCGCTGGTGGACGCCATCGGGTTGGTCGACGACGGAGCCCCGATCTGGCTGATGACGCCGAAGACCGGCCGCGACGGCTATGTGGAGGCGAGTGACATCGGCGAGGCCGCCCAGACGGCCGGACTGCAACAGACCAAGCCGCTGAACCTGGGCAAGGACTGGACGGGAAGCCGTCTGGTCACCCCGAAGGCCAGCCGCGCCGGAAAGGGCTGATCCGAGCCGACCCGGAGCACGGCGTTCCGGTCCGCTGCCCCTGAACAATGCTGCAGTTCCGCGCGCCCCCGACGGCTTCCGCCGTCGGGGGCGCGCGGCTTTCCCGGCACCGGGGGCCGATGGCGCAGCCCGTAGGCTGGGAGCCCGAACGAGTGGAGGGACGAACCCGCCCATGGCCATCGAGGTCGGCACTGCCGCTCCCGACTTTTCGCTGCGGAACCAGCACGGAGAGACCGTCGCGCTCCCCGGCTTCCGTGGGAGGAAGCACGTCGTGCTGGTCTTCTTCCCGTACGCGTTCACCGGCACCTGCACCGGCGAGCTGCAGGCGCTCGGTGAAGTGCTGCCCGAGCTCGTCAACGACGAGGTGCAACTGCTGGCGCTGTCCAACGACCCGACGTTCGCCCTGCGCGTATTCGCCGATACCGAGAGATTCGCCTTCCCGCTGCTCTCGGACTTCTGGCCGCACGGCCGGGTGTCGCGCGCCTACGAGGTGTTCGACGAGGACAAGGGCTGCGCCGTGCGCGGCACTTACGTCATCGACAAGGAGGGCGCGGTGCGCTGGAGCGTCGTCAACGGCCTCCCGGACGCTCGCGACCCGGAGGAGTACCTGAAGGTACTCGCGGAACTTCGCTCCCCCTGAGCAGGGAACCGATCACTAGGATCGAGTCGTTCCGCAGTAAGCATCCGCAGAAACGGGGGCACGCACCGTGCTCCCGGATCAAGAACTATTGGGAGGACTTGTGGGAGTCAGCCTCAGCAAGGGCGGCAACGTCTCGCTGACCAAGGAAGCCCCGAACCTGACGGCCGTCCTGGTGGGTCTGGGATGGGATGCCCGTACCACCACGGGGTCGGAGTTCGACCTCGACGCGAGCGCGTTGCTGACGAACCCGCAGGGCAAGGTCGCGAGCGACCAGAACTTCGTCTTCTTCAACAACCTCAAGAGCCCCGACGGCTCCGTCGAGCACACCGGTGACAACACCACCGGTGAGGGCGATGGCGACGACGAGGCCATCAAGGTCAACCTGGCCGCGGTGCCCGCGGACGTCGACAAGATCGTCTTCCCGGTCTCGATCTACGAGGCCGAGACCCGGCAGCAGAGCTTCGGCCAGGTGCGCAACGCCTACATCCGGGTGGTCAACCAGGCGGACGGCGTCGAGCTGGCCCGGTACGACCTCACCGAGGACGCCTCCACCGAGACAGCCATGGTCTTCGGTGAGCTCTACCGGCACGGTGCCGAGTGGAAGTTCCGGGCGATCGGCCAGGGCTACGCCTCGGGGCTGCGCGGCATCGCACAGGATTTCGGCGTCAACGTCTGAACCGTTCCGCACCGCAGCAACGTCCCTGGAGAGGGGACCGGGCCGGAGGCCGAGCCCTCCAGCGGGACGGCTCCCGGGCGGGCGCTCCCGGTCCCGGCAGCAGCAGGCGCCGCAGACTTCCCGTTTCAGGAGGTGTGCGGCGCCGCTCGGTTCGGCTGGAGTAGTCGTCACACATCGGGGAGAGGAAGCAGTACATGGGTGTCACACTCGCCAAGGGGGGCAACGTCTCCCTCTCGAAGGCCGCGCCGAACCTCGCGCAGGTACGGATCGGGCTGGGCTGGCTGCCCAGGTCCACTACCGGCGCCGCGTTCGACCTGGACGCGAGCGCCCTGCTGTGTTCCGGGGGAAAGGTGCTGGGGGACGACCACTTCGTCTTCTACAACAACCTGAAGAGCCCCGAGGGCTCGGTCGAGCACACCGGTGACGAACTCGTCGGCGGGACCGGCGGGACCGGCGGGGGCGACGACGAAACAGTCCTGGTGGATCTCACCCTGGTGCCGGCCGGTGTCGGCAAGATCGTCTTTCCGGTCTCGATCTACGAGGCGGACGCCAGGCGGCAGACCTTCGGTCAGGTGGCCGACGCCTACATCCGGGTGGTCAACCAGGCGGACGGCGAGGAACTGGCCCGGTACGACCTCACCGAGGACGCCTCCACCGAGACGGCGATGATCTTCGGTGAGCTCTACCGCTACGGAGCCGAGTGGAAGTTCCGGGCTGTTGGGCAGGGGTACGCGTCCGGCCTGCGCGGCATCGCTCTAGACTTCGGCGTCAACGTGACGTAGAGGACGGCGCGCGCCACGCGGTCCGGTCGCGCTCGGTGCGTGGGGGATCTTCGTGCGAGAGATGGGAAATGCAGTGGTTCTGAGAACCTTTGGCTGGTCCTTCGGCGTCACTGCCGCCGGGCTGGCCTTCGCCGCCTATTTCTGGGGGTGGGAGGGCTTCGCCGTCGTGGCGATCCTCTCCATTCTGGAAATCTCGTTGTCCTTCGACAACGCGGTGGTCAACGCCGGTGTGCTGAAGAAGATGAACGCCTTCTGGCAGAAGATCTTCCTCACGATCGGCATTCTGATCGCCGTTTTCGGTATGCGGCTGGTGTTTCCCGTCGCGATCGTGGCGGTGACCGCGCAACTGGGGCCGATCGAAGCGGTGGACCTTGCCCTGCGCGAGCCCGGCCAGTACGAGCAGATCGTCACGGACGCCCACCCGGCGATCGCGGCGTTCGGCGGGATGTTCCTGCTGATGATCTTCCTGAACTTCCTCTTCGACGAGCGCGAGCACAAGTGGATCGGCTGGCTGGAGCGCCCGCTGTCCCGCCTGGGCAGGGTCGACGGGCTCGCCGTCTGCTTGGCCCTGATCGTGCTGCTCGGCACGGCGACACTGCTCGCCCCGGTGGCGCACCAGTACGCCGGCCACGCGGACAAGTCAGGGACGGTGATGCTCGCCGGAATCGCCGGCCTGATCACGTATCTGATCGTGGGAGGCCTCTCCGGCCACTTCGAGAACAAGCTGGAGGAGGACGACGAGCGCGAGCAGGAGGCGCTGGAGGCCGCGCAACGTTCCGGCAAGGAGACCACCGCGGTGGGCGTGGCCGGCAAGGCCGCCTTCTTCCTCTTCATGTACCTCGAGGTGCTGGACGCGTCCTTCTCGTTCGACGGAGTCATCGGCGCCTTCGCCATCACCAACCACATCTTCTGGATGGCGCTGGGCCTGGGCATCGGCGCCATGTACGTCCGGTCGATCACCGTCTACCTGGTCCGCCAGGGCACGCTCGACGACTACGTCTACCTGGAGCACGGCGCGCACTACGCGATCGGCGCGCTGGCCGCGATCCTGCTCGTCACCATCCGGTGGGAGATCCACGAGGTGATCACGGGCATGATCGGGATCACGCTGATCGGTATCTCGTTCTGGTCCTCGATCCTCCACAACCGCCGCAAAGCGGGCGAGGGCGGAGAAGAGGGTGGTGCCGCGGCGAAGCCGAAGGTGACCTCCGGCGTGTGAATGTCGCGTAAACCCGGTGTCACCGGGGACTGATTGCGGAACGCTCTCTACGGGGCGGCTGTCACGGCGGTCCGGGCCGAGAGGCTCGGAGCGGTCCGGCGGGCGGCCGCCCCGCGGCATGATCGAGCCCGGGGGCGTCGGGGATTGGGGGCACGTGTGGTTTCGTTGTGGCAGCACTGGAGGAGCGGTATCACCCGCCGGGGGCCGAAGTTCGACACCGTGGGCGGTTCGTCGACCTACGCGACCGAACTCACCAAGCGCTACCCGAGGATCTCGCTCACCCGGGAGGGCGCGGCGAGTGGAACCATGCGGATCAACCTCTCCTGGCGGATGAGGCCCTCCGACCTGCACGAGCGCCCCCGCCGCCGCGCCTCGTTGCGGCATCCGCTGGAGATGCTGAAGCCGGAGCCCGTCCACGCCCACACGCAGGGCATGGTTAACGTCGACCTGGACCTGGCCTGCATGTACGAACTGACGGACGGCACCAAGGGCGTCGTCCAGCCGCTCGGCGGCTTCCAGGGGGCGATGAACGAGCCGCCCTACGTCAAACTCAGCGGCGACGACCGCTTCGGTTCGGGCAGCGGCGAGACGATCTACGTCAACATGGACCAGTGTGAGAACCTCAAGAGGCTCCTCGTGTTCGTGTACATCTACGACGGCACCCCGGCGTTCGACCGTACCCACGCCGTGGTGACGCTGGTCCCGAGCAACGGCTCCCACATCGAGGTCGGCCTGGACGAGCGGGCCCCGGACGCCCGGTCCTGCGCGGTGCTGATGATGGAGCACGAGAAGGGCGAGTTCGTCGTGCGCCGGGAGGTCCGCTACGTCTACGGCTTCCAGGCCGACCTCGACCGGCTCTACGGCTGGGGGCTGACCTGGGGGCGCGGCTACAAGTCGCCCTCCCGCCGCTGAGCCGCCCCCTGCCCGTCCCCGCCCCGCCGCGACCCCCAGCGTTCCGCCCCGCCACGGCGCTGGCGGAGTCAGCGCTCGAGGAACTGCGGTCCCTGCGGAGGCAGCGTGAAGGCGGGATCCGGCTGCGGGTAACCGTAGGCCTGCTGCGGAACCGGTTGCGGATACCCGTAGCCCGCCGGCGGGTGCCCGGGCTGCTGCGGATAGCCGTAGCCAGCGGCAGCGGGCACCGTCGGATGGCCGGGCATCGGCTCCGGCGGCAGCGGAGCCGGCTCCGCCGGACCCGGCGGCTCCGGGGCAGCCGCTTCGGGCGCCTCCGGGTCGGTTTCCGGCCCTGCGGCCGGTGTCCCATCCCGGTTGGCCGACTCCGCGGACCCGCGGGCCCCTGGGACTGCCGCCGCCTCCGGACCGGTCGGCTCCGCGTCCGCGCCGTCGTCCACGTCCGCGCCGTCGTCCACGGACACCCCGAACGCGGTCGCCAGTCCGACCAGGCCGCTGGTGTACCCCTGGCCCAGAGCCCGGAACTTCCAGCCGCCCTGGCGCCGGTACAGCTCGCCGCAGATCAGCGCCGTCTCCTCGCCGGTCTCCGGGGCGATATCGAAGCGGGCCAGCGACTCACCACTGGCGGCGTCCCGCAGTAGCAGCCTGAGACCGCCCTCCACCTGGGCGAACGTCCCGCCGTCGGCCGAGGCGGTGAGCAGCACGCGGTCGACCGTCTCGTCCAGCGCGGTGAGGTCCGCCTCGACGGTGTCGGTCAAGCCCTCCGGCTCACGGGTTTTGGCCAAATGACGCACCAGGCCGGACGGGTGCCTCGGCTGGTTGTAGAACACGAAATCGGCATCGGAGCGCACCCGGCCCGTGGCGCCGAGCAGCAGCGCGGAGGCGTCGACGTCGGGTGCGTCCGCTCCGGACGTCCAGCGCAGCACCGCCCGCACCGCCGCCGCCTGTAGCTGGATGTTCGAGCCCTTGGCCATTGCGTGCGTCATACCCGTCATCCTGCCCTTCGGGCGGTGTCCGGGACAACGCAGCGGCCGCAGGCGGCGCGGCCCCGCGAGGACCGCCCAGGTCAAGCGGGCGGCAAGGCGAAGTTCACGGCCGTGGGGACCTTTGGCCGGTTCTCGCACGTACGATGACATGCGGGGCCCCAGAAGTGAGCCCGGTGAACCAGCGGCGAAACGGGGGCCCATGCGTCATTTTCGACATCTTCCTCCGGACGTCCGGCGTTCGCTCTTCCACCGCGAGCCGGGGGAGTTCACCCCCGACGGCCCGAGCCGGACCCTGTCCGTCGCGCTCGGGGCGACTCTGTACAGCCCCGCCACGCGTCCGCGGCTGGCCGAGGACATCGTGAAGCAGGTCCGCCGAGGCGTGGTCTCCATGGTGCTCTGCCTGGAGGACTCCATCGCCGACGACGAGGTCGCCGCGGCCGAGACGAACCTCGTCGCCCAGCTCGTGGAACTGCACCGCGTCATTCCGGACACTCCGGCCGATCATCCGCTGGTCTTCGTCCGGGTGCGTGAGCCGGAGCAGATCACCGACCTGGTCCGCCGGCTCGGCTCGGCCGCCCGGCTGCTCTCCGGGTTCGTGCTGCCGAAGTTCACCGAGGATCGCGGGGTCCCGTTTCTGGAGGCGCTCTCGGACGCGGAGCATTGCGCCGGCCGGAGGCTGTTCGCGATGCCGGTCCTGGAGTCGCCGGAACTGATGTACCTGGAGAGCCGCACCGCGACCCTCGCCGGAGTGGCCCGCGCCGTCGACAAGTACCGGGACCGGGTGCTCGCGCTGCGGATCGGGGTCACCGACTTCTGCTCGGCGTACGGCCTGCGCCGGACCCCCGACATGACCGCCTACGATGTGAAGCTCGTCGCGACCGTGATCGCGGACGTGGTCAACGTCCTGGGCCGCTTCGACGGCACCGGGTTCACCATCACCGGTCCGGTCTGGGAGTACTTCCGCATCCAGGAGCGCATGTTCAAGCCGCAGCTCCGCCGCAGCCCGTTCGCCGGCCGCGGCGCCGAGAGTCTGCGTGCCGACCTGATCCAGCACGACATGGACGGACTGCTGCGCGAGATACAGCTCGACCGGGTGAACGGGCTGCTCGGCAAGACCTGCATCCACCCCTCGCATGTGGCGCCGGTCCACGCGCTGTCCGTGGTCAGCCACGAGGAGTTCAGCGACGCCGGCGACATCCTCAGGCCCGAGCGCACCGGCGGCGGCGTGCTCCGTTCGGCCTACACGAACAAGATGAACGAGGTGAAGCCGCACCGGGCCTGGGCCGAACGCACCCTGCTCAGGGCTGAGGTGTTCGGTGTGGCCCGGGAGGAAGTCGACTTCGTCGATCTGCTCGCGGCCGGCCTCAAGTGACCCGGGCCCGCGCCCGTCCGCGCGTTCCAGACCGTGTTCCGGGCCGCGTCCGTGTGTGCCTGCGAGGCACGGGCGCCACTGCACCGGCCGCCCTCCGCCGCCGCCCGTCCGCCCCCGTACCGCGCCACGGCCCGCGTGGCCGCGCGGCCGCCCCGTCCCACTGCGAGCAGGATGAACACCGTGAGCGAGAACAACGACAGCACGACCTGGTCCGGCACGTGGGTGTCCGAGCAGCTGGGGGTGGAGCTGACCGGCGAAGGCGTCCGGGACCTCCTCGGTCTGGCGCTGCGCCGCAACCCCCGCCGCGCCCACCTGCTGGTCTCCCAGGTGCTCGGCAAGCACGTGCCGCAGTGCCCCGACGTGGTCTATGGCACCGCCTTCGGGCTCGGTGACCGGGTGCGCGAGCTGCTGGGCGAGGTCGGAAGCGCCCGTGCCGTCGTCCTCGGCTACGCCGAGACCGCCACCGGTCTCGGGCAGTGCGTCGCCGACGGGCTGGGGGCGGCCCCCTACGTGCACTCCACTCGCCGTCCGGTCCCCGGTGTCGCTCCAGCGGGCGGATTCGAGGAGGAGCACTCCCACCACACCTCCCACCTGCTGCTGCCGCACGATCCCCGGATGCTCGCTGGTGACGGCCCGCTGGTCCTGGTGGACGACGAGTTCTCCACCGGCCGTACGCTGCGGAACACTCTCGCCTCCCTGCACCGCGCCCACCCTCGCCGGCACTACGTCGTGGTGGCCCTGGTGGACATGCGCGCGCCCGAGGACGTCTCGGGGCTGGACAAGTTCGCCGCCGACCTGGGAGCCAGGGTGGACGTCGTCGCCCTGGGCCGCGGTACCGTCGCGCTGCCCGCGGACGTGCTGGACCGCGCGGCCGTACTGCTGGAGCGGTACGGCCCCACCGGTGACGCCGCTCCCGGGGCCCCCGCCGCCCCGGCCCCCGCCCGAGCCGATACCTCCGAGGGAGAAGCCCCCGGTCCCGGCAGCGAGGGGGACGCCCCCGTCGGTGACGTGGTGCGGGCGGTGCTCGACTGGCCCACCGGGCTCCCGGTGGGCGGCCGCCACGGGTTCACCCCGGCGGACCGGCACCGCCTGGAGACCGCCCTTCCCGCGCTCGCCGGGCGGATCGCGTCGGAACTGCCGAGCGACCCGGCACGCGTGCTCGTGCTGGGGACCGAGGAGCTGATGTACGTTCCGCTGCGGCTGGCCGACGCCCTGACGGGCGCGGCCGACGCGGAGGTCCGCTTTTCCACGACCACCCGTTCGCCCGTGCTGCCGGTGGACGACCCCGGGTACGCCATCCGCACCCGGATCGTGTTCCCCGCGCACGACGACCCGGTGGACGGGCCGGGGACGAGGTACGCCTACAACGTCCAGGACGCAGGCGGGCCGGGCTACGACGCGATCGTCCTCGTCACGGACACCGCGGGCGACACCCCCGCGCTGCACGCCCCGGACGGGCTGCTCGCCCGCCTGGCCGCCCACACCCGCCGGGTGGTCCTCACTGTCCTCCCCGACCCCGTGCACCACTCCGCCCCCCGGCAGGCGGAACCGCTCCGCGGGTCGTCGCTGCCGAGTCCGCTCCGTGGACCGGCGTTTTCCTCCTACGCGCCGGACGACTGCGGCTGGCTCCTCCAGGACCTCTCCGCCGTCTCGCTGGAGGCGCCGACCGAGGAGCGCGAGGAGTCCATCCAGAGCGGCGGGGCGCACTACGCCGAGTCGCTGCCCATCGAGTACCAGCCGAGCCCGGAGTACCAGCAGCTCTTCCACGCCGCGCTGAAGGTCTCCGCCCGCCGTATCGCTCTCGCCGTGGGCACCGTCACCGAGACGGTTCTCGCCGAACGCCCGGGAGTCCGGCCGGTGCTCGCCTCGCTGGCACGGGCGGGCACTCCGGTCGGCGTGCTGATGCGCCGCTGGGCGCGGCACTCGCACGGGCTGGACCTGCCGCACTACGCCGTCTCCATCGTCCGGGGCCGGGGCATCGACACCACCGCGCTGCGCTGGCTCGCCGCCCACCACGACCCCGCCTCGGTGGTGTTCGTGGACGGCTGGACGGGCAAGGGAGCCATCACCCACGAACTCCGCGAGGCCCTCGTCGGCTTCCCCGGCTTCGACCCCTCGCTCGCGGTGCTGGCGGACCCGGGCGGCTGCGTCGCCACCTACGGCACCCGCGAGGACTTCCTGATCCCCTCCGCCTGCCTCAACTCGACCGTCTCCGGGCTGGTATCCCGCACCGTCCTGCGGCCGGACCTGGTCGGCCCGGACGACTTCCACGGCGCGAAGTTCTACCGCGAACTCGCCGACGCCGACCTCTCCCGGTACTTCCTGGACGAGGTCGAGACCCACTTCGCCGATGTCGTCACCGAGGTCCGGGAGGCCGCCCGCGACCTCGCCGGCGCCGACCGCATCCCCACCTGGGACGGCTGGCGGGCAGTGGAGCGGATCAGCGAGGAGTACGGCATCGGCGACGTCAACCTGATCAAGCCCGGTGTCGGCGAGACCACCCGGGTGCTCCTGCGCCGGGTTCCCTGGCGCATCCTGGCCCGCCGCGACGCGGGAGCCGACCTCGACCACGTCCGGCTGCTCGCCGAGCAGCGCGGGGTACCCGTCGAGGAGGTCGACGGGCTGCCGTACACCTGCGTCGGCCTCATCCATCCCCGTTACACGCGCGGCGCCACCGGTGCCGACGGAAAGGCCGCCCGGTGACCCCCACCCTCCCCGGCACTCCGACCAGCCCGGAGACCCCGGAGACCCCGGAGACCCGGGCCCACCGCGACATCGACCCGGCCGGCACGTCGCGTGGCCCGGCCACGGGCAGCACCATGGTCGCCAGCGATCTCGATCGGACGCTCATCTACTCGGCCGCCGCGCTGGCGCTGGACATGCCGGACGCCGAGGCCCCCCGACTGCTGTGCGTCGAGGTCTACCAGGCGAAACCGCTGTCCTACGTCACCGAGACCGCGGCCGGGTTGCTGGCCGAACTCGCCGCCCGCGCCGTCTTCGTCCCGACCACGACCCGTACTCGCGAGCAGTACGCGCGCATCCGACTGCCGGGCCCGGCGGCACGTTTCACGATCTGCGCGAACGGCGGCCACCTGCTGGTGGACGGCGAGTCCGACCCGGAGTGGCAGCGCACCGTGGCCGATCGGCTCGGGGCGGAGTGCGCTCCGCTCGCCGAGGTCCGCGAGCACCTGCGGGCCGCGGCGGATTCCTCCTGGCTGCTCAAGGAACGGGTCGCCGAGGACCTCTTCGCCTACCTCGTGGTGGACCGCTCCCTGCTGCCCGCGAACTGGGTGAAGGAACTCGCCGAGTGGGCCGGGCCGCTCGGCTGGCGGGTGTCCCTGCAGGGGCGCAAGGTGTACGCGGTTCCACAGCCGCTGACGAAGAGCGCGGCCGTCGCCGAGGTCGCTCGCCGGACGGGTGCCACCCGCGTCCTGGGGGCCGGCGACTCGCTGCTCGACGCCGACCTACTGCAGGCAGCCGACGGTGGCTGGCAGCCCGGCCACGGGGAGCTGGCCGAGACGGGCTGGACGGCCCCGCACATCGCCCGCTTGCCCGAGACGGGCGTGAGCGCCGGGGAGCGCATCCTGCGCGAGGCCCTGCGGGTCGTCGACTGAACACGAAGCCCCCGGCCGGAGCCCCCCTCGGCCGGAGCCGCCCTGCCGCCGCACCCGAGCGGCGGCAGGGCGGCAGGAGCGGCCGACCGGCCGTTCGGGGCCTCAGCCGCAGCAGCCGCCACCGCAGCAGCCGCCCCCACTGGAGGCGGGTGCGGGGGCGGCGGAGGGGGCGGCGCTGCCGCCGACCGCCACTGTGGAGAGCAGCTTCACGGTGTCCTCGTGTCCGCCGGGGCAGGTCGCGGGGGCGCTGGACCGGGCCATCGGGCGGGACAGCTCGAAGTCCGTCCCGCACTCGCGGCAGCGGTACTCGTATCTGGGCATGGGGGCAGGATAGCCACCCGGGCAGCCCTCGCTCACCTGCCGGCGGCGCGGGAGTCCCGGATGTCCTGCACGACCTGGGCGGTCGTCTGCTTGATCGCGTCCAACTCGGTCAGGAAACGCCAGTAGTCCGGGTGCCGCCCGCCGCTCTCCAGTTCGGCCAGCGCCTTCTCCAGACGCGCCACGGCGTCGTCCAGCGGCTGGGCGTGCCGGAGCTCCGGGGTGCTGCGACCGGCCATCGCCAGCCGCTGCGCGTCGCGGAGGGAGAACCGGACCCGCTCGGTCTCCTTCGCGTGGTCGAACGACACCTCGTTCAACCGCTGGAGCCGGTCCCCGGCGGCTGCCACCGCGTCGTCCGCGGTGTGCAGCAGCGCCCGCACCGAGGCGAGCAGCGCTGTCGCGTCCGCCCAGCGCTGTGCCTCCCGCGCCCGCTGCGCGTCGCGCACCTTCTCCTCGGCCTCCCGCGCGGCCGCGGCCGCCTGCTGCGGTACCTGCTGGAGGTCCTGCCAGCAATCCGCCGAGAAGCGCCGACGCAGCTCGCTCAGCACCGGTTCGACCTTCTCGGCCCGAGTCGCCAGGGCTTGCGCCCGGGTCCGCAGCGAGGCCAGCCTGCGGTCCAGCTCCGCGGCGCGCTCCGGCAGCCGGCGGGCCTCCTCACCGATCGTCTCGGCCTGCCGCTGCACCCGCTCGGCCCGGCGGATGGTCTCGCGTACGCCGTGCTGCCCCGCGCCCTCGTTCAGCTTGGTCAGTTCCGGACCCAGCTCGGCGAGCCTCGCGGCCAGATCGCCGGCCTTCAGGCCACCCGAGCGGATCTCGTCCAGCGCCTGGGTGGCGGCGAGCAGCGACTGCCGGGCGCGTCCCACCGCCGGAGCCACCTGCGCGAGCTGGTTCTCGGCGTGCTCCAGCAGCGAGCCGAGGCTCTGGCCGAAACGGTCGAGATCCCACCGGGCCTGGCCCAGTTGGCCCTTGACCCGGTTGAACTCCTGTAGCGCCCGGTTCGCGGCGCTCGCGTCCAGCCCCTCGCCGTCCAGGTCGTGGCCGTCGACCACCGCGATGTAGTCGTGGCTCACCTGGTCGATGCGCCGGCCGAACTTGGCGAAGTCGCCGACGGCCTTCCGCGCCGGGGGCGAGCGGTCGACCGCGCCGATGGCCTCGATCGAGACGCGCAGGTCGCGCTGTGCGGTGTCCAGCTCGTAGAAGGCGGCGGCGGCGGCGTCCTTGGCGGCCTGCGCATCGGCACGTACCGCCTCCGCGCGTCCACTGCCCCAGCCCCAGCGCCGCGCACCGCCCCCGCTCATCGCTGTCACGCAGTCCTCTCCGAGTTCCGTGGGTCCACCGGGCTCCATTGTCCCATCCGGCGTGCACGAACACACGGGTGCCGTTGCGGTACGCTGTCACGGCAATCGTGTCCCGGGCGCATAGCTCAGCGGTAGAGCGCTTGCCTTACAAGCAAGATGTCACAGGTTCGATCCCTGTTGCGCCCACCCCACAGCAGCCTGCTCCGAGGGCCGCAGCATTGCGGCGGCCCTCGGCGTGTTTCCGGCGCCGCGGCTTCCGCCTGCGGAAGACGCCCGTTCCGGACCGCCCGGCCCGAGCGTGCCCACCGATGCGGTCAGTCAGTGTTCGGCCGGCTCGACGGGTTCGGCGGGGCGGCGGCGGAGCACGAAGCCGGCGAGCGTGCCGGCCGCTGCCAGCGCGACCACCGACAGCGCCGCGCTGCCCCAGCTCACGCCGAAGAGCTGGCCACCGAAGTAGCCGACCGTGACGCCGTAGCCGGCCCAGGCCAACCCCGCCACCGCTGACCAGGCCACGAAGTCGGCCGGGCGGCGGTGCGCCGCCCCGGCGGCCAGGCTCATCACGGAGCGGCCGGCGGGCGCGAACCGGGCCAGCACCATCAGCGGTCCGCCCCGGGCGAGCGTCCTGCCCAGTCGGCGGTGGCTCTCGGCGACCCGTCGGGAGCGCTCCAGCCGCGCGGTGCACCGCGCGCCGCGTCGGGCCACGTGGTAGGCGGCGAGGTCCCCGAGAACCGAGGCGGTGGCGGCGCACAGCACGAGCAGAAAGGTCTCGGGGAGCGCGCTGCCGGCCGGTCGGACGGCCAGCTGCGACATGTCGGCGGCCGTGGTGCCCGCGGCGACGGTGGCGGCCGCTATCACCAGGACCCCGCTGGGGAGCAGGGGGACGAACACGTCGAGGATCACGGAAAGCGCGATGAGGGCGTAGATCCACGGTGCGTAGATCAGTGTTCCCAGCGTTTCCAGCACCTTGACTCCTCGCCCGGCCCCTGCGGCTCGGCTCCGCCGTCCAGCCTACGCCCGGCTCCCCCGCACGGGTTTTGCGGGGTTGTGTCGCGGACTTCACCCGGGAGCGGGGGTCACAGTGGCCCCCGTCCGGCGTGCCGCCGGGAGGACGAGGAAGCGGGAGAAGCAGCATGGCAGCAGCCTTCACCACCGCCGCGACGGCAGCGGTGCTCATGACAGTTCCGCTGAGCGCGGCTCAGGCCGCACCGCCGGGACACCCCGGCCAGGACGGCCGGGCCGTCGCGGCGGCGTCCGGGCGGAGCGTGGACGCCGAGCCGCTCCTGCCGGCGAGCGGGACGTTCGCCGCTCCCGGCCGCCACGGAGTGCCGCGCGCGGTCACCTACGACCGGTCGGTGGTCCCCGAGGGCGCCCGGGTCACGGTCGAGCAGCGGACCGGGGGCGGACGGACGGCAGTGCGCCTCGCGGTGCGCGGTGTCGAGCCGGAGCGCGCGTACGGCGCCCACGTGCACACCCGGCCGTGCGGCGCCGCGCCCGCGGACTCGGGGCCGCACTACCAGCACCGTGAGGACCCGCTCCAGCCCTCCACCGACCCGTCCTTCGCCAATCCGTACAACGAGGTGTGGCTCGACCTCACCACCGGGCCGGAGGGTGCAGGGGAGGCCACGGCGTGGCAGCAGTGGTCCTTCCGTGTGGGGGAGGCCCGGTCGGTGGTGCTCCACGAGCGGCCGACGCGCGCCGGCCACGGGGAGGCGGGCACGGCGGGAGGCCGCCTCGCCTGTTTCACCGTGCCTTTCGCCCCCGCATAGCGGTACGGGCGGTCACGCCGTGACGGGGCGCTCGCCGCCGCCCGCTCGTGCGGTGGCGGCCTGCTCCGGCACGTCCGCCGTGCATGCGGGTGCCGCTTCGGAGCCGGGGACGGCGGGAGAGGCGCCGCCTGCGGGGGACGGGACCCCGTGGCCACCGGTCGGGGCCGGGCGGCCGGGGGCGGCGGTCTCCCGGACGGCGCGCAGGGCCGCACGGGCGACGGTGTCGCTGTCCAGCAGCGTGACCGAGCCGACGCCGGGACGCGCTCCGGCGGCCGTCACCCAGCGCGCGCCCTCGGTGGGCACCCCGAGCGCGAACCGGCGCGGGTGCGCCCGGCCGGAGGCGTCGATCAGCCGTCCGGGGCCGGGGGTGACGTCGAGGCCACCGGTGCGGTAGCTGTCCACGAGGTGAGGACGGCAGCCGCCGGTCGCGTGCAGGTCGGCCAACAGCGGGTCGGCGGTGCGCAGCAGGTCGGGTTCGGGCAGCCGCGCCTCGATCAGGGCGGTCGCCGCGGCCTCGGAGCCGGGTACCTCGGGGGAGCGGGCGGTGAAGACCCCGGTCGGGTCGGCACGCACCTCCAGGGCGGGTCCGATCAGCCGCAGAACGCCGGCCTCGACGAGGGCGGCGAGTTCGGCGATGCGCTGCCGGGGCGGGCCGATCGAGAGGAAGGCGTTCAACGGGGTGTACCAGCGGTCCAGGTGGTCCCGCCGGGAGGTGCCGCCGAGGCCGCGGTGGTCGACTATCTGCCGCAACTCGTTGCGCAGGTCCCGCAGTACGTCCAGGGCGGCCTTGACCGGCCCGCGCAGGTTGCCCAGCCGGGCCTCCGCGACGTCCTCGTGCAGCCGCTCCAGGATCCAGTCGCGGTAGTCCGCCGGGGAGGCGAAGGTGCGGTCCGCCGTCGGACGGCCGAGGGCGCGCCAGTCCCAGCGCTGCTCCGCCGGGATGCCGAAGTCGTCCAGTACGGCCGCCTCCTCGGAGCTGCCGTGCGCGGCCCCCAGGAAGCGGTTGCGGAAGGCGCCCGCGGCGGACGCGTCCCGGGCGAACGCCTTCCGCAGGGCGGGGAGCGCCTCGTAGTGGACCGTTTCCACCTCCTTGGCCACCAGGGGCCAGACGTCGTCGAGGAAGTCCGGCGGGTCGCCGCAGTCGGCACGTTTGCGGAACTGCGCTATGACGTCCGGGGTGAGCAGCAGCGGGAGGTGGCGGCCGTGCGCGCCCTTGTGGTTGTCTCCGCGTGCGTGGTATGGCACACCGCGCCGGGACCCCGCCAGCAGCGCGGGTTCCCGGCCGGACGGCTCGTAGTGCAGCCGGCCGGCGGCGTCCCCGGTGAAGCGGCCGCCCCGGCAGGTGGTCAGCAGCGCCACGTGGTCGAAGAAGGTGAGGCCCAGACCGCGCAGCAGCACCGGGCGGTCTGAGGCGAGCGCGTCGAGGTGCTCGGTCAGGTCCGCGGGGTTCGCCGGTGGCAGGTACGTCAGCCCGTGCTCCTCGGCGTGCGCGGAGAGGCGGAGTTGGGACGCGTCGGGGGCCACCGCTAGATGGCCCTGGGCGAGGACGACCGCGGTGAGTCCGCACAGCGGCCTCTGCTCGGCCAGTCGCAGCGTCTGGGTGCCGTCGGCGGCCTCCGTCAGCCGCACGGCGCGATCCCGGTGCACCCGGACCGTCACCTCGGGCGGGGCGGTTCGGACGATCTCCTCGAAAACCCACTCCAGGTAGGCGCCGTACAGCGCGCGGGTCGGGTAGTCGTCGGGACCGAGGAGGCCCGGGTGCCGGCGCCGGCACCACGCGTACAGGCTCGGGCCCGGCCGTATCGGTCCCTCGCAGGGGACGCTGTCGTCGGTGAAGAGCGTCACCTGCGAGGCGACGGTGTTCATCAGGAGCTCTGGGGGCTGCCCGGTGCGCCACACCCGCCCGGCCCCCGGGGGCGAGGGGTCGACGAGGTGCACGACGAGCCGTCCGCCTGGCGGGGCCAACTCCCCCGCGGAGGCGCACAGTCGCTCCAGCACACTGGTGCCGCGGGGGCCCGCTCCCACGACGGCTACGGAACGGTCATGGAGTGCGGCCACCTGGTGACTCCCCTGGGTGCGGTGCGGTGCGGTGCTGTGCGGTGCGGTGCTGTGCGGTGCGGTCGGGGGCCATGATGCCGTGTGTCCGGAACATCCGACGGCCCGTCCGGAAGATCCGCCAACGCTGTGGGGCGGATCACGCACCGGACGGGCCGTGAGCGGTGGTTTTCGGTCAGCAACCGGCCAGAGTGTTGGTCAGTGCCGACTTCTCGGTGGAATCGAGTGTCATGTCGTAGTTGTTTTTGATCCATACCCAGGAGCGGGCGTAGGTGCAGCGGTAGGAGGCGCGCGGCATCCAGTCGGCCGGGTCCCGGTCGCCCTTGGAGCGGTTGGAACTCGCGGAGACGGCGATCAGCTGGGCCGCGCTCAGGTTGTTGGCGAAGGACCGCCGCTTGGCGTCCGACCAGCCCCGCGCACCGGACCGCCAGGCCTCCGCGAGCGGCACCATGTGGTCGATGTCCAGGTCCGAGGAGTCGGTGAAGGACGCGCCGTCGTACGCCGAGTGCCAGGTGCCGCTCACCGCGCGGCAGGCGCTGTCGGTTTGGACGTTGCTGCCGTCGCGCTGGAGGACGACCTCGCGGGTGTTGCAGTTGCCGCCCTGGCTCAGCCAGTGCGGGAACAGGTCCCGGTCGTAGCCGTCCATGGACGCCTCGGCGCTCACGGTCAGCCCGGCGAGCATGGTGCGGGCCTGGGATGCGGAGGGGGGTGCGGGCGGCGCGGCCTGGGCGGGCGCCGTCAGCAGGACGGAGCCGCCCAGCAGCCCGGCGAGTGCGGCTCCGACGGCGACCGGCCGCCGCGGGCGGGCCCGGACAGGGGAGGGGTGACGCGCGTAGAGACGAGTGAGTGCGATGCGTGCCCTGCCCATACGGACTCCCTGGGGTGTGGGGGTCGCAGCCGATCGAGGGGCTGCGGGGGACTGTCTGTTGTCTGCGGCGGGACTGCTGCCCGACGCATACTGTCCGCGCGGGGTTGCCGTTCCGCGGGCAGCAGGTAACAGCGTGGCGACATGCGCACGTCACATCAAGAGGGCGGGGCCCCTTTCTGCGTCCCGGCAGGGGCACCGGGGCCGGGGCGGACCGCCGACGGCGCACTCCGTCCGCCGTGGAGCGCGCAGCACAGCCCGTACGCCTGGCCCGGAGGGCAGCGGCCCGGCCAGGGGAGGGGGACGGGGCGATGCCGTAGGGTGGGCGGGTCTGAAGGGGAGTGGCTCCTCGCCGGAACGTCGACATACCGGGCGGCTCGTCCGCCCCGGCGCCCGGAGCACCACCGCAGGTGGTGCCGGCGAGACCTTCGGCCGCAGTGTCCTGGACGCTGTCGTGCCGAGGTGTGTCCGCAAACTCCCGTGGGCCGGTCGTCGCGGCCCGAACGAACGAGGAATCCCGTGCTCAGCATGACCGTCGTCGCCGTGGTGTTCGGCGTCGTCTTCCTGGCAGAACTGCCCGACAAGACCGCTCTGGCCGGCCTGGTGCTCGGCACCCGCTACCGCGCCTCCTACGTCTTCGTCGGAGTCGCCGCCGCCTTCACCGTGCACGTGCTGCTGGCGGTCGCCGCCGGGAGCGTGCTCGGGCTGCTGCCCCAGCGGCTGCTGGCCGCTGTCACCGGCCTGCTCTTCCTCGGTGGTGCCGCCGTC
This sequence comes from Streptomyces sp. TAA040, assembly GCF_000424845.1. NCBI lineage: Bacteria > Bacillati > Actinomycetota > Actinomycetes > Kitasatosporales > Streptomycetaceae > Streptomyces > Streptomyces sp. TAA040. Next base: position 15,293 of record NZ_AUKR01000022.1, on the reverse strand, counting down.
CTGCTCCGGCAGAAGGGGGAGGACGAGGACGACGAGGTGAAGGAGCCCGCCGACCAGTCGTTCTGGCGGGTGGCCGGCAGCGGCTTCGGTCTGATCATGGTGGCCGAGTTCGGCGACCTCACCCAGATCATGACGGCGAACCTGGCCGCCCGGTACGACGATCCGCTCTCCGTCGGGCTCGGTGCGGTGCTGGCGCTCTGGTCGGTGGCCGGTCTCGGCATCCTGGGCGGCCGCGCCCTGATGCGCCGGGTGCCACTGCGTCTGATCACCCGGATCGCCGCGGGTGTGATGTGCGTGCTCGGTGTCTGGAGCCTCGTCGAGGCGCTCAACGGCTGAGCCGAGGCGCTCAACGGCTGAACCGCCTCCGGCCCCGGCGGCCCGCCGGGACCGGAGGCCGCCGTCAGGGCAGGCGCAGCTCGATACGGCCGTCGGGGAGGGCGATGACCCGCAGGTCCTCCAGATTCTCCACGTGGACCGTCGGCGCGAAGGCCGCGGCGCGGTGGCCGACTCCCACGACCCGCATACCGGCCGCCGTGCCCGCGGCGATGCCCGCCTCGGAGTCCTCGAAGACGACACAGTCCTCCGGGGCGACGCCCAGCTCCGCGGCGCCCTTCAGGAAGCCCTCCGGGTCCGGCTTGCTCGCACTGACCGACTCCGCACTGATCCGGCGGGCGGGCATCGTCAGTCCCGCTGCCCGCATCCGGGCGTCGCTGAGAGCGACGTCCGCTGAGGTGACCAGGGCGTGCGGCAGCTGGATCAGCGAGGCGAGGAAGGCGGCGGCGCCCGGAACGGGGACGACGCCCTCGGTGTCGGCGGTCTCCCTGGCCAGCATCCACCGGTTGTCGGCGTAGTTCTCCTCCATCGGGCGGTCGGGGAGGACGATCGCCATCGTGGCGTAGCCCTGGCGGCCGTGCACGACCTTGAGCACCTCGTCGGCGTCCAGTCCGTGCTCGGCGGACCACTCGCGCCAGACCCGCTCGACCGAGGCGTCGGAGTTGAGCAGGGTGCCGTCCATGTCCAGCAGCAGCGCCCGAGCGGTCAGGGTGACGGGCGCCGGGGACGGGCGGCTGGCCGGGGCGGGGGGTGTGGTCTCTGCCATGGCTGGCGGCTCCAAGGTGGAAAGGACAGAAGCGGTTCCACCCACCGTGGGGACCCCGCCGTCGGACGCGGCACGGCATGCGGAACCAATTTGTTTTTCCACATTACAAAAAGAAGGGTCCCCGGCGCCATACTGCTCGGGGTGCGAACCGCACCGAACCGGACGCCCGGCCCCACCGCACCGCCTCGCTGCCCGGACCGTCCGCACCGCGGGGCTCAGCGCCGTCCGGTCCGCTCCTCCAGCACCCTGCGGGTGTTCGGCCCGTACTGGCCGGGCGGGTCGCCCTGCACGCCGTGGACGCTCTGGAAGCGGCTCACCGCGGACACCACGTTACGGTCGTACTCCCCGTGGAACGCGCCCTGGTACGAACGCGCCTGCCACAGCCGGTACTGCAACTCCAGCACCGGCGGACCGCTGTCACCCTCCCGGAGGGTCCGCTGACCCTGCCCGTCGCCCTGCCCGCCGTTGTCGTCCCCGTCCCCGCCGGTGTCCTCGCCGCGCTCGCCGTCGTCCCCGTCCCCGCGGCCCGCCTCCGGCTCGCCGTCCCGGGCGGGCGGCGCCTCCGGCTCGTTCGCCGCGCCCCCGTCCCCGTCGGGCGCGGCGGACGTCGGGGACGCGTTCTCGGTCGGTGCGTCCTCCGCCGCGGCGGAGGCACTGCTGCTGCCGGCCGATGGTTCGGCCGAGGAGGCGTCCGCCTCCGGCGCGGCGCCGCCGGACGAGGCCGACCCGGACGGGCTCGGAACTCTTTCCTCGGAAGCGGTGAGGCTCGGAGCCGGAGGGGTGAGGCCGCCGTCGGGCAGTGCCGACTCCGTGCCGCCCCCGGACATCAGGGCCCCGGTGAGTACCGCGCAGCCCGTCACCGCCAGCAGCGCACCGCCCACCGCCGCCCACCGGTCCACCGGCCTGCGGTGCCCGCTCCCGCCGAGGGCCACACGTTCGTTCGTACGCCGGTCCGGCTCCGGAGCGAACAGCGCGAGGTCCGCCGGATCCGGGCCCGGACCCGGGGACTCCGAGGGCTGCACGACGGCCTGGACCGCCGTGCACCGGCAGCCCTCCGGGCCGCCGCAATCCGGGCAGCCGCGGTTGCTCTCTGCTCCGTTCACTCTCCTGGGTCCCCTCCTCGAAAGAGCGTGCCACAGCGTAACGGACGGGTCGCGCCCCCTCGGACGGGTCGCGCCCCCTCGGACGGTTCCCGCCCGCCCACCGCCTCGCCGCCGCACCGGTCGCCCCACCATCCCGCGCCCGCGCCCGCGCCCGTGCCCGCGCCCGCCCCGCGCGGCGGGGCGCCGATGGCCGAATCCGACAGGACGCGGCCCTTCCCGGGGCGCACCATGGGGAGATGACGCACGCGCCGACGGCCGAGCCGGGGACCGGTCAGCCCCGGCGTCACCTGTACCTGGCGATGGGCGCCCTCCTGATGGGCATGCTGCTCGCCGCGCTCGACCAGACGATCGTCTCCACCGCCCTGCCCACCATCGTCAGCGACCTCGGCGGGCTCGACCACCTGTCCTGGGTCGTCACCGCGTACCTGCTCGCCGCGACCGCCGCCACCCCGCTCTGGGGCAAACTCGGCGACCAGTACGGCCGGAAGAAGCTCTTCCAGAGCGCCATCGTCATCTTCCTGATCGGCTCCGCGCTCTGCGGGCTGTCCCAGAACATGGGGGAGCTGATCGCCTTCCGGGCGGTGCAGGGACTCGGCGGCGGCGGACTGATGGTGCTGTCCATGGCGATCGTCGGCGACCTCGTGCCGCCCCGCGAACGCGGCCGCTACCAGGGCCTCTTCGGCGCGGTCTTCGGCACCACGAGCGTGCTCGGGCCGCTCCTCGGCGGGGTCTTCACCGACCAACTGAGCTGGCGGTGGGTCTTCTACATCAACCTGCCGCTCGGCGCCGCCGCGCTGGCCGTCGTCGCCGCCGTGCTGCACATCCCGCGCCACCGCGAGAAGCACCGGATCGACTACCTCGGCACCGCGCTGATCGCCTCGGCGGCGATCAGCGTCGTCCTGGTGACCTCCCTCGGCGGCACCACCTGGGACTGGGACTCCGGGCAGCTCATCGGGGTCGGCCTGCTGGGCGCGGCGGCCCTCGCAGGCTTCGTCGCAGTGGAGCGCACCGCGGCCGAACCCGTCCTGCCGCTGCGCCTCTTCCGCAACCGGACCTTCGCCATCTGCTCGGTGATCGGCTTCGTCATCGGCTTCGCCATGTTCGGCTCGATGACGTACCTGCCCACCTTCCTCCAGGTGGTGCACGGCATCTCGCCCACGCTCTCCGGCGTCCACATGCTGCCGATGGTGCTCGGCATCCTCACCACCTCGACGCTCTCCGGGCAGTTGATCAGCCGCACCGGCCGGTGGAAGGTCTTCCCGGTGGTGGGCACCGCGGTGATCGTGACCGGACTCCTGCTGCTGCACGACCTCGACCAGCGCAGCAGCGACCTGCGCATGAGCCTGGCCTTCCTCGTCTTCGTCTTCGGCCTCGGCCTCGTGATGCAGGTCCTGGTGCTCGTCGTCCAGAACGCCGTCGGCTACCGGGACCTGGGCGTGGCCACCTCCGGAGCCACGTTCTTCCGCTCCATCGGAGCCTCGGTCGGGGTGTCCGTCTTCGGGACGATCTTCGCCAACCGGCTCGCGCCGCGCCTCGACGACGCGCTGGAGGGCCGCGCCCTGCCTCCCGGAGTCACCGCGGACTCGCTCGCGGAGGACCCGCGCGCGGTGTCCGAACTCGGACCGGACACCCGTACCGACGCCCTGGCCGCCTACTCCGACTCGATCACCGACGTCTTCCTGTGGGCCGCCCCCGCGGCGTTCCTCGCCTTCGTCCTCGCCTGGTTCCTGAAGGAGACCCCGCTGCGGGCGAGTGTGCAGGCCCCCGACAGCAGCGAGACGCTGGCCGCCAACCCCGTGCACCGCTCCTCCCGGGACGAACTGCTCCGCGCCCTGACCGTGCTCAGCAGCAGAGAGGGGCAGCGCGACCTGTACGCCCGGCTGACCCGGGCGGCGGGACTGGACCTGCGCCCGGCCGCCGGCTGGCTGCTCCTGCGCATGCACCGGCACGGGTCCGTCGAACCGGCCCTGCTGGCAGACCGGGTGGGCATCGACCGCGCGATCGTCGCCGCCGGGGCGCGGCAGGTCGAGGAACGCGGTCTGGCCTACCGCGAGGGTCTGCCGATGATGCTCACCGCCACCGGCCACGACGCCGCCTCCCGGCTGGCCGTGGCACGGGAGAACGCGCTCGCCGAACTGCTCGGCGACTGGTGGGGCCCGGACCGTCCACGCGACCTGATCGCACTCGTCCACGAACTCTCCGCCGAACTCGGCGGTGGCGACGGTGAGTCGCCCCGGCAGGACCCGGACCACGTCTGAGCGGCGGCCCGGCGCCGTCGAACGGGCAGCGGCAGGGCGGGCGTTCTCCGGCGGGCAACGGCCTGCCGGGCAACGGTTCGGGGCGGCACTCCGCAACGGTTCGGGAGCGGTCCCGGCAGATCCGGCAATACGGGCTTGACCGGGGGTCGTCAGCTGGCGATCATTCGTGATATGCGCCTCCCCCCACGCGCCGCTGCGTTGTTGTCCGGCGGCATGCTGGCGCTGGTGCTGGCCCCCCAGGCCGGCGCTGCCGCCCCCGCCTGCGCGGACCGCCTCGGTACCGCGCGCTCCTACAGCGAGTTCGTCGAGCACGACGCGGTACGCGGCTCCGGCAGCGGAGGAGCCGTCGCCGTCGGCGGCGACGCGGACTTCACCGACGGCTTCAGCGTGGGCGGCCGCGTCCCGAAGAACGCTCCCGTCCCGGGAGGTGACACCCTCGTCGTCGGGGGCGTCCTGCACAACGGCGCCGCCGGGAGCGACGCGTTCACCGTCCTGGAGCGCGGCACGGCCGTCTACGGCGAACTGCGCGGCCGTACCCCGGTACTGCGCTCGGGAGACACCACCGAGGGTGCGGTACCGATCGACTTCGCGGCGCAGTTCGCGCAGTTGCGCGCCCTCGCCGCCGAACTCGCGGACCTCCCCGCCCACGGCGAGACCACCTCCACCACCGAGGACGGAACGGTGGTCACCATCTTCGCCGGAACCTACGCCGACCTGAACGTCTTCCCGGTGAGCGCGGAGCGGCTGGCCGCAGCGGAGCGGATCGTCCTCGACATCCCCGAGGGCGCCACCGCGCTGGTCAACGTCAGCGGGGACGCGTACGACATGTCGTCCGCCGGCACCTCGCGCATCAGCGGCCCCGAAGGGCTGGCCGGCCGGCTGCTGTGGAACTTCCCCGAGGCCGAACTGGTCGTGAAGCAGCAGGGCACCACCTGGCCGGGCACGGTCCTCGCGCCCGCCGCCGAGGTCCGCCTCGGCATCGGCGGCTCGGTGGACGGCACGGTGATCGCCCGCACCCTTTCCGGGAGCGAAGTCGAGACGCGGCACGAGGCGTTCACCGGCTGCCTCACCGTCACGGACACCACGCGCGCGCCGCAGCACGAGCCGAACGGAGCGACCGGGAGCGGCGACCTCGCCGAGACCGGCCCCGGCCAACTCCGCGCCCTGCTCTCCGGCGCCACCGGCGCGCTGCTCGCGGGCGCCGGACTGTACACGGCTGCCTTCTTCCGCTCGCGAGGCCGACGCCCCTCCGGGGGGTGACCTCGGAGGGCCCGGCGCGGGCGCGGTGCCGCCGTGCGCCGGAGCCGCGGGTAAGGCGCGGTCACCGCCCGCACGGCGTCAGTGCGGGCCGTTGCCGCCCAACACGCCCCGCAGCGGGCGGATACGGGGCGAGGCGGGGTGACGAGGGCCGTTCCGTGCCGGCGGCGCGCGGTGTTCCCGCAGTTCACCGCCGTGCCTCGGCGCGGGTCGGGTGGCGAAGTGCGGAGTCTCCCACTCCGGTTCCACCCGCCCGCGCATCGTGATCAATCCGTGACGATCCGTACTGGCCTATACCGGATATGACCTGTTGTCAGCAGTGTTAGCGCTCCGTGAGGATGCTCGGTGATCTTGGCATCACGACGGAGGGCATTGCGGTGCGGAAGCGAAGAACGAGGCGGTTGGCCATGATCGCCGCCGCCGGGCTGACAGTGGCGTGGTGTGCCCTGCCGCTCGGACCGCTGGGGGCGCGACCGCCGCGCAGGCGGCCGCGGGCTGCCAGGCAGGAACGGAGTCCGACTTCGACGGCGACGGTGTCACCGACGTCGCGGTCGCCGACCCCGAGGCGACGGTCGACGGGCAGGAGCGGGCCGGGCTGGTGGACATCGTGTACGGGGACGGCAAGGGCACCGCGGAGATATCGCAGGCCCTCGACGTCATACCCGGCGCCCCGGAGGCGGGCGACCGCTACGGGCACGCGCTCGCCGTCCACGACGCCAACCAGGACGGATGCAGCGACCTGGTCGTCGGTATTCCGTACGAGGCACTCGGCGACGTTCCCGAAGCGGGGCTCGTCCAGGTGATCCACGGTTCGCCCGACGGGCTGGGCCAGGGGCCGGCCGCCAAGCAGTACCGTCAGGGCGCCGGTACCGGAAGCATGGCGGGCTCCGCCGCCGAGGCCGGGGACTGGATGGGCTTCTCGCTCGCGGCCGGACACACCGCGTCCGGTGAACCGTTCCTTCTGATCGGCGTCCCGGGTGAGGACCTCGGCTCCATCCACGATGCCGGTTCCTCCCACTACGTCCGCGGCTCGCACAACATCGCCGTCCACCAGGACAAGCCCGGGGTGTCCGGAGTGGTGGAGCAGGACGACCGCCTCGGCTACGCCGTCGCCGCGTCGCCCAGGCATCTCGCCCTCGGCGTACCGGGAGAGGCCATCGGCACCGAGACCTTCTCCGGCGCCGTCGAGGTGATGAGCCACACCGTCAACTCCGACGACGTCCCCACGCCGCTCGCCGGCATCGACCAGGACACTCCCGGCGTCAACGGCCTCGCCGAGGCGGGCGACGAGTTCGGCGCCGCCCTGGAGATGGTGCCCTTCCGGACCGACAACACCTCCTCGCCCACCCATTCACTGCTGGCGATCGGTTCACCCGGTGAGGACACCTCCACGGGAGAGGACGCGGGCCGGGTCGTGGTCATCGAGGTGAAGGCGGCCGGAACGATCCTCCAGACCGCCGACATCCACCAGGCGTACTCCGGAGTGCACGGAGTCGGCGAGGACGGCGACTACTTCGGCCGCCACCTGGCCGCCGTGAACACCGCGCCGTCGTCCGTGGGCCGTCCCGACACCATGCTGCTGGCCGTCGGCATCCCCGGCAAGGACGGCGGCGACGGGGTGCGCGACGCGGGCGCCGTGCACGTCTTCCCGCTGGTGGGAGAGGCCGGTGCGAGCGACGTCTGGCTGAGCAAGGGCATCACCGGACTGCCCGGCGAGCCCGGCAACCAGGAGTACCTGGGCACCAGCCTGCACGCCACCGCCCAGGAGCTGTACGTGGCCGTGCCCTACGGCCCGCAGGCCGACCACGGCGTCCACCGGCTGCCGTGGGGCAACGTCGTGGCCGACGGCACCGACCCGGTCACCGCGCACCGGCCCGGAGCCGACGGGCTGCCCGCCGACCGGACGGCCTTCGGGGCGGTGGTGCGCTGATGCGCGGTATCCGCAGACCTCTCACGGACAGGCGACGACGCCAGGCAGAACGGGGAAGCACCACCGTGTCCGCACGACCGCGCCGCACTGCGGCATCGCGCACCGCGGCCGTCGCGGCCGTCGCGCTCGGAGTGCTGGCGACGCTGGTCGCCGCGCCCGATCCGCACCTGCCCACCGAGCCGCTGGCCCAGGCGGATCCGGCGACCGACCCGGTCCGCCGGGCCGAGGACCGGGCGCAGCGGACCGCCGAGCAGGACGGCGAGCGGGTGGAGGTCACCGCACTCCGCCAGGAGCGGCGGGAGGTCTTCGCCAACCCGGACGGCTCGTTCACCGCCGTCGAGTACGCCGAGCCGGTGCGCACGGTCCGCGACGGCGCCTGGGTGAAGGTCGACGACACCCTGGCGAAGCGCTCCAACGGCAACTACTCGCCCAAGGCGGCCACCGTCGAGCTGGAGTTCTCCGCCGGTGGCGACGGGCCGTTCGCCCGGATGCGCAAGGCGGGCCGCGAGTTCGCGCTCAGCTGGCCGGGCGGTGCGCTTCCGGAACCGACCGTCGAGGGCAACAGGGCCACCTACCCGGACGTGCTGCCCGGAGTGGACCTCGTGGCCCGCGCCGAGGTGGACGGGCTCGGCCACCTGCTCGTGGTCAGGACACCGGAGGCCGCGCAGAACGAGGCCCTGGACCGCGTCGAGATCGGCGTCCGGACCGACGGCCTCACCATGGGCGAGACCGAGGACGGAGCGCTGCGCGCCACCGACACGGAGGTCGGAGGCACCGTCTTCGAAGCCGCGCCGCCGGTGATGTGGGACTCCGCCGCCATGACCGAGGGCCCACCGGCCGACGACTCCGGCAGCACCGCCCAGCCCACCGGGGTGCGCCCGGCGGCCCACCGGAACGGACCGGTCGCCGAGGAGCGGGACGCCGGGAACAGGCGGTCCGCCGAGCGGGCCGACCTGGAGGGCCCGAGCGGCGGCGGCCGCACCTTCCCGGTGGAGATGGAGGTGGATGCGGACTCCGTCACGCTGCTCCCCGACCAGCAGGTGCTGGACGCGGAGGACACCGTTTTCCCGGTCGTCATCGACCCGATCCAGAAGACCACCTCGCGCACGGCGTGGACCTCCGTGATGTCCGGCAAGCCGACCGCGAAGGACTGGAAGTACTCCGGCAGCGCCGGGATGGGCCGCTGCCCGACCGACTACAACCCGGTCTCCTGCAACGGCGTCGGCAAGCGGCGGCTGCTCTACACGATGCCGATGTCCTTTTACAAGAACAAGCAGATCCTGGGCGCCACGCTCTCCGCCCGCCTCAACCACGTGTACTGGGCCGACGCCAAGGCGGAGCCGGTCCGGCTCTACCGGATCGGAGGCAAGAACTACACCGTCACCTCGTCCAGCAACTGGAGCAACACCAAGGACGACTGGGACGACTACCTGATGACGGTGGACCGGAAGATCTCCCCGACGTCCTGCTCCAGCCAGGCCAACCTGCACTTCGAGGGCGGCGAACTCACCAGCGAGGTGCGGTCCGCGGCGAACGGCGGCTGGTCGTCGCTGTCGCTCGGGCTGCGCGCCGAGGACGAGAGCCGCTTCGGCGAGTGGAAGCGCGTCTGCGGCAACACCTATCTCTCGGTCAGCTACAACAACCCGCCCGAGCAGGTCGACCACCGGCTGATGTCGTCCAACCCGGGCGGCACGTGCGTGTGGCGCGAGGACCGCCCCTACACGGAGAAGCCGCCGGTCATCCGCGCCGAGGCATGTGAAGTCCTTTCAGGGACGACTGCTGAGTCGGCGCATACCACGCCGACTCCTCGGGTCGCTCGTGCTCGGCCTGTGCATGGTGGTCACCACCGGCACGGTGCAGGCCGCACCGATCGACCTGAAGACCGAGAGAGAGCGCCCCGAGGTCCAGGGGCAGAGCGAACCGGCCGAAGGGCGCAAGGCCACGACAGCCCCGCGTCCGGCCGACCCGGCCGCGAAGGCGGCCGTCAAGACGCTCGGCAAGACGTCCTGGCCCGACGCGGACACCAAGTCCCTCGCCGTTCCCGAGTCGGCCGGCAAGGCCACGAAGGTCGGCGGCGTCCCCGTCAAGGTCAGCAAGGCCGACGCACCGGCGGCGAAGAAGAAGGCCCCGGCGAACTCCCGGGCTGAGGCTGCGGCGGCGACCCCGGCCACGGTCGACGTGATCTCGCTCGACCACGGCCGCGCGAAGCAACTGGGCAGCGCCGCACTGCTGAAGGTGCAGCGCACGGACGGCTCCGAGCAGCCCGGCCGGGTCAAGCTCTCCGTCGACTACACGAAGTTCGCCGAGGCGTTCGGCGGCGACTACGCCGGACGTCTGCAACTCGTCGAACTCCCGGCATGCGCCACCCACGCCGACCCCGGCAGCAAGAAGTGCCGGGAACTCCCCAAGCCGCTCCGCTCGGTCAACGACCGCGCCAGCGGCACGCTGACCGCGGACGTCGAGGCGCTGCCCGCGAAGTCCGGCGTCTCCACTCAGGCGGGCCAGGCGACCCCGCTGCTCGCCGTCACCGCGGGGGACTCCTCCGAGCAGGGCGACTACAAGGCCACCCCGCTCTCCCCCTCGTCGAGCTGGTCGATGGCCGGTGCTTCCGGAGGCTTCTCGTGGAGCTACCCGTTCCGCACAGTCCCGACCCCCGGCGGACTGACTCCCACCCTGGGGCTCAGCTACTCCTCGCAGGCCGTCGACGGCCGCACGGCCGCGACGAACAACCAGGGGAGCTGGGTCGGTGAGGGCTTCTCCTACGAGCCCGGCTACATCGAGCGCCGCTACAAGCCCTGCGCCGACGACGGGCACAAGAGCTCGGCGGAGCAGTGCTGGGCGTTCGAGAACGCCACGCTCATGCTGGACGGTGCCTCCGGTGAACTGCTGAAGGACGACGACACCGGAAAGTGGCACGTCACCGGCGAGAGCGGCGCCAAGATCGAGAAGCTCACCGGCGCCACCAACGGTGACAACGACGGTGAGCACTGGAAGGTGACCACCACCGACGGCACCGAGTACTCCTTCGGCCTCAACCGCCGCCCGGGCTGGACGTCCGGCAAGGCCGAGACCGACTCCACGTGGACCGTCCCCGTCTTCGGCGACGACAAGGGCGAGCCCTGCTACGACGACACGTTCAGCAAGTCACACTGCCGGCAGGCGTGGCGCTGGAACCTGGACTACGTCAAGGACAGCCGCGGCAACGTGATGTCGTACGTGTACGGCAAGGAGACCAACCACTACGCGCTGAACGGCAAGACCGACGTCGACGGCACCGCGTACACCCGCGGCGGGTACCTCAAGCGCGTCGAGTACGGCCAGCGCGACGGCGAGGTGTTCGAGGAGGCCGCCCCGGCCCGGGTCGTCTTCCACACCGCCGAGCGGTGCCTGCCGACGTCCGACTTCGACTGCGACCCGGCCGATTTCAAGGACTCCAACGCCCGGCACTGGCCGGACACCCCGGTCGACCGCTACTGCAAGGCCGGCACCGAGTGCGAGGCCGGCCAGTCCGCCGCCACCTTCTGGACCCGCAAGCGGCTGACGGGCATCACCACCCAGATGCGGTCCGGCGCCGACAGCTGGACCGACGTCGACGCCTGGAAGTTCACCCACCTCTTCACCGACAACGGTGACGACTCCAAGACCCTGTGGCTGTCGGAGATCGACCACGAGGGCAAGGTCGGCGGAAGCGCCAAGCTGCCCTCGCTGGAACTCCAGGGCACGCAACTGGTCAACCGGGTCGACAAGGACGGCGACAACATCGCCCCCTTCCACCGGTTCCGCCTCGCTGCCGTCCTCACCGAGACCGGCTCGCAGCTCGACGTCAACTACGCGCCGACGCAGTGCAAGGCCGACGCGCTGCCCGAACCGGGCGAGCAGACCAAGCGCTGCTACCCGGTGAAGTGGACTCCGCCCGGCAGCATCGACCCGGTCACCGACTGGTTCCACAAGTACGTCGTCGCCGAGATCATCGAGACCGACCGCACCGGCGGCGGCGAGGACCTCGTCACCCGGTACGACTACCAGGGGCCCGCCGGCTGGCGGCACGCCGAGCCCGACGGCATCACCGACGAGGAGAACCTCACCTGGGACCAGTGGCAGGGCTACGGCAAGGTCACGGTCACCAGCGGCAACGGCGAGACCATGCCGAACCGCGTCGACCACACCTACCTTCAGGGCCTGCACGGCGACAAGAAGCCCGGCGGCGGCAGCCGCACTGAGAAGGTGACCGACTCCACCGGAAAGACCTACACCGGTCACCAGGACTACACCGGGTTCGAGCTGGAGTCGCGGACCTACGACGGCTCCGAGGTCATCGCCAAGGTGATCAACGAGCCGTGGAAGCACGACACCGCCACCCAGACGAAGCCGTGGAAGACCACGAAGGCCACGCTCGTCCGGACCGAGTCGACCCGCGGCTACCGGCGGCTGTCCGACGGCGGCTGGCGCACCACCGAATCCGTGTCGACCTACGACACCGGTGCCGGCAACAACGGACGGGTGCTCAGGACCGACGACCTCGGCGACACCTCCACCGCGGCCGACGACACCTGCACCCGCCTGTGGTACGCCGACAACCCCGCCAAGCACCTCTACGAACTGCCCTCCCGCAGTGAGAAGGTCTCCGTCAGGTGCTCGGCCACGCCGGACCGCAGCACCCAGGTCCTCGCCGACGAGCGCACCGGCTACGACGGCGGCGACTTCGGTGACACGCCCACCAGGGGCGAGGCCACCACGACCGAGCGGCTGACCGAACACGACGGCAGCGAGGGCACCTACCAGCTCACCGGCACCACGGCCTACGACACCTTCGGCCGCGCGACCTCGCAGACCGACGCCGACGGCGCAGAGACCACCACCGACTACACCGACGTCAACGGCCTGATCTCGCAGACCGAGGTCACCAACGCACTCGGGCACGTCACCACCACCGACTACGCACCCGCCTGGGGCCAGTCGACCGGCCAGACCGACCCCAACGGCGTGCGCACCGACCTCGCCTACGACCCCCTGGGACGGCTGGCCTCGGTCTGGATGCCGGAACGGAGGAAGGGTCAGACTCCGAGCTTCAAGTACTCCTACGACATCCGCCGGGACGAACCGGTCGTGATCAAGACCGAGAAGGTCGAGATCAGCGGTTCCTACGGCGTGGAGTACCAGTTCTTCGACGGCATGCTGAGACCCCGGCAGAAGCAGACCGAGGGGCCGGACGGCAGCCGCATGGTCGCCGACTCGTTCTACGACGGCACGGGCAACATCAAGCAGACCAACTCCACGTACAACGCGACCGGCGCTCCCTCGGACGAGCTGCTGATCGTGAGCGACGGGGAGGTGGGCGCACAGTCCAGGACGGAGTACGACGGCCTCGGTCGCCCCACTGCGGAGATCTTCGCCGTCGCCGGCGAGGAGCAGTGGCGCACCACCACCGAGTACGACGGCGACCGCACCCACGTCGACCCGCCCCAGGGGGGCGTGCCGACCACCACCCTGACCGACGCCGACGGCCAGACCACCGAGCTGCGCCACTGGCACGGCGCCGCACCCGACCCGGACGGCTCCGCCGGCCCCGGCAACGGCTACGACGCCACCACGTACGCGTACACGCCCGCCGGTTCGCTCTCCAAGGTGACCGACGCCCAGGGCAACGCCTGGCGCTACGAGTACGACCAGCTCGGGCGCAAGGTCAAGAGCATCGACCCGGACGCCGGAACGTCCACCACCGTGTACGACGCGCTGGACCGGCCGGTCTCCACGACGGACGCCCGCGGCGAGAAGACCTCCACCGTCTACGACAAGCTCGGCCGCACCCTGAGCACCTGGGGGGGAGAGCCGGAAACCGGCACCCAGCTCACGGAGACCCGCTACGACCGGGCCGGCTGGCTCGGCAAGGCATGGGCCTCGCTGCGCTACGTCAATGGCGGCGACGAGTACTTCGCGACCGTCATTCAGTCGATGGACGAGATGTACCGGCCGCTCAAGACGGCGTACTCGGTTCCGGACTCCGAGGACGAACTGGCCGGCGTCTACGTCTTCACCAACACCTACAACCGGGACGGCAGCCAGCAAGGCATGGGAATGCCGGCTGCCGGCGGGCTGAGCACCGAGTCGGTCGTCTTCAGCTACGACGACCTCCAGCGCCCCACCTCCATTCGGGGCAAGGCGAATTACGCCTCGGCCCGGTACTCCAACACCAGCCAGCTCCAGCAGCTGTCCCTCTCCACCGGTGACGGACAGCGGCTGTGGCAGACCTTCGAGTACGAGAAGGGGACCGACCGCCTCGCCCGTGCGGTGGTCGACCTGTCCTCACAGACCGAGACGTTGAAGGAGTCCCACTACTCCTACGACCAGGCCGGCAACGTCCTGTCGGTCTCCGACACCGCGGCCACCGGCGAGGCGGACACCCAGTGCTTCGCCTACGACACCGGCCAGCGGCTCGCAGAGGCGTGGACACCGCAGGCCACCGTGGAGCAGGCCACCGGGCACGGCACGGTCGGCGGCACGCTGGACGGCTCGCGTCCCACCGCCTGCGAGGCGGCACCGGGCACCGAGGCGCTCGGCGGCCCGGCGCCCTACTGGAAGTCGTACACCACGGACGCCATCGGCAACCGGACCAAGGAGGTCGTGCACGACACCGGACTCGACGCCTCGAAGGACGCCACCCGCACCTTCACCTACGGTGAGGGAGCGGCCGGCCCGCACGCGGTGACCAAGGTCGTCGAGGAGACGGCCGACGTCAACAGCCAGTCCACGTACGCCTACGACGCCACCGGCAACACCACCGAGCGGGTCATCGGCGGCAACGAGCAGCAGCTGAAGTGGGACTCCCAGGGCAAGCTGGAGGAGTCGACCGAGGCCGACGGCACCAAGGCGACCTACGTCTACGACGCCGGCGGCAACCGGGTCCTGCGCCGCGACGCGAGCGCGACCACCATCTACCTGCCCGGGATGGAGCTACGCCAGGCGAAGGGCTCCAGCAAGGTCGAAGCCACCCGCTACTACTCGTTCGCGGGAAAGACCGTCGCCGTCCGCACGGACGACAACAAGGTCGCCCTGCTCGCGTCCGACCACCACGGCACGGGTGAACTCGCCGTCGATTCGGCCACCGGAGCGGTGTCGCAGCGGCGCTCGGATCCCTACGGACTCGAACGCGGTGAGGCGACGGGTGAGTGGCCCGGCGAGAAGGGCTTCGTCGGCGGCACGATCGACGAACAGACCGGTCTCGTCCATATCGGGGCACGCGAGTACGATCCCGGGCTGGGCAAGTTCATCTCCGTAGACCCGCTCATCGACTACACCAGCCCGCAGCAGATCAACGGCTACGCCTACGCCAACAACAGCCCCGTCACACTGTCGGACCCGACCGGCCTGGCCCAGGGCTTCGGCGTAGTCGGATGACGTCCGGTTGCTGACGTCTTACCGGGTTGGGTGGGGTCCGGTACGAAGCAGGCACGGACGTCCGTGATCATGGAGTTCTCTGCGCTCTGTGATCCTGGGAAGCCCGTGCCTGCCGACGCATCATCTCTGATATCGCCCGCGTTTGACCAGCTCAGCCCTCATCCTCCGGCTCTGGGCCGGGACGTGCCCGGCCTGCTGGAGCGGCTGGCGGCGGTCCCGGATCCACGCGATCCGCGAGGAGTACGCCATCC